>NZ_JBFTKP010000032.1:0-69017 GCF_056396005.1 Allobosea sp. 05T439 | reverse complement strand
GTCGCCTATTACAAAGGCCTCGGCGTCTCCGTCGCGCGCGTCATGACCGACAACGGCCCCTGCTACAAAGCCCATGCCTTCCGCCACGCCTGCCGCGAGCTCGGCCTGCGCCAGATCAGGACCAGGCCCTACACGCCCAGGACCAACGGCAAGGCCGAACGCTTCATCCAGACGGCGCTACGCGAATGGGCCTATGCCAGACCCTATCCCCACTCAGAGCGCAGAGCCGAAGAGCTGCCGCGCTGGCTCCATCATTACAATTGGCATCGCCCCCACGGCGGAATCCAGGCCAATACCCCCATCAGCAGACTCGCTCGCGACGAGGACAACCTGTTGACGCTCCACAGCGTGATCGACTCTCATAGTTTAGAGCATGCTTTATGCGAAAAACCGTTGCCACTTTTCGCGGCATGCTCTTGGCCTCGCTTCGCTCAGGGCACCAGCACGATCTTGCCGGCCGAACGCCGGCTTTCCAATGCTTCATGCGCCGCGGCCGCCTGCTCCAGGGGAAAGCTGCCGCCGGAAAGCACGGTGAGCTCGCCACGCTCGGCCAGGCCGAATAGCATGGCGAGGTCGGTTTTGACGTTCTCGGCGGTCAGTAGCGGCAGCAGGCTGAAACCGGCAAGCAATTGATTGCTGGAGATGAGCTTCTGCAACTGGGACATGTCCAGTCCAGCATCCCGGGTGTTCAGCGCTCCGAAGAGGACGATCCAGCCAGAGGGAGCGAGCAGCTCCAGACTTGTCACTGCAATCTTTCCGCCCGCTGATTCGTAGATGATGTCGGGCCCCGCGCCGCCGGTCGCGGCCTGGACCTGAACACCCCAATTGGGTTGCGTGTAATCGACGCCCGCATCGGCCCCGAGGTCCCGGGTGAGGGCGAGCTTGTCCTGCGAGCTTGCTGCCGCGATGACACGCTTCGCTCCTGCATGTTTGGCCATCTGCACGAGCAGGCTGCCGACGCCCCCTGCTGCGGCATTGATCAGGACTGTCTTGCCCGCAGGCTGTGCCTGTCGAAAGAGATGGAGGGCTGTCAGGCCCTGCACCATCAGGGCCGCGGCTGTCTCAAACGGAAGGCCCGGGGGGAGCGCAACGACGTGAGCCGCATCGGCTGCGACATATTCAGCGTAGCCGCCTGAGAAGATGCCGGCCGCGAAGAGCGGGACGGCGACCCGATCGCCGCGCTGAAAGCCGGAGGCCCCTTCGCCGAGAGTCTCGATCGTGCCGGCGATCTCGACGCCGGGGATCATGGGCAGAACGGGCGTCGCGCCATAGCGATCCTGCCTCTGTAGCGTCTCGAAGAAGTTGACCCCGGCTGCGCGGACGCGGATCAGCACCTCGCCGGGGCGGGGGAGCGGCTTCGCGACGTCGGTGGGTATGAGCATATCGGGGCCGCCGAAGCGGCTGATCTGGATGGCCTTCATGGGCGCCTCGCGACAGTGAATGATCCTGCCGGGCGTTCTGGGCTATGATGCGGTCCAACGACTACACACCGATTTGTCTCTTACAGACCGGAAGGTAACCATGGCCGATCCGATGAAGCGCCTGCCGGTACAGCCGGTCGAGCGCGCGCTGAAGGTGATTGCGGGACGCTGGAAGGCGATCATCCTCTACCAGCTCTTCGATCAGCCGAGGCGTCTCACGGAGTTGAAGAAGCAGATGCCGCGGATCAGCCAGAAGGTCCTGATCCAGCAATTGCGCGAGATGGAAGAGCATGGGCTCGTCCATCGCGAGATCCTTCAGCAAGTGCCGCCGCGCGTCGATTATTCCGTGACCGCACTCGGGCACAGCCTGGAGCCGATCATCCGGTCCCTATGCGACTGGGGACGCAAGCACGCGGCCGATCTCGACGATCTCGCCAGCCTGTCGGAATGCCGGCTTCCTCCGGCTGAGCGAGCTGCTGCAGCCTGACCTTGCCTTCAATTGGGTGGACCAAGCGGATCCTGGGGAGCTGTTCTGGCCCGATCGGGCCGTCGCCTACAGCATGCTCGGCAGCACGCGGTCCGGCGGCTTGTGACCATCCATGAAGGTCTTGATGTTGACGATGACCTTCTCACCCATATCGGCCCGGCCTTCATGCGTTGCCGAACCCATATGGGGCAGCACGACGATCTTGTGGCTGCGGGCCAGCTTGAGCAGGCGCGGGTTCACGGCGGGCTCGTGCTCGAACACGTCGAGACCGGCGCCGGAAAGTTCTCCCGCTTCCAGCATGCGCGCAAGCGCCGTCTCGTCGACGATTTCGCCGCGCGCCGTGTTCACAAGGATGGCGTCGGGCTTCATCAGCTTCAGACGGCGGGCCGAGAGCAGGTGATAGGTCGCCGGTGTGTGCGGGCAGTTGATCGAGACGATATCCATCCGCGCCAGCATCTGGTCGAGCGAATCCCAGTAGGTCGCGTCGAGTGCCTCCTCGATGCGCGCATCGACGCGCCGGCGGTTGTGATAATGGATCGAGAGGCCGAAGGCCGCGGCCCGCTTCGCCACCGCCTGGCCGATCCGGCCCATGCCGACAATGCCGAGGCGCTTGCCGGTGATGCGCCGGCCCAGCATCCAGGTCGGCGACCAGCCGCCCCACTCGTCGTCCGAGATGATGCGGGCGCCCTCCGAAATCCGTCGCGCCACGGCCAGGATGAGGGCGATCGTCATGTCGGCCGTGTCGTCGGTCAACACGCCTGGCGTGTTAGTCACGGTGATGCCGCGCTGCACGGCGCTGGCGACATCGATATTGTCGACGCCATTGCCGAAATTGGCGATCAGGCGCAACTGATCGCCAGCCTGGGCGATGATCCCGGCATCGATCCGGTCGGTCACGGTCGGAACCAGCACGTCAGCGGTCTTGACCGCCTCGACCAGCGCAGCCTGGCTCATCGGGGCGTCATCGATATTGAGACGGGCGTCGAACAGCTCGCGCATGCGCGTTTCGACGACGGCCGGCAGCTTGCGTGTGACCACGACCAGCGGCTTCTTCTTCGTCATTGACGGCTCCTCTCCCCGCAGCCCTGCGACAACGCCGCCGTTCCGCCTCAACCCGCCATTAACTAAGGCGTATCAGGAATGAGAACGACGTGTTCACGCGCTGGTTCGTGTCTAGAAGGCGGCGCGTCGGATGACAACATGACCCTTCGCCGGGTACCCGGACCATGGCGGAGCACGAACATGATGCGGAGATGGTGCGGATGAGCGGTCTGATGATGCGGAGCCTGGTTTTGGCGGCGGCAATGCTTGCAAATCTCGGCTCAGGCTCGGCTGTTCTCGCCCAGGACATGACGGCCGGTTCCGTGACCGGGCTGCCGATCCCGCGCTATGTCAGTCTGAAGTCGGACCGGGTCAATCTGCGCGAAGGCCCCTCCAAGGAGCATCGCACGAGCTGGGTGTTCCAGCGTGCGGGTCTGCCCGTCGAGATCACCGCCGAATTCGAGACCTGGCGCCGCGTGCGCGATGCCGACGGCTCGGAGGGCTGGGTGCTTCACAGCCTGCTCTCGGGGCGGCGCACGGCCCTTGTCGCCCCCTGGTCGAAGGTCAAGGACGAGGTCTTCACGCTCCATGCGAACGCCGACGCCGGATCGGCCGTGACCGCCCGTCTGCAGCCKGGCGTGATCGTCAATGTGGTGAACTGCGCGAATTCCTGGTGCCGCGTCGGCGTCGCCAAGATGAACGGCTATATCAAGCAGGAGCGTCTCTGGGGGGTCTACCCGAACGAGAAGGTCGACTGATCCCTTTACGCGCTACATCCTGGCGAGACGCATGATCGGCGAGCCGCCCGCATCCAGCAGGACGAGCTTGTCCTGGCGCTGGTCGATGCGCCAGCCGCGAGCGGCTTCCAGCGCTGCGAAGAACTTGCTTTCCTGATTCATCGCAGCCGGCGTGCAGGCCATGCGCGTGGAGGCGAGCGGGCCGAAGGCGATCTGGGGCCCGCTGATCTTAGCGCTGCCGCTCATGCGGTTGCAGCCGCCCGTGCCACTGACCTTGCCGTCCGCCGCGAGCTCAAGCACCGATTGCAGCCGGTCCATCACGCCGCCGCTGCGAATATCCTCGGCGAGCCAGCGCCCGACCGGCGTGGCTGGTCGCGGCGCTTCAGCCTGGTCGCGGGCGACATGTTCGACCCGGATCGTCGTGTCGTTGCGGCCGCCGTCGAAGACGGTGTGGCGGGTCGTGTTGATGAACAGCAGGCGCTCGCCGTCGGTGATGCGCGCCTGCAGGGCATAGGTCCAGCGCGGCTCGATCAGCGCGCGGTCGAAACGCAGCGTGTAACGGATCGGATTGCGGCGCGCCCGAAGGCGTGTCTCGGCAATCGTCTTGGCGGGCGCGTCGGCCAGCGAGACATCGAGCAGGCGGACCTCGACGATCGCCGTCCGTGGCAGCGCGATGCGCTCGCGGAAGAACACCGTTCCACGCAATGTCATCGGCGAGGCGATCGCGCTTCCGGCGGGAGTGACCAGCGCCAGGGCCACGAGGCCGGTCAGACTGCGGCGGGAGATCAGGGCCTTGCTCGGCTCATTGGTCACGCATGGTCTCCTGGCGACGCAACAATGCCCGCGCAGAGGGCTCGCAGCATAGGCATCCTGTGAGTGAAGGCTGGACGCGTTGCGTCAGCCGGCGATCTTGCGCAAACGCACGACGACATCGACGCGAGCGATTTCGTAACCTGTCGGAGGCTCCGGCAGAGCAGCGACGTCGACCGCCGAGGCTGGAATATCGATCACCGTATTCTCGCCATCGACCACGAAATGATGGTGGTCGCTATTGTCTGTGTCGAAAAAGGTCTTGGCGCCGTCGATTGCGAGCTCGCGCAGCAGGCCGGCCTGGGTAAACTGGTGCAGCGTATTGTAGACGGTCGCAAGCGACACCGGCACGCGCGCCTTCATCGCTTCCTCATAGAGCATCTCGGCGTTGACGTGCCGGTCGCCCTTGGCGAACAGCAGCCAACCGAGCGAAACGCGCTGCCGTGTCGGACGAAGCCCGACGCGGCGCAGCCGCTGGCGTACGTCATGGAACGGACAGCCCTGCCGATCGCTCGATCCGTAGCCCTGGTTCTGGGAGATCAGATCGCTCATGCGCAGGCTCGGTCCTTCTGGTTTGCAGTGATCGGCGTGCCGCGATGATGCGGCGCCTAGTTTAGATGAGATGTAAGGCCTTGCTTTCGCCCTCGCAAGCTTCCGCCAGCCTCCTGACAGGATTCGGGTGCCTCTCCACGCATGATCGCGGCTGATGGTTCGGAGGCTGCCATGTCCGAGACCGTACATCTCTGGCTCTTCTTCAGTCTGGTTTTCGGTATCGTCATCGTGCCGGGCATGGATATGGCTTTCGTGCTGGCGAACGCGCTCGCCGGTGGGCGCCGCTCTGGCCTCTATGCGACGGCGGGAGTGATCGCGGCCGGCATCTGCCATGTCGTGGTGGGTGTCCTGGGCGTGAGTGCGGTGCTTCGGCTCGTGCCGATGGCCTTCGACGTCATGCTGCTGCTGGGCTCGGCCTATATCGCCTGGATCGGCCTTGCATTGCTGCGCGGAGGCGCATCCTTCGCGCCGGTCCTGGAGACGCGGCGTTGCAATAGCTGGACAGCGTTCCGGCAGGGGGCCTTGACCAATCTGCTGAATCCGAAAGCCTATCTCTTCATGCTGGCCGTCTTCCCGCAGTTCCTGAGGCCGGAGGCGGGCGCGATCTGGTTGCAGGCCGCGATCCTGAGTCTGATCATCGCCGGGACGCAGTTTGCGGTCTACGGCTCGCTCGCACTCGCTGCGGCAGGCAGCCGCACCGTGCTTGCGGGCAACCGCCAGGCAACCATGCTGGTTGGTCGTGCGGTCGGTGCGTTGCTTGTTCTGGTGGCCGCCATGACGGCCTGGCAAGGCTTGTGCAGCCTGTGATCGCCGATCTTTCGGGCGGAAGACCCGGGTTGCGCCCTTTCGTTTCGGCGCAGGCCCGTGTTACGCACGGCTCCGAGAGCACATGACCATCGCCAATGCCGGATAGGGCTTGGCCAAACGGTCGATACGGAGCGGGGCAGTATGGAGCGTCAGTCGTCATTCAGCTACGAGGAGATCCTCAGCTGCGGTCGCGGGGAACTTTTCGGACCTGGTAATGCGCAGTTGCCGCTGCCGCCGATGCTGATGTTCGATCGCATCACCGAGATCGCCGAGAATGGTGGTCCTCATGGCAAGGGCTTCGTGCGCGCCGAATTCGATGTCCGGCCGGATCTTTGGTTCTTCGATTGCCATTTCAAGGGCGATCCGGTGATGCCGGGCTGCCTCGGGCTCGATGCGCTCTGGCAGCTCACCGGCTTCTTCCTCGGCTGGCTCGGGCTGCCGGGCCGGGGCAGGGCACTTGGCGTCGGCGAGGTGAAATTCGCGGACCAGGTCCTGCCCAGCGTCAAGCAGGTCGTCTACGGCGTCGAATTCAAGCGGGTCTTCAAGTCCAAGCTTGTGCTCGGCATCGCCGACGGCTGGCTGGAGGCGGATGGCAAGCGAATCTATACGGTCTCAGATATGCGCGTTGGCTTGTTCAAGCCTGAAGGCGCCTGAGTAAAACCGCGCACCGGCCTTGCGCTCGCCGTCTGAGCGGTCCATCTGCGCGTGATTGAGAAGATAGACCGGACCTCCGCGAGGTCCGGTCCGTGACGAGAAAGCCGGAGAAACGAGCATGAGACGCGTTGTGGTCACAGGGATGGGCATTGTCTCGTCCATCGGCAACAATACGCAGGAAGTGCTGTCCTCGCTGCACGAGGCCAAATCCGGCATCGCCTTCATGCCAGAATTTGCGGAACATGGTTTCCGCAGCCGCGTCGGCGGCGCTCCGACACTCGACGCCGCCAGCGTGGTCGACCGTCGCGCCATGCGCTTCCATGGCGGCGGTTCCGCCTGGAACCATGTTGCCATGGAGCAGGCGATTGCGGATGCCGGCCTCGAGGCCGGCGAGATCAGCCATGAGCGGACCGGCATCGTCATGGGCTCGGGCGGTCCCTCGACCCGCGCCCTGATCGACGCCTATGACAAGGCCCGCGAAAGCGGATCGTCGAAGAAGGTCGGCCCGTTTGCGGTGCCCAAGGGCATGTCCTCGACCGCGTCGGCTACGCTTGCGACCTGGTTCAAGATCAAGGGCGTGAACTACTCGATCTCCTCGGCCTGCGCGACGTCGAACCACTGCATCGGCAATGCCTATGAGCTGATCCAGTGGGGCAAGCAGGATGTGATCTTCGCTGGTGGCTGCGAGGAACTGGACTGGACGCTCTCCGTCCTGTTCGACGCTATGGGCGCCATGTCGACCAATTTCAACGAGACGCCGTCACGGGCGTCGCGCGCCTATGACGTCAGGCGCGACGGCTTCGTCATCGCCGGCGGGGCCGGCGTGGTGGTGCTTGAGGAACTGGAACACGCCAAGGCGCGCGGCGCACGCATCTATGGCGAGATCGTCGGCTATGGCGCGACGTCGGACGGTTACKACATGGTGGCCCCCTCCGGTGAGGGCGCGGTGCGCTGCATGAGGATGGCTCTGCAGGGCGTGAAGGCCAAGGTCGACTACATCAACCCTCACGGCACCTCGACCCCGGTCGGCGATGCCAAGGAGATCGAGGCGATCCGCGAGGTCTTCGGCGCCGGCGAGAAGAGCCCGCCGATCTCGGCGACAAAGTCGCTGACCGGCCATTCGCTGGGTGCGACCGGCGTTCAGGAGGCGATCTATTCGCTCCTGATGCTCAACAACGATTTCATTTGCGAAAGCGCCCATATCGAGGAGCTCGATCCCGCCTTTGCCGACATGCCGATCGTGCGCAAGCGCATCGACAATGCCGGCCTTGGTTGCGTGCTCTCGAATTCCTTCGGCTTCGGCGGAACGAATGCGACCATCGTGATGAAGCGGCTGGAGGTCTGAGCCTCCATGCTGTTCATGGTCATCGAGCATTTCGACCAGGCGCGGGTGAAGGACATCTATCGTCGCTTCCACGAGCGTGGCCGCATGATGCCCGATGGCCTGCGCTATGTGGACAGCTGGATCCAGGCAGACCTGGCGCGTTGCTTCCAGGTGATGGAATGCGACGATGTCGCGGTGCTGCAGGAATGGGTGCTGGAATGGAGCGATCTCGCGCACTTCGAGATCGTGCCGCTGGCATCATCCAAGGCGACGGCCGCAGCCATCGCCAAGCATCTGTAGCAAGAGCCAAGCCTACCCGCCTGATCCAGTCTTACTTCCTGTTGCTTAAGTACCCTTCCAAGACCCGAATAGAGTCATCCCATGCTCMCCTTGATGCATAACAAGCGCGGCCTCGTCATGGGCGTCGCCAACCAGAATTCCATCGCCTGGGGCATTGCGCGGACCCTCCACGCCCATGGCGCCGAGATGGCCTTCACCTATCAGGGCGAAGCGCTCGGCAAGCGCGTGAAGCCGCTGGCGGAGAGCATCGGATCGAAGCTGGTCCTGCCTTGCGATGTCGAGGATATCGCAAGCGTCGATGGCGCCTTCGCTGCGATCGACGAGGCCTGGGGTGGGGATCCCGAGCGCAACACGCTCGATTTCATCGTTCACGCCATCGGCTTCTCCGACAAGAACGAGCTCAAGGGCCTCTATGCCGACACCAGCCGCGAGAATTTCTCGCGCACCATGGTGATCTCCTGCTTCTCCTTCACGGAAGCCGCCAAGCGCGCCGCCGAGCGCATGCCCAGAGGCGGCAGCATGATCACGCTGACCTATGGCGGATCGACGCGGGTGATGCCGAACTACAATGTGATGGGTGTGGCCAAGGCGGCGCTCGAGGCGAGCATGCGCTATCTCGCCGCCGATTTCGGTCCGCGCGGCATCCGCGTCAACGCACTCTCGCCCGGGCCGGTGCGCACGCTTGCCGGCGCCGGCATTTCGGATGCGCGCGCCATGTATTCATGGCAGCGGGCCAATTCGCCCTTGCGCAAGTCGGTGACGCTCGAGGAGATCGGTGGCTCGGCGTTGTACTACCTCTCKGATCTGTCGGGCGGCGTGACCKGCGACGTTCATCATGTCGATGCCGGCTATCACGTCACCTCGATGCCGGTGCTCGAAGGTTTGCGCGCGGCTGATAGCGGTAACGGCGAGTAGCCGAAGCCGATTTGGGTCTTCATCATCGGGCCGGCTCGGACTATCTTCGAGGCGGTGGAACCCGAGGGGCGTCCGGCGGTTCCGCTTGTGATCCTCGGAGGACGGCCATGGTCATGGTGAAGTACGAGATCGTCGAGCACGATGGCGGCTGGGCCTACAAGGTCGGCGGTGCGCTATCCGAGACCTTCCGGTCGCATGACGCCGCGCTCAAGGCGGCCAACAAGGCCGCTGCCCGCCAGAAGCGACCAGGCGTCACCGACGGCATCGTCTATCAGGATGCCCGGGGTGATTGGCACGAGGAGCTCGCGCAGGGCAGCGATCGGCCCCATACCTGGATCGTCGACAAGCCGTGACGAAGCTCGGCCACTTCATCTGCGCGGCCTAGGTCACCTGTGCTTGCATCGGCTTTTCCCGAAAACCGCAATCCACTTTTTGGGCCGATGCTCTAGCTGCGCCGGCGCGAGTGCCCTTGGGAGCATCCGAACCGGCACCCCGAGCGCGACAGTGCGTTTCGAGACCAGCCTGCAATGCACCGGCAATCCCCAGGTCGACCTTGAGCCTGAGCCGCCAGCCTTCGGCGCGGCATAGGATACCCAAGGTCCCGAATGACAGTTTCAGTGATCCCGCCGATCGATGCTGTGGCGCAGGCGGTGCCGGCGGCCAGCGAGTTTCGCGAGCCGCCACGCGAAGCCTGGTACTGCGCCAAGAGCAAGGGACGACTTGCTCCCGGCGCCCGCGAGAGCGTGACGATCCTTGGCGAACAGATCGTGATCGGTCGCAGGCGCAGCGGTGAAGTCTTCGCTTTGCGTGATCGTTGCCCGCATCGGGGCGCGCCGCTATCGCAAGGACAATTCGACGGGGTGGCTCTCACATGTCCCTTCCATGGCTGGCGCTTCGGCACGGACGGACAGTGCCTGGCAATGCCGACCCTGGTTCATGATGATGCGACGGATCCCGGACAGGTCAGGGTCCAGGGCTTTCCGGTGCGAGAGGCGGACGGCATCATCTGGGTCTATCTGGGCTCGCAGCCGGCCGAGGCCCCGCCGGTTCCCGAGCTGATGCTGCAGCGCGTACCGCGGTGCCGCGTGTCCGTTTCCGTGCTGGTCGAGGCCTCCTACGATCTATGCGTGCTCAGCCTGATCGATCCTGGCCATGTCGGCTACGTCCATAATTCCTGGTGGTGGCGGCCAACCGCGACGGCGCGGGAGAAGACCAAGGACTTCGCCCCTCTGCCATTTGGCTTCCGGATGACGGCCCATAGGGCAGCGGCGAACTCCAGGGGCTATCGGTTGCTCGGCCGGCCGCAGACCGAAGTGGATTTCCTGTTGCCGGGACAACGGATCGAGCGGATCACCGTGGGCAACCGTACCATCGTGAACGCGACCTTCGCGACGCCGATCGATGCGAAGCGGACGCTGCTGACGAATGTGCTGCTCTCCGACCTGCCGCAACTGGTGCCGCTGGCCCTGCCGATCCGCTGGGCCGCCCGGGCCTTTCTGCGTCAGGACCAGGATATCCTGGAACTTGCCCAGCAGGGTCTCGAGCGCAAGCCGACAATGCTGCTGATGGGTCAGGCCGACCGGCTGGCGCAATGGTATTTCCGGCTGAAGCGTGACTATGCCGCGGCCCGGCGCACGGGCGTGGCATTTCAGAACACGCTGGCACCCGAGCGTTTGCGCTGGCGCACCTGACGCTGTTGCAAGCCTCGTTGATCAGGGCCGGGACGCTCGGCCCGGCCGCTGACTGATCAAGACTATCGGCGCCTCGCTCTGATCGGGCTCAGCCAGCCTGATCGGTTTCGCGCGCGACCGAGCCGTTCTCTTTCATCGCGCGGTCCGGTCCGCGCTGCAGCGGTGAACGCCGCAGCGCGTGAGGGACAAGCCCGATCAGAGACCGAGCTTCTTCTTGCGCTGGCCGAGTGTCCGCAGGCGCAGCGCGTTCAGGCGGATGAAGCCCGCCGCGTCGCGGTGATCATAGGCGACTGCGCCCTCCTCGAAGGTCACCAGATCCTGGTCGTAGAGCGAATAGGGGCTGGAGCGGCCGACAACGTGGACGCCGCCCTTGTACAGCTTCAGGCGAACCTGGCCGGCGACGAATTCCTGGCTCTTGTCGATCAGCGCCTGCAGCATCTCGCGCTCAGGCGAGAACCAGAAGCCATTATAGATCAGCTCCGCATATTTCGGCATGATCTCGTCCTTGAGATGGGCCGCGCCCCGGTCGAGCGTGATCGACTCGATCGCCCGGTGCGCCGCGTGCAGGATCGTGCCGCCGGGCGTCTCATACATGCCGCGCGACTTCATGCCGACGAAGCGGTTCTCGACGAGATCGAGGCGGCCGATGCCGTTGTCGCGGCCGAGATCGTTCAATTTCGCCAGGAGCGTGGCGGGTGAAAGCGAGACGCCGTCGATGGCGACCGCATCACCCTTGGCGAAGTCGATGGTGATATAGGTCGGCTTGTCCGGCGCATCCTCGGGCGAGATCGTGCGCGAGTAGACGTAATCCGGCACTTCCTGCGCCGGGTCCTCCAGCACCTTTCCTTCCGAGGAGGCGTGCAGCAGGTTGGCGTCGACCGAGAAGGGCGCTTCGCCGCGCTTGTCCTTGGCGATCGGGATCTGGTGCTGTTCGGCGAAGGCGATGAGCTGCTCGCGCGAACGCAGGTCCCATTCGCGCCAGGGCGCGATCACCACGACATCGGGCTTCAGCGCATAGGCGGTGAGTTCGAAGCGGACCTGGTCGTTGCCCTTGCCGGTTGCGCCATGAGAGATGGCGTCCGCGCCGACCCTCTCGGCGATCTCGATCAGCTTCTTGCCGATCAGCGGGCGAGCGATCGAGGTGCCGAGCAGGTAGACGCCTTCATAGGCGGCATTGGCCCGGAACATCGGGAAGACGTAGTCGCGGACGAATTCCTCGCGCAGGTCCTCGATATGGATGTTCTCGGGCTTGATGCCGAGCAGCAGCGCCTTCTGGCGAGCGGGCTCCAGCTCCTCGCCCTGGCCGAGATCGGCGGTGAAGGTCACCACCTCGCATTCATAGGTGGTTTGCAGCCATTTCAGGATGATCGAGGTGTCAAGGCCGCCGGAATAKGCGAGCACGACCTTCTTCACGCGCTTGTCGGACATCGATGATCTTCCTGCTCTGACGGCATGTTTCCATGCCGGGGACGCTTCGACTGTGGATGGCCCTGTTTTCGGCTCAATGGCGCACTATCGCAGCCCTCGGGACGACGCAATCGGAACCTTCTGATCGATCAAACGTCATCCCGTGATGGGTCGGTATCAACGATGCCGATTGTGCAACACGCGTCCTGCGTGCTTGCAGTCGCGCCGCGACAGGTCGAAGCTTCCCGAGCGCGACTCAAACCGATGACCGACCTGGAGGCTGAATGCCGAATCGTCCCGTCCTCGACTTCTGGTACGAGTTCGCGTCACCCTATTCCTTTCTGAGTGCCTTGCGGGCTGAAGCCGTGGCAGACGAAGCGGGAGTGGCGCTGCGTTGGCGGCCCTTCCTGCTTGGACCGATCTTTGCCGGCCAGGGCTGGACGACGTCACCTTTCAACCTGTTCCCGAACAAGGGCCGCTATATGTGGCGCGATCTCGAGCGCCAGACCGCCCGTGCCGGCATCAAGCTTGTCCGGCCCAACCCGTTTCCGCAGAATTCCCTCGTCGCGGCGCGCGTCGCGCTCGCAGGGCGCGAGGCGGGCTGGATGCCCGCCTTCTCGAAGGCGCTGTTCAGGGCTGCGTTCTGCGAGGGACGAAACATTGCCGAGGAAGCCGTACTGGTCGCGGCGCTGAAGGAGGCTGGCGCGGATCCCGGCTCCGCGTTCTCGGCCTCGCGAAGCGAGGAGGTCAAGGGCAGGCTGAAGGCCGAGACCGAACTCGCGAAATCGCTCGGGATCTTCGGCGCTCCGGCCTTCGTCACTGGCGATGGCGAATTGTTCTGGGGAGATGATCGGCTGGGGGAGGCCCTCCGCTGGGCCCGGGATGGGTGTTAGATCATGGGGCCGGATCCTGTATCCGGTCCGGTGAACCAACCTTCTGTGTGTGCACCGGCTTTCCAAAGGACTGCAATCCACTTGTCGGACCGATGCCTTGAGCACGAGGCTGCCGCGGGTCAGTCCTGCGGCCTGGCGCCCCACGGACCGCGCGCCGTCCCGACCATGGTCGGCAGATCMTGACGCTCTGACATCMTGGGCGGATGCGGCGGCATCGCCGGCATCCGGCCGCCTGCCGTCTCGACGAGTGCCTGCACGCGTTTGGTGATCGAGGGATGTGTCGAGAACAGGTCGGCGAAATCGTCGGGATCGTTCTCGAAGCACATGTCCATGACGCCCGACGGCACTCCGTCGATATCGGCGCGCCCGGCGATCTTGAGCAGCGCGGAGATCATCGCGTCCGGATTCTTGGTCAGTTCGACCGCCCCGGCATCGGCCAGATACTCGCGCGAACGCGACAGAGACAGGCGGATCACCACGGCGAGCAGCCAGGAGATTGCGATGATTGCGACGCCGAGCAGGATGGCGACGCCGTTGCCCTTCTTGTCATCGTTGGACGAGACCCGCACGCGCCCCACGCTGCGGAAGATGATCTCGCCGATGAGCGAAATCACGCCTGCGATCACCACGGCGATGATCATCATCCGGACGTCGCCATTGCGGATATGGGTCAGCTCATGCGCAAGAACGGCCTCGATCTCATCATCCGTGAGGGTCTGGATCAGGCCGGTCGTGACCGTGACGGTGAACTGCTTGTCGTTGACGCCGCTGGCGAAGGCATTGAGGGCTTCGCTTTCAACGATCGAGAGCTTGGGCACGGTGAGCCCCCGCGAGATGCAGAGGTTCTCCAGCATCCGGTAGAGCTTGGGGTTCTGTTCCCGCGTCACGCCTTTGGCGCCGGTGACCGCGCCGATCAGCCCGACATTGATCTTGAAGCCGATGAAGACCCAGGCCGTGGCCGCGAGCGTGATGAACGGAAACCAGGACCAGAACAGGTGGATCGTCTCTGAATAGACGCTCTGTCCGCGCGCGACCCCACCATAGCCATAGGCAATCAGGATCAGGCCGTAGCTTGTCAGATAGACCAGCAGGAACAGCCCGGCGATCAGGAAACCCGACCGGATCCGGTTGTTGCGCATATGGGTATAGAGCCCGAAGGCCTGACCCGGCATGGCGCCGCTCCGTTGCCGCTCTCGAGCCGGTCAGAACTTCACAGTGGGGGCGACATCGAGCTGCGCGCGTGCTTGCTCGCCGACATCGAAGAACTCCCGCGGGGTGAAACCCATCTGCGGCGCGAAGAACACGGCCGGAAAAGCCTGGATCGCAGCGTTGAACTCGCCGACGGCGTTATTGAAGAAGCGCCGCGCCGCCGCGAGCTTGTCCTCGACATTGCTGAGTTCGCTCTGGAGCTGCTGGAAATTGGCGCTTGCCTTGAGGTCGGGATAGGCCTCGGAAAGAGCGAGCAGGCGGCCCAGCGCGCCGGATAGCTGCTGTTCCGCGGCTGCCTGCGCTTGCGGGCCTTGGGCCGACAGGGCCGCGTTGCGTGCCTTGACGACCGCGTCGAAGGTCTCGCGCTCATGCGAGGCGTAACCCTTTACGGTCTCGACAAGGTTCGGGATCAGATCGTGGCGCTGCTTCAGCTGGACGTCGATATCGGCGAAGGCCTGGTTGACCCGCTGCCGCATCGCAACGAGCCCGTTATAGGTCATGACAAGATAGATGGCAGCGGCCGCAAGGAGCCCGAGAACGATCCAGCCCATGAATTTCTCCTCAGCGCCGGACAGCGCGGCGCGCAAGGTGGCATGAAGAGCAACTCTGGGGAAGCGGGGCCGGGCGCCGAGTTGTAAGGACCTAGGGAGCGCCGACGTCCCGTTTTGTTTCCTCCACATGCCACCATCCGGGCCGCCCGTCGCGATAGCTGTGGGAGGTCGGCATCAGCTCCGCCGAGAGCGGCTTGTCGAAACAGCCGAGGAGCAGCGCCATGACGGGATCGTCATCGACTGCGCCGATGCTGCTTCCACAGGCCGGGCAGAAGGCCCGGCTCGAATAGTCCGACGAACGGAAGAGCGACGGTGCCCCGCCGGGGCCGGTCCAGGCGATTGCGTCCCTGGCGAACTCGACCCAGGCGACTGTCAGTGCTCCGGTATGGCGCTGGCATAGGGTGCAGGAGCAGGTGTGCGGCTTCTCGGCCGGGCCCTTGGCCTCGAAGCGGATCGAGCCGCAAAGGCATCCGCCGGTATAGTGCGTCGGCCTGGCCGTTCGCCGGTCGTCATGATTCACTGCCCCAACTCCCGCGGTGTCCTCACCGCCGGTTCGCCCTATCCCGTCGCCGCGTGGACTGGAACCCCCATCGGTCATCGGAGTATGTCCAACGCGATTGCCGAGTGCTGCGGAGCGATGAATGACTGGATGTGACATGGCCGAAATCACGATCCGCCTCGCCGTGCCGCAGGACGCCGGCCGCCTTCCGGAGGTCGAGCGTTCCGCCGGCCAGATTTTCCGAACCGTACCAGACCTGGCCTGGATCGCGGACGATGCCGTGATGTCGGCCGAGCCCCATCTCGTCAGCATCGTCGCTGGCACGAGTTGGGTTGCTCTTGACGTGACAGGCGAGGTCGTCGGMTTCCTCAGTGCCGAGCGGATCGACACCGAATTGCATGTCTGGGAGCTGGCGGTCCGTGCAGACCGCCAGGGCAGGGGCATCGGCACTCACCTGGTTGGCGCAGCCATCGGCCATGCCAGGGCAAGTGGGCTGCGGGCCCTCACACTCACCACCTTCCGGGCTCTTGCCTGGAATGAACGCTTCTATGTCCGGCTCGGCTTCGTGACGCTCGAGGACGGCGCGATCGAGGGAAGGCTCCGCGCGGTCCTGGAGCGCGAAGAGATACACGGGCTTCCCATCGCGCGCCGCTGCGCCATGCGCTTCGACCTGATTGCGAGCAGCTGACGGGCAAAACTCTTGCCGTGCGTCGCTTGATCGACTACATCCGCCTCGTCCGAAGGGCCGTGATCGATCACAGCCGGGGGCGGCCTTTGAGGCTGGCTCCCGTTTGGTGTTGGAAGCGAGCTCGTCGGATACGGATCATGTTCGACGGCTCAGCGCCGCCAGCCTCCCTGCGAGGCAGCCTCCATGAGGCGCCGTCGGAGACGGTCCGGACCGCAGCACCAACCCAAACGGCGCTTGCCGGCTATCGCGGGATACGCGACCGGCGTCAGGAGAATGCATGTCAGCCGTAGAAAGCTATCACGCGGGTCGCGAGGACTTCGCCGCCCTGCTCGAGGAATCCTTCGCCCGTAACGACGCGCTTGAAGGTTCCGTTATCAAGGGCATCGTCGTCGCCATCGAGAAAGATATGGCGATCATCGATGTCGGCCTGAAGACTGAAGGCCGCGTCGCCCTCAAGGAATTCACCGGCCCCGGCCGCGACCAGGACATCAAGGTCGGCGACGAGGTCGAGGTCTATCTCGACCGGGTCGAGAACGCCCTCGGCGAAGCCGTGATCTCGCGCGACAAGGCTCGCCGCGAAGAAAGCTGGGTCAAGCTCGAGAAGGCCTATGAGGCTCGCGAGAAGGTCACCGGCATGATCTTCAACACGGTCAAGGGTGGCTACACCGTTGACCTCGACGGCGCCGTCGCCTTCCTGCCGCGTTCGCAGGTCGACATCCGTCCGATCCGCGACGTCGGCCCGCTGATGGGCCAGCCGCAGCCGTTCGAGATCCTCAAGATGGATCGTCGTCGCGGCAACATCGTCGTTTCGCGCCGCACGGTTCTCGAAGAGACCCGCGCCGAGGCCCGTTCCGAGCTGGTCGCCAGCCTCGAAGAGGGTCAGGTCATCGACGGCGTCGTCAAGAACATCACCGAATACGGTGCGTTCGTTGACCTCGGCGGCATCGACGGCCTGCTGCACGTGACCGACATGGCCTGGCGCCGCGTCAACCATCCGTCCGAGGTCGTAACCATCGGTCAGACGGTCAAGGTCAAGATCATCAAGATCAACCAGGAGACGCACCGCATCTCGCTTGGCATCAAGCAGCTGCTGGCCGATCCGTKGGATGGCATCGCCGCCCGTTATCCGGTCGGTGCGCGCCTCAAGGGCCGCGTCACCAACATCACGGACTACGGCGCGTTCGTCGAAGTGGAGCCGGGCATCGAAGGCCTCATCCACGTCTCCGAGATGTCGTGGACCAAGAAGAACGTCCACCCCGGCAAGATCGTCTCGACCTCGCAGGAAGTCGACGTCGCGATCCTCGAGGTCGATCAGGTCAAGCGCCGCATCTCGCTCGGTCTCAAGCAGACCCTGCGCAATCCGTGGGAGGTCTTCGCCGAGACCCACCCGTCGGGTTCGGTGGTCGAGGGCGAGGTCAAGAACAAGACCGAGTTCGGTCTCTTCCTGGGTCTCGAAGGCGACATCGACGGCATGATCCATCTCTCCGATCTCGACTGGAACCGTCCGGGCGAGCAGGTCATCGAAGAATACAAGAAGGGCGATATGCTTCAGGCTGTCGTTCTCGATGTGGACGTCGAGAAGGAGCGCATCTCGCTCGGCCTGAAGCAGCTTGGCGGCGATCCCTTCGTGGATGCCGGCGAGTTCAAGAAGGGCCAGGTCGTCACCTGTGAGGTGATCGAGGTCAAGGAAGCCGGTCTCGACGTCAAGATCACCGGCACCGACATGACCACCTTCATCAAGCGCGCCGAAATCGCACGCGAGCGCTCCGAGCAGCGCCCCGAGCGCTTCGCGGCTGGCGAGAAGGTCGATGCCCGCGTCATCCTGTTCGACAAGAAGGCTCGCAAGATCCAGGTGTCGATCAAGGCGCTGGAAATGGCCGAAGAGAAGGAAGCGATCGCTCAGTTCGGCTCGTCCGACTCCGGCGCCTCGCTTGGCGACATCCTCGGCGCGGCCCTCAAGAAGGCCAGCACCGAGAAGAAGTGATCTTCGGGCCGCGTCTCGCGGCCTGACACATCCATCAGCCCGCGCGGAGAAATCCGCGCGGGCTTTTGTTTCGGCGAAAGGAAGCGGCATGAACGACATCGCGATCGGCATCGATTTCGGCACCACCAACAGCGTGGTCGCCCTGGCACGGCCGGATGGTTCGGTCTCGACCCGCAGCTTTGCGACGAAGCAGGGCGCCGTCGACGCCTACCGCTCGGCGCTGATGTTCTGGCGTGAGGGCCGGCCGCCGCAGGCCCGTGTCGTGCATGTCAGCGGACCTGATGCGCTCGACATGGCGCTGGGCATGACGACCGAGCATCGCTTTCTGCAATCGCTGAAGACGCATCTGTCCAGCCGCGCCTTCCAGGAGACGCGCCTGTTTGGAAAGCTGTATCGGCTCGAGGACCTGATCGGCGTCTTCCTCGCCGATCTCAGTGCCGGGCTCGACGATCTCTCGGAGACGCCACTGATCTCGGGCCGCCCGGTCGTCTTCGCCGGCGAGCGCCCGGACGAGGAACTGGCCGTGAAGCGCCTCTCGGCCTCCTATGCGAAGGCTGGCATGCCCAAGGTCGATTTCGCCTATGAACCGCTCGGCGCGGCCTACTGGTATGCGCGCGACCTGAAGACGCCCCAGACCATGCTGGTCGCCGATTTCGGCGGCGGCACGAGCGACTTCTCCGTGATGCGCTTCGAGCCTGGCGGGGCAGGGCGGCTGGAAGCGATCCCGCTCTCGCATGCCGGTGTCGGCGTCGCCGGTGACACCTTTGACTATCGCATCATCGAACACGCCGTTTCGCCGCGGCTCGGCAAGGGCTCGCAGTATCGTTCCTTCGAGAAGCTGCTGCCGATTCCCGCCCATTACCACGCGGCCTTCGCGCAGTGGCACAGGCTCTCGCTGATGAAGAGCCGCGAGACCATGGCCGAGCTCAAGGCGCTGATCCGCGACGCGGTCGAGCCCGGCAAGCTCGAGGATCTGCTGACCGTGATCGAATACGATCTTGGCTATGAACTCTATCGCGCCGTCTCGGCGGCCAAGGTTGCGCTGTCGTCGCAGGACGAGACCGTGCTGAACTTCCGCCAGATGGATGTCAGCATCGAGGGGACGATCCGCCGGACGGATTTCGAAAGCTGGATCGCCGAGGACGTCGCGTCGATCGAGGCGGCGCTCGATCGCGCCCTCGTCGAAGCCAAGGTCGAATCCGGTGCGATCGAGGCCGTCTTCATGACCGGCGGAACATCGCATGTCCCGGCCGTGCGCGCCCTGTTCGATCGTCGCTTCGGCTCGGAACGTGTTCACATCGGTGACGCCTTCCGGTCTGTCGCGAGCGGCCTTGCGCTATTGGCGCTCGATCGGCAAAGAGCGACGCTCGACGCCTGAGGCCGAGCGTCGCCTTGCCCCGTCGCTGCGGCGAGGCTACATCACGGGCCCAGCCAGCGTCCGTGACCCCAGGAGCGTTTACCCCATGTCGTCCGATGCAGACCTGCTCGCCGACCGCCGCAACCTGCGGCGTAAGCTGACGCTCTGGCGCCTGCTCGCCGTTCTTGGCGTCATCGCGGCGGCTGTCGTCGCGGGGCTGGCCTGGAGCGGCAACGCGCCCGGTTCGACCTCCCGCGCGCATATTGCGCGGGTCACCATTTCGGGTTTCATCTCAGGGGACAGGCGCACGCTCGATCTCATCAAGTCGCTCGAGGACAGTCGGGCGTCCGCCGTCGTGGTTCGGATCGACAGTCCCGGCGGCACCACCAGCGGTTCCGAGGCCTTGCACATCGCGCTGCGCAGTCTGGCGGCCAAGAAGCCGATGGTGGCGGTCGTTGACGGGCTCGCCGCCTCGGGCGGCTATATCGCGGCCATGGGCGCGGACCGCATCGTGGCGCGCCAGACCTCGCTCGTCGGCTCGATCGGCGTGCTCTTCCAGATTCCCAATGTCGGCCGCCTGCTCGACACCGTCGGGGTCAAGGTCGAGGAGATCAAATCGAGCCCGCTGAAGGCGGCGCCGAACGGCTTTGAGCCGACCTCGCCTGAGGCGCGCGCCGCGCTGCAACGTGTGGTCGAGGATAATTACGATTGGTTCAAGCGCCTCGTCGGGGACCGCCGCAAGCTCGGAGAGACCGAGATTGCCGTCGTATCGGACGGCCGCGTCTATTCCGGCCGGCAGGCCGTCGGCCTTAAGCTGGTCGACGAGATCGGCGGCGAGCCGGAGGCGATCGCCTGGCTCGAGCGCGAGAAGAATGTCGCGAAGGATTTGCCGGTGCGTGACTGGCGCCGCCGCAACGAGGCCTCCGCCTTTGGTCTGTGGAGCGCTGGCGAGGCGATGGCCCGCGCAGCCGGTCTGGAATCGCTGGCCGTGATCCTTGCGCGGGCTGCCGATCAGCCGGTTGGCCTGCGGCTTGACGCGCCCTTGGCGCTCTGGCAGCCTGTCGCCGAAAAGTGATGTTGATACAATCGGTTATATTGGACACATGATAAAATCTGAACTCGTTCAACGCATCGCCGAGCGCAACACTCACCTCTACCAGCGCGATATCGAGAACATCGTCACGGCTATCCTCGACGAGGTCGTCAAGGCGCTGGGGCGTGGTGACCGTGTCGAACTGCGCGGCTTTGGTGCATTCTCCCGCAAGGCCCGCGCCGCAAGGGTCGGCCGCAACCCTCGCACCGGCGATGCGGTCGAGGTCGAAGAGAAGTTCGTGCCGGTCTTCAAGACCGGCAAGGAGCTTCGCCAGAGGCTGAACGGCAAGCACTGACATCCAGCCGGATGTCAGGCTCGCTCGTGCGGCACGCGAGGAAAAATCCATGAAAGCTTTCTTCAAGGCGCTGATCCTCGTGCCGGTCGCCTTGGCGATCGTCCTCTTCTCGATCGCGAACCGGGGCCCGGTGCGGGTCTCGCTCGATCCGTTCAGCCGCGACGCGCCGACGCTGGCCTTCGATCTTCCGCTCTTCGCCGTGGTTCTGGCCGCGATTGCTGCGGGGGTCCTGATCGGCGGCCTCGCCTCATGGATCGCGCAGGGCAAGCATCGCAAGGCGGCGCGACGCAATCGTCGCGAGGCCGAGGCTCTGCGCAGCGAGGCGCAGTCATTGCGGGCCGCTGTGCCCGATTCCGCCCTGCCGGCTCTGACCAGCCGCAACAACTGATTGACGAAAGACAGATGCGCGTTATCCCCGCGGCGGAGATCGACCGCCTTCTCACTTTCCCCGCCTTGATCGATGCGCTGGATGGAGCCTTTCGCGGCGACATCGTCACGCCTGTGCGCCATCACCACGAGATCGAACGGCCGGCCGATCATGCCACGCTTCTGCTGATGCCGGCCTGGACCGGGCCGACCGCGCCGGAGGCTTTCCTCGGCACCAAGGTCGTCACGGTCTATCCGTCGAACGGCTCGCTGAGCCTGCCGAGCGTGATGGGCACATACTTGCTCATGAACGGTTCGACGGGCGCGCCGCTCGCCGCGCTTGATGGCGCGCGCCTCACGGCCTGGCGGACGGCCGCGGCCTCCGCGCTCGCCGCACGCAAGCTCGGGCATCCCCATGGCAAGCGCATGCTGATGGTCGGCTCGGGCGCGCTGGCGCCTTTCCTGATCAAGGCGCACGGTGCCGTGCGCGATTTCGAGGATATCGCCATCTGGGGCCGCCGGCGCGAGGGAAGCGAGGCGGTGGTGGAAGCCCTGGCCGCGGAGGGTATTACCGTTCGCGTCAGCGACGACCTCGAGGGCGACGCACGGCAGGCCGACCTGATTTCCTGCGCGACTCTGTCGCGAGAGCCCATTGTCATGGGCCGCTGGCTGAAGCGCGACGCCCATCTCGACCTCGTGGGCGCCTTCAATCTGTCGATGCGCGAGGCCGATGACGAGGCTCTGCACCGTGCGCGCGTCTTCATCGACACTGAAGCCGCCCTGGTGGAGGGCGGGGATGTGGCGGTCGCGATCAAGGCCGGTGCTTATGAGGCGGACAAGGTCGCCGGCACGCTGGCTCAACTGTGCCGCGGCGAAGTCGCCGGGGCCAATGAGGACGGCGAGATCACGCTGTTCAAGTCGGTCGGTACCGCGATCGAGGATCTCGCCGCGGCCATGCTGGTCTGGCACCTCGCCAATCCTAGCTGAATCCCGTCAGACACGGACGGGCACGCCCCCGATTGCACCTAGCAGCCAAAGCACCAGAACGACCATCAGAACGACGCCGACGACACCGCCGAGGCCGGCATTGCCGTAGCTGCGATGGCCATAATACCCGCCGCCGCCGAGCAGCAGGATGACCAGCAGAACGATAACGAGTGTAGACATGACGCGCCCCTCTCCCTGTCGCATCGCGCTGCCGCGATGCGACAGGATGCGACAGGGAAACGTCTGGGGTGTACCGAGAGTTCCCCAGGAGTGCCGCTTACTCCACCTTGACGCCGACCTCGCGGATCAACTCGCCCCACTTCTTCATTTCCGCCTGCAGAAAGGCGCCGAGCTCTGCCGATGTGTTGCCGACGGGTTCGGCCGCCAGAAGGTCCATCTTGGCCCGAAGCGCTGGATCGGCGAGCCCGGCCTTGGTGTCGGCATGGATCTTGTCGATGACGGCCTGCGGGGTCTTTGCCGGAGCGAAGAGCGCGAACCAGGAGGAGACATCGAAGCCCGGAACGACGTCGGCAATCGGCGCGAATTCCGGAGCGGTCGCCGAGCGCCTCGCCGTGGTGATGCCGAGGCCGCGGATCGACCCCGAGCGGACATGGGGCAGCGCCTGGGTGATGTTGTCGAAGATCAGGTCGACCCGCCCGCCGATCAGGTCCTGCGTTGCCTGCGCGGTTCCGCGATAGGGCACGTGGACCATCTTGGTGCCGGTCAGCTTCTGGAACAATTCGCCGGAGAGATGGACCGAGGTCCCGACGCCGGATGAGGCATAGGTCAACTTGCCGGGATTGGCCTTGGCATAGGCGACGAGCTCAGCCGTGTCCTTGACCGGGAGATCCTTGTTGACGACCAGCAGGTTCGGCACCAGCGCAACCATGGTGATGGGGGCAAGATCCTTGGCCGGGTCGTAGTTCAGCTTGGCGTAGAGATACTGGTTCGTCGCCATGCCGACGGAGACGATCAGGAAGGTGTCGCCATTGGGCTCCGCCTTGGCGACGACATCGGTGCCGATATTGCCACCGGCACCGGGCCGGTTCTCGACGACGATGTTTGTGCCCCATGCCTGGCCGAGCTTGTCGGCGACGAGGCGCCCAAGCACGTCCGTCGCTCCCGCTGGCGGGAAGGGCACGACGAGTTTCAGCGTCCGGCCCTGCGGCCAGGAGCCCTGCGCAAAGCTCGCCGTGCCGGGCAAGGCCAGGCTTGCACCAAGCCCTCCAAGCAGCGCGCGGCGGTTGATCGTGGTGTCCGTCATCAGCGTTATCTCCTCCCATGGGCGCGCGATCTTCTTCTGGGCGAAGGCGCCCGATCGCTGCGTAGCCAAGGCTGCAACCCTGCGTAGGCGTTGTCCATGCCTGATACGTGTGACGTTTCTCGTGCTTGACCTGATCTCCAAAACCCGGCGTTCTCGGGCGATGCAGAGCACGAATCGCCCGCTCCTGGCCCTGTCCGCCTTGCTCCTGGCCGCGCTGACGGCACCGGTCGTGCATGCGCAGTCGACTGCGGAGGAGGAAGCGAAGCGCCGGACGGCCAATATCGCGGCCTTTCCCGAGGCGGCGCGTGCCCTGTTCGGGCAGAAGACGACGCCGGCCAGCATGCAGGCCCGTGCCATCGGCTCCTATGCGAGGGGGTGTCTTGCCGGTGCGACGACGATGCCGGTCGACGGCGAAAGCTGGCAGGTGATGCGGCTGGCCCGGAACCGCAATTGGGGCCATCCTGCGCTGATTTCCTATCTGGAGACGCTTGCCCGCAACGTCCCCAGGATCAACGGCTGGCCCGGCCTGCTGGTTGGCGACATCTCCCAGCCGCGCGGCGGCCCGATGCTGACCGGCCATGCTTCGCACCAGATCGGCCTCGATGCCGATGTCTGGCTCACGCCGATGCCGAAGCAGCGCCTCGACAGTGACGCGCGCGAGAATATGTCGGCGGTGAACATGGCGCGAGCCGACTGGCGCGATGTCGACCCGAAGAACTGGACGCCCGCCCATACCAGGCTGATCAAGTCCGTGGCTGCCGAAGCGCGTGTCGAGCGCATCTTCGTCAATCCCGCGCTCAAGGTTGCATTGTGCCGCGAGGCTGGTGCGGATCGCTCATGGCTCGAGAAGGTCAGGCCGATGTGGGGCCATAACTACCATTTCCATATCCGGCTGAGCTGTCCGGCGGGAATGGAGGGGTGCTCCGGCCAGGAGCCGCCGAATTTTGGCGACGGCTGCGGCGCGGAACTGACCGGCTGGGTCGAGCGGCAATACAAGGCGATCTTCAATCCGCCCAAGCCGCGCCCGGGACCGAAGCCCAAACCGAAGCCGCCGATGTCCGTCGATGCATTGCCGGCGGAATGTCGGCAGGTGCTGGTCTCCCGCTGACGCTGCCCTCAGTAGCGCCGGCCGCCGCCGGTTTGCGCCCGGCCGTAAGCGAAGGGGTCGTTGCCTGGCGAGATCTGCGGCTGTGCCTGCTCCTCGCCCTGCATGTCCATGACGCCATTGCCCTCATCATCGCCTACGATCAGTTCTTCGGCCGGCGGGACGGAGCCCGGCAGCCTCAGCGGGCCTTGCGCCGCGCTCGGTGGTGTCTCCGGTCGGTAGCGCGGCGGGTTGAGCGGCTGCTCGTCGAGATAGCGCCGCTGTGCATCGAGGCTCTGGCCGCCTTGATGGTTTGCGACCGGATAGCCGCCGTTGACCGCGCCGGGGGGGCGCAAGCCGTCGCTGGGCTGCCGTAGCATGCTGCCTGAGGCGCCTGCCACCATGGGTGGGAGGTTGTCGCGCATGGACTTCTGCGCGGTCGAATAGGTGCGTGCCGGGTCCGGCGGCGGCAGGTTGTAGTTCGGGGTGTATTTGATCACCGGCTTGCAGATCTGCCGGCCCTTGGCGTGGCGCGCCAGATCGATGTGGAAGTGATCGTAGTGGAACATGTCCGCACCCGGCCCGAGCACGGTCGAAAACTGCTGGCAAGCGCCGACGAAAACCTCGCGCAGGAAGGCCTGCTCTTCAGGCGAGCCGTGCCAGCCGTCCTTGACGGTGATGTTGCGCCCGTCATTCAGCCGGAAGGAGAACACGTCGACGGCATTGCCGAAGGCATGCTCGGATGTGCGGCTGGTGCCGGTGCCGTTGTTCATCGCCCGGCAGGAATAGGAGCCTGCCCTGAGCTCGATCACCTGCGCGCCGAGTACGTTCTGCGCCGCTGGTTGCACCACTTCGGCCAGCCACTTGTCGGTGGTGGCGACGATGGGGCAACCGAGCGTGGCATTGCTGGTGAGGTGAACCGAGCCACCCGAGAAGGCGGAGACACGGAGCGGCCTGGTCATGCCGCAGGTGCCCGGCCCGTCGATCGGCTTCTCGCGCAGGCTGACATAGGACGAGAGCGGGACCTGACGGGAGGCCATGCAGGCGGCTTCCGCCTGGTCGCGCCAGGCGGCACGCTGTGCTTTCTGGAACTTGCCGCAGCCGGCAAGTCCAGTGGCGCCGATGACGCCGAGCGCGAAGAGGGCGAGATGAACGCGTCGCATGACCGATCAAATGCGACCCGGTTGGTGAACGGTTTCTCAACCCAGTGAGCCCCGTACGCCACAGGCGGATTAACTTTGGAGCGGCGGTTAACGAGTGGTTAGCGGGCCAGTCCGGCCTGACCTAAGGCGATCCGGCGCATCGACGTCATGCGCCAAGGGGGATGTCCGGCGGTATCGCAGCGCGCTGAAATCATGCCAGCATCTGCTCTCAGCATCGGCCCCTAAAAGTGGAATGCAGTTTTTGGGAAAGCCGATGCAACGCAGAAGACATCGGCCCCTAAACGTGGAACGCGGTTTTCGGGAAAGCCGATGCAGACACAGGTGGTTGGATCATCGATCCGACGATCCAACCAAAGCCAGCCCTTCGAGGATCTCGCATGCTGTCCGTTCGCGCCATTGCCCATCAGGTTTCCAGCGGCGCCGTGAGCGCGTCGGCCGCGCTGGCCGATTGCGCCACCCGCATCGCTGCCAAGGAGCCCGACATTCGCGCCTTCGCCAGTCGGCCCGAACGGCTGGAGCCCGGCTCCGGCCCGCTCGCGGGGGTCGCATGCGGCGTCAAGGACATCATCGACACCGCCGATCTGCCGACCKGCATGGGCTCCCCGATCTATGATGGCTGGCAACCGCGCGCCGACGCGCCGATCGTGATGGCGCTCAAGGCCGCCGGGGCGACAATCGCGGGCAAGACCCACACCACCGCCTTTGCCTTCCTCGATCCGGCGCCGACGCGCAATCCGCATGATCTTACCGCGAGCCCGGGAGGGTCGTCGGCAGGTTCGGCGGCGGCGGTCGCAGCCGGTATGATCCCCTTGGCGATCGGTACGCAGACCGGGGGCTCGGTCATTCGGCCCTCGTCCTATTGCGGTGTCGCAGGCATCAAGCCGTMCTATGCGTTGCTGCCGACCGTCGGCATCAAGCCCTTCTCCTGGTCGCTCGATACCGCCGGGCTGATGGCAGCGAGCGCCGACGATCTGGGTTTTGCACTCGCGGCCCTGACGGGCCGGCCTGAGCTGGACGCTGACATGGCGAGGCTGGAGGGCTCGCGGATCGGCGTGACGCGCCAGCCCTTTGCCGGGGAGCCGGAGGCGGGTTCCGAAGCCGCGCTGGCCGCGGCTCTCGCTCTTGTCGCGAAGGCGGGAGCGACCGTGGTCGAGCTCGCGACGCCGCGGGCCCTGGTTGAAGCCTTCCACGCCCATGGCCCGCTGCAGGATTTCGAGGCCGCGCAGGCGCTCTCCTGGGAGTATCGCAACCATCGCGGCGTGATCCCGCCCAAGCTCTCGGCCTATCTCGATGCGGCGGGAGCCGTTTCGCCGACGCAGTATGACGACGCGCGTGCGCTATCGCGCCGCGGGCGTGATGCCTGCCGTGACCTCTTCGCCGGGGTCGACGTCGTCGTGAGCTATGCCGCGCCAGGCGAAGCGCCGGATACGCTGGGCTCGACCGGCGATTCCCGCTTCAACCGATTGTGGACTTTGCTCGGCACGCCATGCCTGACGATTCCAGTGACGACGGGGCCTCGCGGATTGCCGGTGGGGGTTCAGATCATCGGTCGTTTCGGAGCGGATGAGCGCGTCATCGCTGTGGCGAAGGCTTTGGAAAGACTTGTCGTCTCAAGGAGATGATCTTCTTTGTCCACAAATCAAATCAATGATTTAATGAAGTGTTAGGGATACAATAGGCTCTGCCACGCCGCCGTCATGAGGCAGCCCCCTTGCGGCCATCGTCAGTTCTGCTAGCTTCGGTGACAGGTCAATGACAAAGGAGGATGCGATGAGCCTCACGCTGAGTCTCGACCGGTTGGCGATGGGCGCGGCCTTTGTGTTCATGATCGCCATCGTGTTGGGGGCGTTCTGACTGCCGTCAGTCTTAAGTCGAATGGACCGCAAGAGCGTTTGAAAAAAGACGCCGCCGAACACGGGTTCGGCGGCGTTTTTCTTATGCCGGAATGGGTCGATCAGCTTTCCGGGCAGGGATTCTCCGTGATCTGCCAGGACATCATGTTGATGACCCGGCCGCATTCGGCGAGCCGCCGCCCCTGCGTCGTCTTGATGCAGGCGGTCAGCCCTTCCGCAATCTTCCGTCCGTCGCTCCAGCAGAAGCAGAGCGGCTCGGGCGCCTGCGCGAGCCGCGGTGGATCGAGGGCGACAGCCGGTTCACCCGCTCTCGGTGCAGTGAACGGGGCAAGTGTGAGCAGCGTGGCAAGGGCGAGGCAGCGCAGCGCGTGCGGTGCTTTCTGGCGCGGCCTCCGTGACATCCGGATCATGGCACACTCCTTCGCCGGCCCGCGCACGGGCGATTGGGCGAATGAGCCAGTTTAGCACGGCTCCGGGCCCCGCATGAAACATTGATTATTATTTTGGCTCACGCGCTTGGCCGCCCCGACCTTGCGCAAGGGCAGGGCGCGCGCCATATTTCGCGGCAGCGGGCCCAACGGGGGCTCCGGGAGGAACCATGTCACTGATTTCACTTGCTCGGCGTGGCCGGGTCGTCGCCGTGGTCGCTGGTGCGCTTTTGCTCGTTCCCGTGCTGGCCGAGGCTCGTCCTGGTGGCGGCAAGGGTTTCGGCAGCCGCGGCACGCGTACCAATTCGGCTCCGGCCCCGACGAATACAGCGCCGACGGGCGCACAGCCTTTCCAGCGTAGCGCTGCTCCGACGCCGTCTCCGTCGATGGCGGGTCCGGCCGCTGGCGCGGCGGGTGCTGCCGCACAGGCGGCGCGTCCGTCCATGGCACGTAACCTGATGATGGGCGTCGGCGCCGGCCTGCTCGGCGCTGGCCTGTTCGGCATGCTTTCGGGCTCGGGCTTCTTCAGCGGCCTGGCTTCGCTGGCCGGCATCTTCGGCTTCCTGTTGCAGATAGCGCTGATCGGCGGCCTGATCTTCCTCGCGATGCGCTTCTTCCGGCGCCGGTCCGAGCCGCAGCTCGCCACCGCTGGCGGACCGATGTCGCGTGAGGCCGCCCAGCCTCAGCCGAATCCGCGCATGTCTGCGATGGGCGGCCTCGGTGGCGGCGCGCCGCGCGCGGCGTCCAAGCCGGTCGAGATCACGCTCGCGGGCGAGGATTTCAGCAGCTTCGAGCGGCTGCTCGGCGAAGTGAACACGGCCTATTCGAACGAGAACCAGCAGGTTCTCCGCGAGAAGCTGACGCCCGAAATGGCCGGCTATTTCGCTGATGACATTGCCGAGAACGCCGCCAAGGGGCTGGTTGATCGGGTCTCCAACGTCAAGCTGCTGCAGGGCGATCTCTCGGAAGCCTGGCGGGAGGACGATTTCGAGTTCGCAACCGTTGCGATGCGCTTCAGCCTGATCAACGCGCTGACCGAGCGCGCCACCGGTCGCATCGTCGAGGGCAATGCGACCGTCCCGCAGGAGGTCACGGAACACTGGACCTTCGTGCGCTCGCGCGGCGGTGACTGGAAGCTCTCGGGCATCCAGCAGGCTGCCTGACGCGACAGGCATCGTAGCAAGGATCGACGGCCGGGAGCTTCCCCGGCCGTTTTCGTTTCGGCGCTGTGCGGGCCGGTCTTGTCGCCTTGTTCGAGCATCCACCCGGGGACGAAGGCAGAGTGGTTTCGCGTGATGCGGTGATGCTCTATAGCCGCTGCGTCACCATCCTCGACTGGTCAGGAGCTTCCCCTCATGAGCGACATGCGTCTCGTCGTTGTCGGCGCCGCCGGGCGCATGGGGCGAATGCTGATCAAGGCGATCACCGAGGCCGAGGGCTGCACCGTTTCGGCCGCGATCGAGCGTTCGGGCTCCGCTGCGCTGGGGCAGGATGCCGGCATTCTGGCGGGCTTGCCTGCACTGGGGGTGCCGGTGACCGACGATGCGCTGCCGGCCTTCGTTGAAGCTGAGGGCGTGCTGGATTTCACGGCGCCTGAGGCCACGGTCGCTTTTGCGGCCCTCGCCGCGCAGGCCCGCATCGTCCACGTCGTCGGGACCACGGGTATGGAGCCGGTCCATCTCGCCAAGCTCGAGGCGGCTGCGCGCCATGCTGCGATCATCCGCTCCGGCAATATGAGCTTGGGCGTGAACCTGCTGGCAGCCCTGGTCCGCAAGGTTTCTGCCACGCTGGGTACGGACTGGGATATCGAGATCGTCGAGATGCATCACCGGATGAAGGTCGATGCGCCATCGGGCACGGCGGTGCTGCTCGGCGAGGCCGCGGCACAGGGGCGGGATGTCTCTCTCGCTGAGACCCGCGTCGCCTCGCGCGATGGCCATACCGGCGTCCGCCCTCCCGGCGCGATCGGGTTTGCGGCGTTGCGCGGCGGCACCGTCGTTGGCGATCACAAGATCATCTTCGCTGGTGCGGGCGAGCGGCTGGAACTGGCGCATGTCGCCGAGGACCGTGGCCTGTTTGCGCAAGGCGCGGTCAAGGCGGCGCTCTGGGGCAGGGGGCGTAAGCCCGGCCTCTACTCGATGGCTGACGTCCTCGGCCTCGATACCCTGTGACGGCGCGCCCGTGACCAGGCTTGCCGTCGCTCCCGGCGTATTTCATTGGCCGGGCTATCTTTCACCCCAGATGCAGTCGGCGCTGCTGGCCGAACTGCGCGAGGTTGCCCGGCAGGCGCCATTCTTCTCACCGCGGATGCCGAAGACCGGCAAGCCGTTCTCCGTGCGAATGACCAATTGCGGCTCGCTGGGATGGGTGTCGGATCTGGCCGGCTATCGTTACCAGGCCCAGCATCCCGAGACCGGCGCGCCCTGGCCGCCGATGCCGGCCGTGTTGCTCGATGCCTGGCGTGCGCTTGCCTGTTACCMGCACCCTCCTGAGGCCTGCCTGGTCAATTTCTACGAGGCGAGCGCGAAGATGGGCCTGCACGAGGATCGTGACGAGCGGGAGTTCGACGCGCCGGTGCTGTCGCTGTCGCTCGGCGACACGGCGGTCTTCAGGATCGGCGGCACGGAACGCGGCAGCAAGACCGTCTCGCTGAAACTTGCCTCGGGCGATGCATTGCTTTTCGGTGGCGAGGCGCGCCTTGCCTATCACGGGATCGACAGGATACTGGCGGGCTCGTCAGCCCTGCTGCCGCAGGGGGGGCGGATCAATCTGACCTTGCGGCGCGTGACGAAGCCAGGAGGGTGATCGGGGTGAGGCTGATCAGGCAGAACCTGAGCCAGGCAGATTCGGAAACGACCAGCCGAGCAGGATCGAGCCGGCGCGCAAGCCAAATCCGGCTGCTATGCCCCCGAGCATTACCAGGAGCGGGCTGACGCCGAGACCGGACAGGAACGCCGTCATGGTTGCCCCAGTCGCCGCCGCCGTAACGTAGAAATCCCGGCTCCATAGCACCATTGGCCTGTCGCCGGCGAGGATGTCGCGCAGGATGCCGCCGAAGGAGGCGGTCACCGCTCCCAGCGCCACCGCCGAGAGGACCGGGACGCCGGCCATCAGCGCCTTCTGCGTGCCGACGACCGCGAAAAGCGCAAGCCCCGCGGCATCGGCCCAGACGAGCATGCGCTTGCCCATCCAGCCATCAAGCGTGCCGGGACGAAAATAGGCCGTTGCCCAGGCCGCAAGCGCGACGATCGTGCAGACKATCACGTCCGACGGCGCCTGCACCCAGCCGACGCCGCGGTCGAGCACGAGATCGCGCAAGGTGCCGCCGCCGACGCCAGTGACGGTCGCAAGCAGGATGAACCCGAACGGATCCATCCCCTTGCGGACCGCGACCAGCGCTCCCGTCAATGCGAAGACGGCAACGCCGGCAACCTCCAGCACGGTTCAGTGGCCTGTATTGGTGTCGCCGCCGGCCTCGGCCGAAGGCGCCTTCGGAGCGCCGGCGGAGACGCCCACCAAGGCCGGCCGCAACACGCGCTCGCCGATCTTGTAGCCGGTCTGCACGACCTTCGAGACAAGGCCCTTGGCGATGCCGGCGTCGGGCGCCTCGAACATTGCCTGGTGCAGATGTGGGTCGAACTTCTCGCCATGGGGGTCGATGCGGCGCACGCCATGGCGTTCCAGGGTCTTCAGCAGTTCGCGTTCGGTGAGCTCGACACCTTCGACCAACGCCTTCAGGGCCGCTTCGCCCTCGGTGCGAGCGGTCTCCGGCAGGCTCTCAAGCGCGCGGCGCAGATTGTCGGCCGAACCGAGCAGGTCTCGCGCAAAGCTCGTCACCGCATAGGCCTTGGCGTCGGCAATCTCTCGCTCGGTGCGCCGACGCAGGTTCTCCATGTCGGCCAGGGTGCGCAGCAGCTTGTCCTTGAGGTCGTTGCGCTCGGCTTCGACCTGCCCGAGCTGGGCTTCGAGCCCGGACTCGAGCGGGGCCGGCTCGTTTGCCTCTTGGGCGGCCATCTGGGCGGCCATGTCCGGCTTCGGTTCGTCGGTCGCAGGGTTCCGCGTCATCGCCTCATCCAATTCAAATCATGGGGCTGGTCGTCACTCGGGAGCGCGACAGCGTTCGAGGCCGATATCGGCCTTGTGGTCCGCGAAATCAAGCACGGGCGGGCACGCGCGTCTTTCCGCCCTGCGCCTTCTCGTGGTCAAAAGCGAAAACCTCCAGCAGTGCCTTGCGGATGCTGAGCTGCCGCGCCGTGCCGGTGATCTTGGCGTTGGTCAGGTCGGTCACGTAGAAAACGTCGACGGCCTTCTCGCCGAACGTGGCGATATGGGCCGAGGCAATATTGAGGTTGAGCTTTCCGATCGCGGTGGTGAGATCGTAGAGCAGGCCCGGGCGGTCGAGGCCGGAAACCTCCAGGACAGTGTGCCGGGTCGAGAGCACGTTGTCGATGATCACCTCCGGCGCGACCTGGAAAGTGGCGCCACGCGGCGGCGGCGCGCGGCGCTGCGCCACCAGATCGGCGATCTTGATCTCGCCCTTCAGCGCCCGTTCGATCGCGGCGGCGATGCGGCCGGCCCGGCGTAGCTCGTCGTCATCGCGCTCGAACGCGCGCGAGATGAAGATGGTATCGAGCACGAGGCCGTCGGTAGTCGTGAAGATCTGGGCGTCGACGATGTTGCCGCCGGCCGCGGCGCAGGCGCCGGTGACGATGGCGAGCAGGCGCGGATGGTCGGGCGCCAGAATGGTCAGCTCCGTGATGCCGCGGAACTGGTCTGTCTCGACCAGGGTTGCCGTGGTGCGCCCTTCAGCCTCGGCCCCGCGCAGGAAGCGCGCCTGCTTCTCCTGACGCGGCAGGTCGACCTTGATCCAGTAGGGCGGGTAATGGCGCGCGAGATAGGCCTCGCGTTCCTCCTCGTCCCAGTCGGCCAGCGCCGCCCTCAGCGCATCCTGTTTCTGTTCGACGCGCGCGCGGCGCTCGATGCCGGAATGACCGCCGGCCAGCACGATTTCGGTCTCATAGTAGAGCGTGCGCAGGAGTTGGCCCTTCCAGCCGTTCCAGACGCCGGGCCCGACCGCCTTGATATCGGCAACCGTCAGGATGAGGAGGAGCTTCAGCCTTTCGAGGGTCTGCACGGTGGCCGCGAAGCTCTCGATCGTCTTGGGGTCGCCGAGGTCGCGGCTCTGGGCGACGGTCGACATGTCGAGATGGTGCTGGACCAGCCAGGCGACCGTCTCGGTCTGCGCCTCGCTGAGCCCGAAGCGTGGGCAAAGCTTGCGCGCGATCCGGCTGCCGGCTTCCGAATGATCTTCCGGCTTGCCCTTGGCGATATCGTGCAGAAACAGCGCGACATAGAGCGCCCGGCGGTTGGTGATGGTCGGGAAGATCGAGTTCGAGAGCGGATGCTCCGCCTCGAGCGCACCGGCCTCGATTTCGGAGAGAACGCCGATCGACCGGATCAGATGCTCGTCGACGGTGTAGTGGTGATACATGTTGAACTGCATCATCGCGACGACGCGCCCGAATTCGGGCACGAAGCGGCCGAGCAGCCCCGACTCGTTCATGCGGCGCAGCACCGCCTCCGGCGCGCGCCGCGACGTCAGGATATCGAGAAAGATCCGGTTCGCTTCGCGGTCGTTGCGCAAATGCGGCGTGACCAGTTTGAGGGATTGCGTCACCAGGCGGCTTGCATCGGGATGAATGGCGACGTCGTTTCGGCTGGCGATCTCATAGAGCCTGAGCAGGTTGATCGGGTCGCGCTTGAAGGCGTCGCCGTCGACGACGTTGAGCCGCTGGCTCTTCAGCGTGAAGTCGGGATGGCCGAGCGCACGCACCTGCCGCCGCTTGGTGAAGGTGCCGAGCAGGCTAGACAGGCTCGCCCGCGGCTTCTGCTGGCGCGCCTCGAGGGCGGCGCAGACGATCGCGGTCAGGTCGCCGACATCCTTCGCCACCAGGAAATAGGCCTTCATGAAGCGCTCGACCGGGGCCTGGCCGCTGCGGCCGGCATAGCCGATCGCCGTCGCTACCTGCCGCTGCAGGTCGAAGGAAAGGCGCTCCTCTGCCCGGCCTGTGATGAAATGCATCCAGCAGCGCACCCGCCAGAGGAACTCCTCCGAGCGCTGGAACATCAGCAGTTCCTTGCGGTCGAACAGCCCGGCGGTGACCAGTTCATCGGCGTCATGGACGCGGTAGGCGTATTTGGCGATCCAGAACAATGTGTTGAGGTCGCGCAGGCCGCCCTTGCCGTCCTTGACGTTGGGCTCGACGAGATAGCGCGATGATCCCGCGCGGCGCACGCGTGCTTCGCGTTCGGCAAGCTTGGCTTCGGTGAAGGCGGGCGCCGAGCCTTCGACCACCTCGGCGTCGAAGCGGTGCACCATCTCGTCGAAGAGCGCCCGGTCGCCGGTGAGGAAGCGGGCCTCGAGCAAGGCGGTGCGGATCGTCATGTCGGCGCGCGCTTCGCGGATGCAGTCGTCGACCGAGCGCACGGAATGGCCGACCTTCAGCTTCAGGTCCCAGAGGGGATAGAGCATCGCTTCGACCACGCTCTCGCCCCAGGCCGTCTGCTTGTGCGGGAACAGGAAGAGCAGGTCGACATCCGATCCTGGCGCCAGTGTACCGCGGCCATAGCCGCCGACGGCGACGACCGCGATCCGCTCGGAGGAGGACGGGTTTACGGCGGGGTAGAAGTGCTCGCTCGCCGCCACATGCAGGCAGCCGACGATGCCGTCCATCATCGCCGACAGGCGCTGGGCACAGGCGAGGCCATTGCGCTCCTCGCTCAGGATTTCCTTGGCGGAGGCGTGACCTTCCTCGAGTGTATGGCGCAGGCAGGCGACCAGTTCCTGCCGCAGATCGGCGGCCGATGCCTTGCGCATCTTGCCCGCCAGCCGGGCAACGGCGGCGGCAGGGTTCGCCAGCACCTCCGCGAGGGCAAAGTAAGGGGTATCGGCGCTGATCGACACGGACGGCATGACCTTCGGATATCGCGCAGGACGGCTTCGAACCAAGCCGCTCGTAACATGGTGACGGGATTCCCAGAAACCAGAAATTACACGCAACAGAACGTGTATTATATCATTTAACAGTCTATCTGAGTTTGTTTGACAAACAGAACGATCGGACCTAGAAAGAGGACACGCGCCGATTTGAGCCACCAGCTTGCGGGCGCGAAACAAGTGCAGCTAAAGCGTGGGGTAGGATAGGCTCGACCTCTCCCGATCCCTTCGCGTCACCGAAATGGGGATCGACAATGAACGTCATCAAGGCAGTCAGCCGCCGTCTTGTACTCGCCGGGCTTGCCATGGCCGGTGCAGGTCTGGGCGCTCTCAGCGCCAATGCCCAGGCGCCGAAGGAAATCCGCATCGATTACGCCACCTACAACCCCGTCAGCCTGGTGCTGAAGGAGCGTGGCACGCTGGAGAAGGCACTCGCTTCCGAGGGCATCACGGTGCGCTGGGTGCAATCCGCCGGATCGAACAAGGCGCTCGAATTCCTCAATGCCGGCTCGATCGATTTCGGTTCGACGGCCGGCGCTGCCGCCTTGATCGGCAAGATCAATGGCAACCCGATCAAGTCGATCTATGTCTATTCGCGGCCTGAATGGACGGCGCTGGTTACCGGGGCCAAGAGCGAGATCACGAGGGTTGCCGATCTCAAGGGCAAGCGCGTCGCCGTCACCCGCGGCACCGATCCGCATATCTTCCTGGTACGGGCACTCGCTGAGGCCAAGCTGACCGAGAAGGACGTCAAGCTCGTGCTGCTTCAGCATGCCGATGGCCGCCTCGCGCTTGAGCGCGGCGATGTCGACGCCTGGGCCGGGCTCGACCCCCTGATGGCTGCAGCCGAGGTCGAGAGCGGTGCAAAGCTGTTCCACCGGAAGGCCGAGGACAACACCTGGGGCATCCTGAATGTCCGCGAGGCCTTCGCCAACGAGCATCCGGCGCTGGTCCGCAAGGTGCTGGCCGCCTACGAGGAGGCCCGTGCCTATGCGTTGGCCAACCCGGCCGAGCTGAAGAAGGTGCTCGTCGACTATACCAAGCTCTCCGACGCGGTCATCGAGCGCCAGCTTACCCGCACCGAACTGACCCATTCCGCGATCGGGCAGGCCCAGGCCRACACCATCCTTGCTGCTGGTCTCGCACTCAAGGAGGCGGGCGTCCTGCCGGCGACGACCGACGTCAAGGCGGTGGTCGACAGCCTGCTCGACCGTCGCTTCGCTGCCGCCAATAACTGAGCCCGGACGAGCAGACACAAGCCGGAACGATGAGCACGCTGGGACTCGATACGGTTGCCGAGGGTAGGGGGCGTCCGGATGTCTTCCGGAAACCCCGCGGCCTCGGTTTGGCCGGCCTGCTGCTGCCGCTTCTTCTGGCTGCTCTCTGGGAGTTCCTGGTCGGTGCCGGCTTGGCCAATGGTCGTCTGATGCCGCCGCCGAGCGTGGTCGGCAAGACGCTCTGGCAACTCGCCGTCTCGGGCGAACTCCTGACCCATGCGTCGGCCACGCTCTGGCGTGTTGCCGCCGGCTTCGGGCTGGGAGCGGCTGTCGGCACGCTGCTCGGCGCGCTGACGGGGGCCCTGCCTCTGGCGCGCAGCGTGCTCGATCCGACCTTGCAGGCTCTGCGAGCGATTCCCTCGATTGCCTGGGTGCCGCTCTTCATCCTCTGGTTCGGCATCTTCGAAGCGTCGAAAATCGCGCTGATTGCCGTTGGCGTGTTCTTCCCCGTCTATCTCGGCGTGGCGGCGGCGATCCTCTCGATCGATCGCAAGATCATCGAGGTTGGGCGCGTCTTCCGGCTCGGCCGCTTCGCCATGGTGCGGCGGGTGCTGCTGCCGGCGATCCTGCCCGCCTGGTTCACCGCGCTGCGCTCGGGCCTCGGCCTTGGTTTCATGTTCGTGGTTGCGGCCGAGATCATGGGAGCGAGCGAGGGCCTTGGTTATCTGCTTGTGGACGGCCAGCAGCTTGGCCGTCCCGACACCATCATCGCGGCCATCATCGCCTTCGCCGTGCTCGGCAAACTGGCGGATGGCCTGCTTCTCGCCATCACGCGGCCTTTCCTCGCCTGGCAGGATCTGGGTCGCGACAAGCTCTGAAAGGCATCCTCGATGCTGAGCTTCGACAGCCTCTCCAAAACCTATGCCGACGGCACACAGGCACTGTCTGCTGTCACCACCACCGTGGCCGCCGGCGAGATCCTCGCGCTTGTCGGCGGCTCCGGTTGCGGCAAGACCACCTTACTGCGGCTCGTCGCCGGGCTGGACCAACCAAGCGCCGGCCGCGTCAGCCTCGACGGCGAGGCGATCCTGGCGCCACGCGCCGATGTCGGCGTGATCTTTCAGGAGCCGCGCCTCTTCCCCTGGCTCAGTGTCTCCGAGAATGTCTCCTTCGGCCTGTCGCATCTGACGCCCTTCGCACGCGAGGGACTGGTCGCGAATGCGCTCGTGCGTGTCGGGCTCGCCGGCTACGAGAAGCGCTGGCCGCGCGAACTGTCCGGCGGGCAGCAGCAGCGCGTCGCCATCGCGCGCGCCCTGGTGACACGGCCAAAGCTGCTTTTGATGGACGAGCCCTTCTCGGCGCTCGACGCCACGACGCGGGCAAGCCTGCACGGCCATCTGCTGGCGCTCTGGGAGGAGAGCCGGCCGACCGTCGTCATGGTCACCCATGATGTCGAGGAGGCGGTGACATTGGCAGATCGCATCATCGTCATGCAGCCGAACCCCGGCCGCATCTTCGATGAATTCGACAATCCTCTCGCCCGTCCGCGCGACAGGCTCTCTCCAGCCTTCGAGGCGAGCAAGCGCGAGGTCCTGCGCACTCTCGATCGCTCCCTCGCGAACGGAGAGCCGCATCAGCACAAGGCCGCCGAGACCGCAGGCATGTGGTGGTGAGGCGCGAGACGCCCATGCCGGGTTGGGGCTGGCCCCGCGTCGGCGACAGGCTTATCACGGCGGCACATCGCCGCTCGTCTGAAGAAGGTTGAGAACCATGGACGTCACCGCGCTTCGCGCCCTCCAGGCTCCGCTCAAGGACAAATACCGCGAGGCGCCCGACGCCGCGGTGATCACGCTGAAGGCCCGTGGCGAACTCGACGACCAGCATATCGCCTGCAAGGTCGAGACCGGCCGCGCGATCGCCCTGGCCGGGCTGCACCCGGCGACCGGCGGAACCGGTGCCGAGCTCTGCTCCGGCGACATGCTGCTTGAGGCGCTGGTCGCCTGCGCCGGCGTCACGCTGAAGGCGGTMGCGACCGCCCTTGAAATCGAACTGAAGAAGGGAACTGTCAGGGCCGAGGGCGATCTCGATTTCCGCGGCACGCTCGGCGTCGTCAAGGATGCGCCCGTCGGCTTCAAGGCGATCCGCCTGTCCTTCGATGTCGAGAGCGACGCCCCACAGGACAAGCTCGACACTCTGCTCAAGCTGACCGAGCGCTACTGCGTCGTCTTCCAGACGCTGAACGTCAAGCCGGAGCTTTCGGCCGTGCTCAACCGCGGCTGATCACTCGGCGGCCTTCAGCTCGAGCCCCTTGGCGAAGGGTAGCGACGGCTCGCTCTTCGCCGGCTCATCGAATTCGAGCGCGCCGATCTTGTCGCCGCGGCTGGTGATCTTGCCGGCCGAGGTGCGGATGCCGGCGACATCCTCCTGCGCCTGGCGAAAATGCTGGTCGAGCTTCTCGGCCCGCTCGCCGAGCCGGCGGACATCGGTCAGGAGCCTGCCAACCTCGGTCTGGATGACGCGAGCCTCCTCGCGCATGCGGGCATCGCGAATGAGCGACTGCATCAGCTGGATCGCCAGGGCGAGCAGGGACGGCGACACGACCATGACGCGGGAGCGATGGGCCTTCTGGATCACGTCGTCGAAATGCTCGTGCAGGTCGGCATAGATCGATTCGGACGGCACGAAGAGCAGGGCCATGTCCTGCGTTTCGCCGGGCACGAAATAGCGCTCGGCGATATCCTTGACGTGCTGGCCGACATCGCCGCGCACGCGCACGCCCGCTGCCTTCTTTGCCTCCTCGCCACGCGCTTCGCGCAGCATGGTGAAGCTCTCCAGCGGGAATTTGGCGTCGATGACGAGGCCGCGCCCGTCTCCTGGCAGGGTGACGAGGCAGTCCGGCCGGTTGCGGTTCGAGAGCGTCGGCTGGAACGAGAAGAAGGCGGCGGGCAGCCCGTCGCGGATGATCGCCTCCATCCGGCCCTGGCCATAGGCGCCACGTGCCTGCTTGTTGGAGAGCACGTCCTTGAGGGTCACCACTTCGCTGGTCAGGTCGGTCAGGTTCTTCTGGGCAGCGTCGATGACCGCAAGCCGTTCCTGCAGCTTGCCGAGGCTCTCCGTGGTCTGCTTGACGTTCTGCTCGAGCCCGGAGCCGACCTGCTGGCGCAGGCCGTCCATCCGCTCGGCGACGAGGCGGGCAAGGTCGGCCTGCCGCGTCGAGAGAATCTCGGCCATCGTCTGCATCCGGCCCGTCATCTCGGCTTGCATGCGGTTCATCTCGGCGACCTTGTCGTCCATCTCGCGGGCGCGTTCGGCAGCGATGACGGCCTCGATCGCTCGCCCGCGCGAACTGCGCCAGAGCGACAACGCGACGAGCACAAGCAGAAACAGGCTGCTACCGGCGAAGGCAAGGGCGGCCTCGCTCCAGGTGACCGGCCGCTCGAGCAGCGTGAAGGCAATTCCGTTCATGACGGCAGATTAGCCGATTCGCGTGCGCATGCCGAACGAAAGCGGAACGGTTTGACCACCCGCCAACAAGTGCTTATGTCCGCGGCGTCAGCAAGAAAAACCGGTTCGAGCGCCCTATGGCTATTCGCCCTCTCGTCATCCTGCCCGATTCAGTCCTGCGCCAGGTCTCGAAACCTGTCGAGGCCGTCACGCCCGAGATCAAGGCGCTCGCCGCCGACATGCTCGAGACCATGTATGACGCACCCGGCATCGGCCTGGCAGCGATCCAGATCGGCGTGCCGCTGCGCCTGCTGACGATCGACCTCGCCAAGCCGGAGGAGGAGAAGGCGCCGATGACCTTCATCAATCCGGAAATCACCTGGTCTTCCAAGGAGCTGAACATCCATGAGGAAGGCTGCCTTTCGATCCCCGAATATTACGAGGAGGTCGAGCGTCCGGCGCGGGTGAAGGTTCGCTATCTCGATCTCGACGGCAAGGTGCAGGACATCGAGGCGGACGGCCTGCTCGCCACCTGCCTTCAGCACGAGATCGACCATCTCAATGGCGTGCTCTTCATCGATCACCTGTCGCGGCTGAAGCGCGAGCGTGTCACCAAGCGTTTCGCCAAGGCGGCGCGTCGCGACAGCGCGGCCTGAATGATCCGTATCGATCAGAAAGCGGCGCTGTTCGCATGAGTTTGCGCGTCATCTTCATGGGCACACCGGATTTCGCCGTGCCGACCCTGACCGAGATCATCGGCCAGGGCCACGAGGTTGTGAGTTGCTACACCCGCGCCCCGGCGCAGGCCGGTCGTGGTCTCGATCTGAAGCCGTCCCCGGTGCATCGCGCCGCCGAGCGCTTCGGCATTCCGGTGTTCACGCCGAAGACGTTGAAGACCGACGAAGCTGCCGAGGTGATCGCCTCGCATCAGGCCGACGTCGCGGTCGTCGTCGCCTATGGCATGATCCTGCCGCAGGCGATCCTTGATCTGCCGGAACTGGGCTGCCTCAACCTGCACGCGTCGCTTCTCCCGCGCTGGCGCGGCGCTGCCCCGATCCAGCGGGCCATCATGGCGGGCGATGCCGAGAGTGGCATCTGCGTCATGAAGATGGAGGCGGGGCTGGATACCGGCCCGGTCGGCATGGTCGAGAAGCTTGCGATCGGCCCCGATATGACGGCCGGCGAACTGCATGATCGGCTGGCTTCGCTTGGCGCCGACCTGATGGTGCGCGCCCTGGCTGCGCTCGGGCGTGGCGGGCTGCAGTTCACTCCACAACCCGTCGAGGGGGTGACCTACGCTGCCAAGATCGCCAATGCCGAGGCGAAGCTGGACTGGGCGCGTCCAGCGCAGCAGGTCCATGACCTCGTGCGCGGGCTCTCGCCCTTTCCAGGCGCCTTTGCCGAGGTCKATCTCGGAAAGGGGCCGGAGAGGCTCAAGATCCTGCGTACGGCGCTGGCTGGCGGCGCTGCCGAGCCGGGCACGCTGCTGGACGGTGAGGGCACGATCGCCTGCGCCGAGGGCGCAGTGAGGTTGCTTCAGGTTCAGCGCGCCGGCCGTGCGCCCATGAGCGGGAGCGAATTCCTGCGCGGCGCGCGGCTCGATCCCGGCCATCGGATCTAGGGCGCCCGCATGATGTCGCCCAAAGTTCGGTTCCCAGTTTTCGGCATCATATTCTGATGCCCCGCTACAAGCTCGTCATCGAGTATGATGGAACGCCGTTCTCCGGCTGGCAGCGTCAGCTCAACGGTCCGTCGGTTCAACAGAGCATCGAGGAAGCGGTCGAGGCCTTTTGTGGTCATGCCGTCCGCCTGCACTGCGCCGGGCGCACCGATGCCGGCGTCCATGCGACGCATCAGGTCGCCCATGTCGTTCTGGACAAGGAGTGGCGCACCGATGTCGTGCGTGACGCGAGCAATGCCCGCCTGAAGCATCTGCCGGTCGCGGTTCTGAGCGCCGAGGCTGTGTCCGACGAATTCGATGCGCGCATCTCGGCTAGGCGCCGCTATTACATCTACCGCATGCTCGACCGACGCGCACCGCCGGCGCTCGATCGGGACCGACTCTGGCATGTCCCCTTCAGACTTGATCATGAAGCCATGGACCGCGCTGCCAAGGCGCTCGTCGGTCACCACGATTTCACGACATTTCGGGCCGCCGAATGTCAGGCGAACGGGCCTGTTCGGACGCTCGACCGGCTCGATGTGACGCGGGAGGGTTCGGAGATCGTGATTTACGCCCATGCCCGCTCCTTCCTGCATCATCAGGTCCGCTCGATGGTCGGCTGTCTGAAGATGGTGGGAGCGGGGCGCTGGCCTGAAAACAAGGTCGGCAAGGTGCTGGCCGCGCGCGACCGCTCGCAATGCGCGGCGCTTGCTCCATCCTGCGGGCTCTATCTCGCCGGCGTCGATTACTGAGCCGGGCTCAGATGCCCGCCAGGCCGAAGACGCGGATGATCGAATAGTCGGCCATCACGCTCGCCAGCAGGATTGCGGGCGCGACATGGCCTTGCGCGCCGAAGGCGGCACGCGCCACGCAATAGCGAAGGCGCAGCACGATGACCGCGAAGGCGATCGCCTGCATCGTCGCGATGGCGGGGTTCGACCAGCCGATTGCAAAGACAGTGGCGGGTACCGCCATCAGGCTGGCCGAGACGATGCCGGCCCAGTTCCAGGCGATGACGAAACTGGTCAGCCGCGGCGAATGGGCGAGGTTCGGGGCGAGGCCTATCAGCAGCGCCGGTACTGCGATGATCGCCAGGCACTGGGCGCCCAGCACGCGGGCAATGAGGGCGGGGGAATCGAACATGTTCCCGGCGTTGGACAGCCCGGCAATCTGCCGTTCGGCCGCCAGGATCGCGACCAGCGCTGGCACGGTGAGCACGAGCGCGGCAAAGGAGCGCCAGAACCCGTCGCGGCTGAGATCGAGTTCCTTCAGCGCCTCGGCGCCGTCGGTCATCAGGCGCCATGAACCGCGTAGCGAGCGCAGCACGTCATCGGCAGCAAGAGCCATGGCCGGGTACTCCGGATACGTGGCATTAGACTTTCGTCTAATGCAGTAAACGGCGTATCCGGTTTGGGGTCAAGCGCCTTGTTGCGTTGCAGCAAAGTAGCTTTCGAGCAGGCGGTGCGTGATCCGTTCCAGGCAGAGCAGGTCGGAGACCGCGACCCGTTCGTCGATCTGATGCATGGTCTGGCCGACCACGCCGAACTCGACGACCGGGCAATAGCTCTTGATGAAGCGGGCATCGGAGGTGCCGCCCGTCGTCGAGAGTGCCGGGCGCGTGCCGGTCTCGGCTTCGACCGCATCGGCGACCAGCGCGACGAACGGCCCCGGCTCGGTCAGGAAAGCGACCGCATTCGTCGGCTGAACTTCGAGCTCGTAGCGCACCTGGTTGCCGGCAGCGTCCCGCAGCCGCCGGTCGAGCTCGGCGGCGAGGCTCTCTGGCGTCCAGATATCGTTGAATCGGATGTTGAAGACAGCCTTTGCCTGGGCTGGAACGACATTCGTCGCGGGATTGCCGACATCCAGAGTGGTCACCTCGAGATTGCTCGGATCGAAATAGGCCGTTCCGGTATCGAGTGGCGTCGCATCGAGCGCTGCCAGCAGGCGCACCATGCCGCGGATCGGATTGTCTGCGAGGTGCGGATAGCCGACATGGCCCTGCTTGCCGTGAACGACCAGCCGGCCGGTCAGCGAGCCGCGGCGGCCGATCTTGATCATGTCGCTCATCGTCGCCGGGTTGGTCGGCTCGCCGAGCAGGCAATGGTCGAAGCGTTCGCCGCGTGCCTTCGCCCAATCCAGCAGCTTGACGGTGCCGTTGACGGCAACCGATTCCTCGTCCCCCGTGACGAGAAAGGCGATCGAGCCCGGCGCATCCGGATAATCGCGGCGGAAGCGCAGCGCAGCCGAGATCATCGAGGCGAGCCCGCCCTTCATGTCGCAGGCACCGCGTCCATGCAGGACACCGTCTTCGACCTGGCCGGAGAACGGGTCGCGCGACCATTGCGCGAGGTCGCCCGGGGGAACGACATCGGTATGGCCGGCTATGACCAGAACGGGCCCCTCGGTGCCGATCCGGGCATAGAGGTTTTCGACATCCGGCGTGTCGGGCTCGCTGAATACCGGCCGATCGACCGAGTACCCAGCCGCGCTCAGAACGGTGTCGAGCAGAGCAAGTGCTCCCCCCTCAACTGGTGTCACGGAGGGGCATCGCACGAGCGCCTGCGTCAGGGCGACGGGATCGAGCGGGTCGAAGGGAAGTGGAGGAGGGAGCGGCTTCATTCCGCCGGTTTAGCACCCGCTTCTGTCTCTGCAACGGACTCGGGCGCAATGCAGCCCGGCAGCAAACCGAGATCGATCAGCGCAACGAGCCAGAGCAGCAGGGAGAAGGTGCCGAGTGTTTTGGCCGCTGCTGCTTCGAGATGGCCGGGGCCAAGTCCGGACAGTACGATCGCGATGACCAGCGTCGGCCCGTAATACCACGGCCGTCCGCGGTCCCGGCCGCGTTTGGCGGCAAGCGCCGACCAGGGAAACAGGGCGAAAGCCCCGGCAAAGGCCGTGATCTGGGGGCCATGCTCCGCGCCAAGGCGAGCGCTGCCGATGTCGGCGAGGACGAGCGCGAGAGCAACCAGGGCCGTGCCCGACCAGAAGGCGGGGCGTCCGATGCGGCCCTCGAAGCCGGTCAGGAGGGTGAGAAGCGGCAAGGCGATGATTCCGTTTCGGAGACTGTCTCACGCCGGCCCTCAGCCCTGAAGCTCAGGGTGAAGAATGCGTTAACGCGATGGCCCCGCGGCGATCCCGGCGCGCAGAAAAGGCTTGAACGTGGGCTCGGCGCCCGCTAGCTGCGGCAGGGGCCTTGTCCCGCGTGTTTTGGCCCAGTGAGGTTCTTGTCATGACCATCCGTCTGCATCGCGGTKATCTGCCGGATGATTTCCTGCCGGGCTCCGTCGTTGCGATCGACACCGAGACGCTTGGTCTCAACCCGCATCGCGACCGGCTCTGCGTGGTCCAGCTCTCGCGCGGCGATGGCTCTGCCGATGTGGTCCAGATCCTTCGGGACGGTCCTGCGCCTGCGAACCTGATCCGACTGCTGTCGGACCCTTCCGTGCTGAAGCTGTTCCATTTCGCGCGGTTCGACGTTGCCGTTCTGAAGAACGCCTTCGGCGTCACCACCGGCCCGGTCTACTGCACCAAGATCGCCTCGAAGCTGGTGCGGACTTATACCGACCGGCACGGCCTGAAGGACCTTGTCAGGGAACTGCTCGGCATCGACTTGTCGAAGCAGCAGCAATCCTCGGATTGGGGCGCCGATACGCTGTCGGAGGCACAATTGGCCTATGCGGCTTCGGACGTGCTGCATCTCCACGCCCTGCGCGAGAAGCTCGAGGCCATGCTGGTGCGCGAGGGGCGCTCGCATCTCGCCGAAGCCTGTTTCAATTTCCTTCCGTTCCGCGCGGAGCTCGATCTTGCCGGCTGGGCCGAGAACGACATCTTCGCTCACGCTTGACAAATTCTAAGTCTTCTTGCGTCAGTCTCCACGCGAACGAAGCGCGTAGGGGCCCGCAGGTCGTTCGCCGGCTGACACGAAAAAGCCGTTAGCGACTGCCATTGCGCGGGGCATGACTGTGGCGATGACAACGGGCGACTGGACCGCCCCCGAATCGAAACGTGCGAGTCGACGTCGCGCTGCGTTCAAGGCAGCGCAGCGGCACACCATGCTCGTCCGCTTCCTCCGCCGCGCGATTCCCGTCGGTGCGGTCGTGGCCGTGCTCGGCCTGATCGTGACGCCGTTCCTGCATCCATTGTCTGGCGTCTCCGGCGTGTCGATCGGTTCCGTCGGCATTTCGGGCGGCAAGGTCAAGATGGAGTCGCCGCGCCTCTCGGGCTATCGCAAGGACAACCGGCCCTACGAGGTGACGGCGCTCGAAGCGCTGCAGGACATTCGCAATCCGACCGAAATCGAGCTGTCGACAATGACAGCCAGGATTCAGATGCAGCAGGAGGGCTGGGTCACGGTCAACGCCCGCACCGGCCTGTTCAACTCCCAGAAGGAGAAGCTGAAACTGGTCGATGACGTGAAGGTCCGTACCGAGTCCGGCTATGATATGCGGATGCGCAGCGCCGATATCGATTTCAAGGCGGGGACCGTCGTATCGCGGGAGCCGGTCAAGGTTCTGCTCGGTTCGACCACCGTCGAGGGCGATACCCTGGACGTGAAGGACAATGGCGCGCTGATCGTCTTCGACGGCCGTGTCCGAGTCGTGATAGAGAATGCACCGGCTCGCGCCTTGGCCGGACCTGAACGCGAAGGCAGCACGCCGGCTCCGGAACTGCTAGGACCGGTCAAGGCGCCTGCCGCGCCGAACCGGGAACCGGCAGCGGTCGACGGTAGTTCTCCGGGCAATGCCCCTGCAACTGGGACGAGACAGTGATATGCGGTCCGCATTCGAAGCTGCATCAGTGAATCCTGCGATGTCGAAGGGCTGGCAGCCGGTATGGCTACTTGCGGCAGCGCTGAGTCTTTCATGCGTTGCCGAGGCGGTCGCCCAGACCCCGCAGCCACGCTCCGATGCCTCCAAGGTTGCGCAGGCGACACCGCCTGCGGCTGGAAAGGCCAAGCCCGCCCGCGGCGGCGGGGGGGCGAATTCGCCTCTTGGCGGCCTTGGTGGCGACAGCAAGGAGCCGATCAAGATCGATGCTGACAAGCTCGATGTGCTCGACAAGGAAAATCGCGCGGTCTTCACCGGCAATGTCGTGGCGGTGCAGGGCGAGACCACGGTGCGGTGCTCGGTCATGACCGTGTTCTACGAGGGGCGCGGCGCTGGGACCGTACCAGGAGCATCGCGTCCTGCAACGCCGGCGCCAGCCGCAGCGGGGGGCGCGCCGCAATCCAATGATAGCAGCATCAAGCGCATCGAATGCGATGGTCCGGTGACCGTGGTCTCGAAGACGCAGGCTGCGACCTCAGACAAGGCGGTGTTCGACCGCGCCAACAACAAGGTCATCATGACCGGGAATGTCGCCCTGAATGACGGGCCGAACATCACCCGTGGCGAGCGACTGGTCTATGACACGGAGACCGGCGTCGCCAATATCGAGAACAACAAGGGGCGCGTGCAGGGCTTCTTCGTTCCGAATTCCGGCGAGGCCGGCAAGGACGCGGGCAAGAACACTCCGCCCAAGCCCGGTGCCGCGGCCCCCGCTCGCCCGGCGAGCCCGCCGACCAACTAGCCGCTCCGGTCCGGCGCATGCCGGGCCGACTGCCTTTCACATCAGCGAGCCCTGCTCTCAGTGACAGTCCATTCCATGCCGCAATCCGACAGTTCGACCCTGCCCGCTCAGGCTACGGCACCCCGGAGCGAGCAAAGCCCCGGCATGTTCGGGCGCTTGCGCGGACTGTTCGGCGCAAAGGCGCKGGACAGCGAGGCCGAGCCGGCAACATCATCTGCCGCATCGATCGGTGGACCGGGTATTCTCGCTGTCAGCGGCCTGCGCAAGAGCTATGGCGGCCGCACGGTGGTGAGCGAGGCGAGCCTCTACGTCCGGCAGGGCGAAGCGGTGGGCCTGCTCGGTCCAAACGGCGCCGGCAAGACCACGATCTTCTACATGGTCACTGGTCTGGTGCCCGCCGATCTCGGGGTCATTTCGCTGGAAGGCAACGATATCACCGGCTTGCCGATGTATCAGCGCGCGAGGCTTGGAATTGGCTACCTGCCGCAGGAGGCCTCGATCTTTCGTGGCCTCACTGTCGAGGACAACATCCGGGCCGTCCTTGAAGTCGTGGAGCCGAACCGCAAGAGCCGTGAGCGTCAGCTCGATACGCTTCTGGAAGAGTTCACGATCTCTCGCCTGCGCAAGGCTCCTTCCATCGCGTTGTCGGGCGGCGAGCGCCGCCGTTGCGAGATCGCCCGCGCCCTGGCCGGGCGGCCGTCCTTCATTCTTCTCGACGAGCCCTTCGCCGGCATCGATCCGATCGCCGTTGGCGACATTCAAGCGCTGGTGCGCCAGCTGACCGATCGTGGCATCGGCGTACTGATCACCGACCACAATGTCCGTGAGACGCTCGGCCTCGTCGATCGCGCCTATATCATCCATTCCGGCCGCGTGCTCACCGAGGGCTCTCCGGCCGAGATCATCGCCAATCCGGACGTCCGCCGTGTCTATCTCGGCGAGGATTTCAAGCTCTGATCCAGCCGGCCGTGATGCCGCTGCCATAATCTCGGCAGAATGCTGCACTGCATTAATTTCTCTGCACAAAGCGCGTGCAGAGGCTTTGACGCGCCCGCGTTGCGCGGCTAGGCTTTGTTCCGAAGGCAAGAAACATGCCGAGGCGGATGAGAGGTCAAGAGCGCAATGGCGATGATGCCGCGCATGGAGCTGCGCCAGGGACAGTCCCTGGTGATGACGCCGCAGCTGCTGCAGGCGATCAAGCTCCTGCAACTCTCGCATCTCGAACTTCAGAACTTTGTCGAGGGTGAGCTGGAGCGGAATCCGCTGCTGGAGCGCGACGACGCGCCTGAGGCTCCTATACAGCTCAATGGCGGCGATAGCCCCCTGGCGGCTGATCCAGAGAGTTTTGCGCGTGCCGAGAGCCTGAACACCCAGGACGGCATGGAAGGCCGGCTCGGCACCGGGCTCGACAACGTCTTCCAGGGTGAACAGCCGACAATCGCCCGCCTCGACACGAAGGGGGCCGACAGCCTGCCGATCACCGGCGGCGCCTATGGCGGCTCCGGTGGTTCGTTCGAGGACGGGTCGGAAGGCTTCGAGTCCAGCCTGACCTCGGAACTGTCCCTGCGCGATCACCTCAGCGCACAGCTCGATCTCGCGATGACCGATCCTGCGGAGCGACTGATCGGCAGCCACCTCATCGATGCGGTCGATGATTCCGGCTATCTCGGCGAGCCGGTGCCTGAGATCGCAGAGCGGCTCGGTGTGAGCACGGACAAGGTCGAGCACGTGCTTGGCGTCATCCAGGGCTTCGACCCCTCCGGTGTCGGGGCGCGCGATGTTCGCGAATGCCTGTCGATCCAGCTGCGGGAGCGCGACCGCTTCGACCCGGCCATGCAGGCTCTGGTCGCCAACCTCCATCTTGTCGCCAAGCGTGATTTCTCGGCGCTCAAGCGCATCTGCGGCGTCGACGATGAGGATATCGCCGACATGGTCGCAGAAATCCGCAGGCTTGACCCCAAGCCTGGACGGGGTTTCGGCGGCTCGGCGGCCGAGACCGTCGTTCCGGATGTCTTCATCAGGCCGGCGCCGGACGGTTCCTGGCTGGTCGATCTCAATCCGGATACCCTGCCGCGCGTGCTGATCAACCAGACCTATCATGCCCGCGTCTCCCGGGCGGCGCGGAACGACCTGGACAAGGCCTTCATCGCCGAATGCCTGCAGACGGCGAACTGGTTGACGCGTAGCCTCGAGCAACGCGCCCGCACCATCCTCAAGGTCGCAAGCGAGATCGTGCGCCAGCAGGATGGCTTCTTCGCGCATGGCGTCGAGCATCTGCGGCCGCTGAACCTGAAGACGGTCGCGGATGCCATTGGCATGCACGAATCGACAGTCTCGCGCGTCACCTCGAACAAATATCTGATCTGTTCGCGCGGTGTGTTCGAGATGAAATATTTCTTCTCGGCAGCGATCGCCGCGACCGGTTACGGCGAGGCGCATTCCGCGGAAGCCGTTCGCTTCCGCATCAAGCAGATGATCGACGACGAAGTCCCCGCCGAGGTGCTGTCCGACGACGCGATCGTCGCCCGGTTGAAGGAAGGCGGCATCGATATTGCTCGGCGCACCGTGGCGAAATACCGCGAGTCCCTGCGCATTCCGTCCTCTATGGAGCGTCGGCGCGAGAAGGTGGCGATGGCGCTGGGAGGGCGCTGAACCCGCTCGGCTTTTTCTCCGCCCGAGTGAGCCCGATCGGATGCCTTTCGCTGCCGTCGGCTGGCGGCGACTATTCCGCAGCGCTCATTGACAATGGCGACTCCCCGTCCTTACCTCAGTGAGATGATCGATCACTGATCATGGCGACAAGAAGGGGAAGCACTCCATGAGCTTGCGAATCTCCGGCAAGAATCTCGATGTCGGCGAGGCCCTGCGGGGCCAGGCMGAGGAGCGCGTGGCCGCCGCCCTCAGCAAGTATTACGAGGGCGGATATCAGGGCCATGTCACCGTCGACAAGGACGGTACCGCCTTCCGGACGGACGGGGTCTTGCATCTCTCCTCCGGCATCACACTCGAAGCGTCCGCTACGGCGCATGATCCGTATGCGAGTCTCGACAAGATGGCGGAGCGCATTGAGAAGCGGTTGCGTCGGTACAAGCGGCGGTTGAAGGATCGCTCATCCGCAATGAATGGTCGTGCCTCCGGGGTGGAAATCCCCAGCTATGTGATTGCGGCCCCTGATGATGAAATCGAGGAGGCTGAGGCCGTTTCTGGCGGTGACAACCCTGTTATCGTGGCGGAATCGACCAAATCCTTCCACGAATTGACCGTTAGTGATGCAGTCGCCGAGCTTGACCTCACTGGTGCGCMMGTCGTGATCTTCCGCCATGCTGGCAATGGGCGGATGAACGTCGTATACCGCCGCCGCGATGGCAACATCGGCTGGATTGACCCGCCGGCCTCGCTGTCTTGAGCCCCGGCAGGCGGTAGCCCCGGTTATCACTCCTGACCCGTGGCGCTGGGTGAGAACCCGGCACGGGACATGCATGGACTGGCGCATGACCCTCACTGATCTTCTGACGCCCGCAGCCGTGGTCTCCCCGCTGCGGGCCAATGGCAAGAAGCAGGCGCTGCAGGAACTGTCCCAGCACGCCTCCGTGCTCACTGGGCTGCCTGAGCGCGAGCTTTTCGAGGCCCTGCTGCAACGAGAACGCCTTGGCTCGACCGGGATTGGCGACGGCATCGCGATCCCCCACGGGCGCATGCCTGGAATCGACCGGCTCGTCGGGCTGTTCGCCCGCGCCGAGAAGCCGATCGATTTCGAGGCGCTGGATGGCCAGCCCGTCGATATCATTTTCGTGCTGATCGCGCCGGAAGGGGCGGGGGCTGATCATCTGAAGGCGCTTGCCCGCGTCGCGCGCGTCCTGCGCAATCAGGCCGTGCTGGAGCAGGTGCGGCGCGCCCATGACCCGGCCGCCATCTATGCGATCCTGGCGGAGACCGCCGCGAAGGCTGCCTGACACTGGAACCGTTCAAGCCTGGGCTTGGACTGGAGGGCGCAAGCCGCTATGACGCCGGCATGACCGGCGCCGCATGCTGTAGCCGCGGCGCATCCTGTTTCGGAGCCAGTTCCTCATGGCCTACACGCATGTCGATCTCTTCCCTCTCGGCGAGGACAAGACCCCCTATCGCAAGCTCGGCGACGCGGGCGTCACAGTCGAGACGATTGGTGACCGCGAGGTCCTGAGCGTTTCGCGCGAAGCGATCCGCCAGCTCAGCGAACAGGCCTTCATCGACATCAACCACCTGTTGCGCCCGGGCCATCTTGCCCAGCTGGCCAAGATCCTCGACGACCCCGAGGCGACCTCGAATGACAAGTTCGTTGCCTTCGATCTCTTGAAGAACGCCAATATCGCGGCTGGCGGCGTGCTGCCGATGTGCCAGGACACCGGCACCGCGATCATCATGGGCAAGCGCGGTCGCAAGGTCTGGACCGATGGCGATGATGAGTCGGCGCTGGGCGAGGGCGTGGCCGATGCCTACTACAAGCGCAATCTGCGCTATTCGCAGGTCGCGCCCCTCTCCATGTTCGAAGAGAAGAACACGGCGACCAACCTGCCGGCGCAGATCGATATCTATGCCGAGGGAGAGGACGCCTACAAATTCCTCTTCGTGGCCAAGGGCGGCGGTTCGGCCAACAAGACTTTCCTGTTCCAGGCGACGCCCTCGCTCCTCACCAAGGACCGCATGATCGCGTTCCTGAAGGAGAAGATCCTGACGCTGGGCACGGCCGCCTGCCCGCCCTATCACCTTGCCATCGTCATTGGCGGCACCTCGGCCGAGCAGAATCTCAAGACCGTCAAGCTCGCCTCGACCAAATATCTCGACGAACTTCCGACAAAGGGTTCTCCCTCGGGGCACGCTTTCCGCGATCTCGAGATGGAGGAGGAGATTCACAGGCTGACGCAGTCGCTCGGCGTCGGTGCACAGTTCGGCGGCAAGTATTTTTGCCATGACGTTCGCGTCATCCGCCTGCCGCGTCACGGCGCCTCGCTGCCGATCGGCCTTGGCGTGTCCTGCTCGGCCGATCGCCAGGCCAAGGGCAAGATCACCCGGGAGGGCATCTTCCTCGAGGCTCTCGAGACCAATCCGGCCAAGTACCTGCCTGAGGTCGAAGACGCGTCGCTCGGTGGCGATGTCGTCAAGGTCGATCTCAACCGGCCGATGAGCGAAGTCCTCGCGACGCTCAGCAAATACCCGGTCAAGACCCGGCTTTCGCTGACCGGCACCATCGTCGTCGCCCGCGATTCGGCCCATGCCAAGATTCGTGAGCGGCTCGAGAACGGGCAGGGCATGCCCGATTATTTCAAGAACCATCCGGTCTATTACGCCGGTCCGGCCAAGACGCCCGAGGGTTTGGCCTCCGGCTCCTTCGGTCCGACGACGGCCGGGCGCATGGATTCCTTCGTCGATCAGTTCCAGTCCTTCGGTGGCTCGATGGTCATGCTCGCCAAGGGCAACCGCTCCTCGGCGGTGCGCGAGGCTTGCGCCCGGCATGGCGGCTTCTATCTCGGCTCGATCGGCGGCCCGGCGGCGCGCCTCGCTCAGGACTGCATCCGCAAGGTCGAGATCCTGGAGTATCCGGAGCTCGGCATGGAGGCGGTCTGGCGCATCGAGGTCGAGGATTTCCCCGCCTTCATCGTCATCGACGACAAGGGCAACGACTTCTTCAAGGAGCTGAACCTCGGATGATGCGGCTTTCGGCTGGCCTTGCCCTGATCCTTGTTCTCGCGGCGCCTCCCGTCCTGGCGCAGGGGAGGGCTGGCGCTCCGGCGGACTGCCAGCGGGATCTCTTCCAGAACGAGGCCGGCATGCGCCGTGAACTCACCCGCCTGCAATCTGCCGGCACAGCCGACCAGGCCACGCAATGCCGCGTCTGGCGCGAGCATGTCACCTATCTTCAGGGCGCGCGCTCCGTCTTCGCAACCTGCCAGGCTGGACGGCAGCGCGAGGAGAATGTCGCGCAGATGGACACCTCCATCTCCGAATACCGGGTGCTTCTCGCCAATCGCTGCAAGGCGCGCTGAGCAGGTGCCCACCCCTTACGGAAAGGCAAAGATCGCATGACCGAGCAGGCTGCCACCCCCCTGAATGTCGCCGTCGTACCGGTGACTCCGTTCCAGCAGAATTGCTCGGTCATCTGGTGCACCCGCACCAAGGAAGCAGCGGTGGTTGATCCCGGTGGTGATGTCGACCGCATTCAGGACGCGCTGAAGGAACTCGGCGTCAAGCCGGTCGCGATCTGGCTGACCCATGGCCATATCGACCATGCCGGCGGTGCGGCCGATCTTGCCGATGCGCTCGCTGTGCCGGTCATTGGTCCGCATGAGGCCGACAAGTTCCTGCTCGACGACCTGCCGGCTTCGGGGCTGCGCTTCGAGATGCGCGGCATTCGTCCGGTCACGCCGACGCGCTGGCTTGCCGAGGGCGAAACGGTGTCGATCGGCGATGTCGCCTTTTCGGTGCAGCATGTGCCCGGCCATACGCCCGGCCATGTCACCTTCTTCCAGAAGGACGCGCATTTCCTGCTTGCGGGCGATACGGTGTTCGCAGGCTCGGTGGGGCGCACCGATTTTCCCTATGGCAGCCATGAGACGCTGATTGCCGGCATCAAGGCCAAGCTCCTGCCGCTGGGCGACGATGTCCAGTTCCTGCCGGGACACGGGCCGGCGAGTACGCTCGGTGAGGAGCGGCAGAACAACCCATTCCTGCAGGATTGAGGGCACAGGCGCTCCGCGCCCGGTGCTCGTACAGGTTGTGGAGGGCGCGCGCCACAGCGATTGACGTAAGGGCGTAGCTCACTAGTTTGGCGGCATAGCACGGAGCGCCGCCATGAGCCTCGAATTCCTAATCACCTCCCTCATCATCGTTGCCTCGCCGGGCACGGGCATGATCTACACCGTGGCAGCGGGCCTCTCGCGGGGCGCGCGCGCAAGCGTCGTCGCGGCCTTCGGGTGCACGCTCGGCATCGTGCCCCACATGCTCGCGGCGATCATGGGATTGGCGGCGCTGCTGCACACGAGCGCGCTTGCCTTCCAGATCTTCAAATATCTCGGTGTGGCCTACCTGCTCTACATGGCCTGGAACACACTCCAGGAACGCGGGGCCCTGCAGGTCGAGCAGAAGGTCGACACGCGCTCTGCACTGCGCGTGACGATCGATGCGGTTCTGGTCAACCTGCTCAATCCGAAGCTCTCGATCTTTTTCTTCGCATTCCTCCCACAGTTCGTCAGCGCGGATGCGACCAATCCCATGCCGGAAATGCTCGCGCTGAGCGGCGTGTTCATGCTGCTGACCTTTGTGGTCTTCGTGGTCTATGGGTTGTTGGCAGCGTCTGTCCGCAACCACGTCATCTCCCGGCCGCAGGTGATGACCTGGATGCGGCGCATCTTTGCCGGCGCCTTCGTTGCACTCGGTGCGAAGCTTGCCGTGGCGGATCGCTGAAACCTGCGTCCCGGGGCCCTCGGGCCCCGGAAACGCCAACGGCCATGTCCAGAACGGGCGCGCGTACATCCGGCGTCACACGTTCGGCTCATGGCCGTCTTCAACGAGGATGGAGGACAGTGGAACGCCCTCGACATCGCCGTGAACATCAAATGGGGAGGGGCTGTCCCGATTTCAAGGGCTTATGACGCGCTCGGCCGCCATTCATAGAGAATGTCCGGCTCTCCTTCGACATTTCGGCAGCCATCGTTCATGTCGATGGTCTTGAAGCCGTGCTTCTCGTAGAAGGCGCGGGCGCGTGCGTTGCGCTGGAAGCAGAAGAGATGCAGCCGCTGTGGGCTGCGCTCCCTGGCCTTGGCGAGGAGCTGTGAGCCGAAGCCTTGCCGATAGTGACCGGGCTTCAGATAGAGTTGATCGAGATCGTCGCCGTCGAGCGCCATGAAGCCGACGACCTCGTCGCCCAACCGGGCAACCCAGTTCTCGCCGCGCGCCAGGCGATCATGGATGATCCAGTCGCGCACTGCCTCATCGCTATGGACTCGGCGCAGCCAGGGCAGTGCATCAGCCCGGGCGGCGAGGTAGAGATCGGCGATGGCGGCGGCGTCCGACGCAGCCGCGCGCCCGATAATGGCCAGGTCGCCCGATTTCGTCGAGACAGCCGCGGCCATCAGGCGTTACGCCTCGAAGACGTCGGCGAGGAAGTCGCGCTTGCCGATGTCAAATCCGTTCTCGCGCAGGATCGCGTAGGCGGTGGTGGCATGGAAATAGAAATTGGGCACGGCAAAGCGGGTCAGATAGGCCTCGGCCGTCATCGTGACCGTCTGCTGCGGACCGCGCGGGAAGGTAACGTCCTTGCCGATGCCGCTTTCGAGGGCGGCATCGTCGATGCTCTGCACGAAGGCGAGCGTCTTGGCGATCCGCTCCTTCAGTTCCGGGAAGGTCTTCTCCTCATCCGGGAATTTCGGGTTCTCGCCGGCGCTCACGCGCGCCGCAGCATTCTTGGCGAAGTCGCAGGTGAGCTGGATCTGTCGGGTGAAGGGCAGCATGTCCAGCGCCAGGCGGCTGTTGAGCAGGACCTCGGGCTGGATCTTGCGGGCTTCCGCCTGCGCCACAGCCTTGTCGAGAATGGCGTCGAGCGCCTTCAGGGTCTGGATAATGCCCGCGAAGGCGGCGGCATGAACGGAAATCGGCATGATGCAGGATCCCTCAAAAACGAAACGGGCCCGGAAGGGCCCGTTCCACTATCGATAATACTGCTGGCCCGTCGATGACAGGGGCAGGGCTGCATCAGTCCTTGGCGCGCTCGACATAGGAGCCGTCAGCCGTCATCACGACGATGCGGGTGCCGGGTCCGATGTGGGGCGGCACGGCGGTGCGCACGCCGTTGGTCAGGATCGCGGGCTTGTAGGAGGACGAGGCAGTCTGACCCTTGGTCACCGGCTCGGTCTCGGCAACCTCGACCGTGACGCGCTGCGGCAGCTCGATTGCGACAGCCTTGTCCTCGAAGACCGAGAGAGAGACCTTCATGCCTTCCTGCAGATAGGGCGCCGTGTCGCCGACCACGGAGTTGTCGACATGGATCTGGTCGAAGGTCTCGGGGTTCATGAAGACGTACTGTTCGCCGTCCTGGTAGAGATAGGTGAAATCCCGGTCTTCGACATAGGCGCGCTCGACCTGCTCGGTCGTCTTGTAGCGCTGCGTCATCTTCACGCCGTCGGAGATGCGGCGCATGTCGATCTGCGTCGTCGGGGTGCCCTTGCCGGGAAAGAAGCTCTCAGCCGAGATGACGGAGCAGAGATGCCCGTCGAGTTCGAGAACGTTGCCCTTGCGAACGGAGCTGGCGATGACCTTGACCACGTGAGTTTCCTTGCTGGTGCGCATCGAGCGCGCGCGCTATGCGGATTTCGTCGCCGCGGAACTACCGCATTCGCGGGCGAAACGGAAGCTTGCAGAGATTCTTAACCGAGGTTCGATGGTCGAKGGACATCCGCCCTGGTGGCGGCGGGACATTCATGCCGACCGCCGGCCCGCATTGCTGGCGCGCGGACGCATCAAGGCAGCGCTGAGACGCTGGTTCGAGGCGCGCGACTTCATCGAGGTCGAGGCGGCGATCCTGCAGGTCTCGCCGGGCAACGAGACACATCTGCACGGCTTCGCGACCGCGCTGATCGACGATGCCGAGGGCGTGCATCCCTATTACCTGCACACGTCCCCGGAATTCGCGGCCAAGAAGCTGCTGGCGGCCGGCGAAAGCCGTATCTTCGATTTCGCCCGGGTGTTCCGCAATCGCGAACGCACGGCGCTGCACCATCCCGAATTCACCATGCTGGAATGGTACCGCGCCGGCGAGGATTACGACGCGCTGATGGCCGATGCCGCGGCTCTGCTGGCCGAGGCGGCCCGCACCGCTGGCGCAAGTCAGCTGCACTGGCGGGGGCTGGTCGCCGATCCTTTCGCCGAACCCGAGCGCCTGACCCTGCATGATGCCTTTGTCCGACATGCCGGCATCGAGCTGCTCGCGACCATCGCGGAGAACGGGGCGACCGATCGAGAGGCTCTCGCCGCAGCTGCGCTGGCTGCCAATATCCGGCTTGCTGGGGACGACAGCTGGTCTGACATTTTCAGCCGGGTTCTCTCGGAGAAGATCGAGCCGCATCTTGGTCGCGGTTGCGCCACCATCCTTTGCGAATACCCGATCTCGGAGGCGGCCCTGGCGCGGCCGAAGCCGGACGATCCGCGTGTCGCCGAGCGTTTCGAGCTCTATGCCTGTGGTGTCGAGCTTGCGAATGCCTTTGGCGAACTGACGGACCCGGCCGAACAGCGTCGGCGGTTCGAGGCGGACATGGACGAGAAGCAGCGCATCTACGGCGAACGCTACCCGCTCGATGAGGATTTCCTCACAGCGCTGGATGCGATGCCTCCGGCCTCCGGCATCGCGCTCGGCTTCGATCGGCTGGTGATGCTCTGCACCGGTGCGCGCCGGATCGAGGACGTGCTCTGGACGCCGGTAGCCGAAGCGGGCAGGACACGCCGATGACCGCCCATACCCCTCTTCGCAGCATCGACGCGCTTGTGGCGCGGGGGCTTGTCGTGCCGGCGCGGCGTGAGGCGCTGGATGCGGTTGCCGAACGTTACGCCGTTTCCGTCACTCCCGCGATCGCGGCATTGATCGACCCGTCCGATGCGGCCGATCCGATCGCGCGCCAGTTCATCCCCGATGCGGCGGAACTGCTGACCATGCCGCAGGAAATGGCCGACCCGATCGGAGACGACGCGCATTCGCCGGTCGAGGGGGTGGTTCATCGCTATCCCGACCGCGCGCTGCTGAAGCTCGTCCATGCTTGCCCGGTCTATTGCCGCTTCTGCTTCCGGCGCGAGATGGTCGGCCCCGGTGGCGCCTCGCTTGCCGGAGAGAAGCTCGACGCGGCGCTGGCCTATCTCGCGTCGCGGCCGGAGATCTGGGAAGTCATCATGACGGGGGGCGACCCGTTCATCCTCTCGGCGCGCCGCGTGCGCGAGGTCGCCAAGCGGCTGGCGGCGATCCCGCATATCAAGGTGACGCGCTGGCACACGCGGGTGCCGGTGGTCGACCCCGAGCGGATCACGGCCGATTACGCCCGCGCCCTGCGCGTGCCCGGCAAGGCGAGCTACATCGCCATTCATGCCAACCATCCGCGCGAATTCACGCCGGCGGCGCGTACCGCGATCGCGCGCCTCGCCGATGCCGGCCATGTCCTGCTCAGCCAGAGCGTGCTGCTCAAGGGTGTCAATGCCGATATCGAGACCTTGGCTGCGCTCATGCGCGCCTTCGTCGAGAACCGGGTGAAGCCCTATTACCTGCACCATCCGGATCTCGCACCGGGCACCTCCCATTTCCGGCTGTCTCTGGCGGAGGGACAAGCGCTCGTCAAAAGCCTGCGAGGCCATCTTTCGGGCCTGTGCCAGCCGACCTATATCCTCGATATTCCCGGAGGGGCCGGCAAGATTCCGGTCGGTCCATCCTTCCTTTCGGGCTGCGAGATGCCGGGCGCCGAGGCGCAGGCTGAAGACCGTTTCGGTACGCAGCATTCCTACCCGCCAGCTTGAGTACCAGCGCGGCGCATCGCCAAGGAGCGATCATGCAAGAGAAAATGCCCATCGCCATCGTGTCGGATGTGGTCTGCCCGTGGTGCTTCATCGGCAAGGCGCGGCTCGAGACGGCGCTGGCCAATCACGGCCTGACCGACCGCGTCGCCATCACCTGGCTGCCCTATGAACTCAATCCGGACATGCCTGCGGAAGGTGCGGACCGGGCGAGCTATCTCGATGCCAAGTTCGGGCCCGGCAAGCGCAAGGAAATCGAGATCAGGCTCTCGGAAGCGGCACTCGAAAGTGGTGTGACGTTCAACTGGTCGAAGGTCATGCGTACGCCCAACACCCGTATGGCCCATATGCTGATCGCGGCCGCGTCCACCGTGCAGCGCGGCAGTGAGATGAAGGCAGCCCTGTTCAAGGCCTATTTCCAGGACGGGCGAGATATCGGCGATCTGGAGACGCTGGTGGCGATCGCGACCGAACTCGGGTTCGAGGAAAATGCGGCTCGCGACGAACTCACCAATGATGAATTGCGTGAGACGATCATCGGCCTCGAGGCCCACGCCCAGAAGGTCGGGGTGACCGGGGTGCCTTTCTTCATTGTCGACGGCAAGCTCGCGGTTTCGGGCGCGCAGACGCCGGATGTCTGGACCAAGGTCTTTGCCCAGCTTGCGCGCGAGACGGCGTGAGCGAGAATATCTCCGGTTTTCGTTTGCCTCCGCGCTGGTCTAGAAGGGGCCGGCGGGGGGCAGAGTCGAGATGAGATCGGACGCGACGACACGGGCCGTTACGACTGCGGACGGCCGATTGACGATCGAGGGCGAGCGCAATGCGTTCGTACAGAGCCCGGCCCGGCACCTCCTTCTTGAAACGGGGCCGCTCGATGTGGTCTCAGGCTATGCCAGCCAGAACGGTTCGCTCGGTTCCGCTGCTAGACTTCGCGGATTTGGCTCCCTGGGGCGCGATTGGCTCGGGCGTGCCGGATTTGCGGACCGTGCTCAGCACGTCGCGCTGAGCATACGGGCCCTTCCTGAAACCGGCGAAGGCAAGATGCTGCTCAGGCTGGGTTTTGACGACGAAGCGGATGCTCCGCATGCCGGGGCCTTTTCGGCCGATCTTTTCGTCTCCGCACCGGTCTATGCCGAATTGAAGAGCGATCTGCAGGCGGGCCTGGTCGATGCCATCTCGATCTCGGCGGCGACCAATCTCTGGATCAGCGATGCCGATCGCGATCCGCCGGCCGGCGGCCCTGTGACCTGGTATCTCGGTATCGAGGCGGACGGTCGCACGAGTGGCAGTGCCAAGGGGCTGGTGCAGAGCCTGAGCTGGTCTCAGCGCGGGCGCAGGCAGGAAGAGCCGCATCCGGTGCTTGCTGTCCATCCCACTGGAGCTGCGGGTGAAGACCCGGAGGACGGTATCGAGTTCCGCAAGCTGCGCCAGATGACCGTGCTCAATCGCTGGATGATGAATCTGCTGATTGCGCTGATCGCCATCATGTTCGTGCTGGCTTTGAAGTGATGTTCATGTGCGAAGGTCCGATGTGATGGGTGTCGTCCGCTATCTCAGCCACCCCCAGGTCAAGATTGATCCAGCCGTGCCTGTGCCCGATTGGGGGCTGTCGGATATCGGCCGGGCACGGGCCCAGGCCTTTGCGGCTGCGCCTGGGCTCGTCGGAACCCGGCTCGTCGTCTCGTCGGCCGAGCGCAAGGCGATCGAGACGGCCGAATGCGTCGCGGAGCAGCTCGGCCTCACCGTCAAGATCCGCGAGGCCATGCACGAGAACGATCGGTCGGCCACGGGTTTCCTGCCGCCGTCGGAATTCGAGAAGGTGGCCGACGAGTTCTTCGCCAATCCCGAGCTGAGCGTTCGCGGCTGGGAGCGTGCGCTCGATGCGCAGTTGCGGATCGTTCGGGAAACAGAAGCCGTACTGGCCGCGGCGGGGGATGGCGACATTCTGCTCGTCGGCCATGGCGGGGTCGGCACCTTGCTGCTCTGCGCTACGTCTGGCTGGCCGATCAAGCGCCTGCGCGATCAGCCCGCAGGCGGTGGCAATCTCTTCGCATTCGACGTAACGACGCGAATCGTGCAGCACGGCTGGCAATCGATTGAGGAGTTCGCAGCGTTATGACCGCCAAGATCAACGATCTTCGTGACCGCATGATCGTGGCGCTCGACGTGCCGACGATCTGGGACGCCTACCGCATCGTGTCCGAACTGGGCGATGGGGCGAGTTTCTACAAGATCGGCTACCGCCTCGCCTTTGCCGGCGGGCTCGACCTGTCCCGTCAGCTGATCTCGGAGGGCAAGAAGGTCTTTCTCGACCTCAAGCTGCACGACATCGGCAACACGGTCACCGAGGGGGTCGATTCCCTGACCAAGCTCGGCGTCACCTTCCTCACCGTCCACGCCTATCCGCAGACCATGCGCGGAGCGGTCGAGGGGCGGGCCGACTCCGATCTGAAGCTGCTCGCCGTCACCGCGCTCACCTCCTACGATGATGGCGATCTGCGCGATGCCGGCTACGGCCTCGCCGTGCGCGATCTCGTGCGCCTGCGTGCCCAGCAGGCCCGCAGCGCGGGCATCGACGGTATCGTCTGCTCCGCCGCCGAGACCGAGATCGTGCGCGACATCATTGGTCCCGACATGGTCATCGTGACGCCCGGCATTCGCCCCGCGGGAAGTGCCGCCGGCGACCAGAAGCGGACCCTGACGCCCGGCGAGGCGATCCGCGTCGGCGCCGACTATCTCGTCATCGGGCGCCCCATTATCCGCGCGGCTGACCCGCGTGCGGCGGCTGCCGCGATCATGGACGAGATCGCCGCGGCTTCGTAGTCTGGCCGGATCAGGTTTCAACCAAAGAACGGAAGCTGGAAATGCCCAAGGGATATGTCATCGGTCGCGCCATGGTCTCCAACGCGACGCTCTGGGCGGTCTACGCCGCCAAGGCCTCCGAGGTGATCAAGCAGTATGGCGGTACGCCGATCGTGCGTGGCGGCCAGATGACGGTGGCCGAAGGCGAGGGCCGGGCCCGCAACGTCGTCATCGAATTCAAGGATTTCGAGACGGCCAAGGCCTATGCGAATTCGCCGGAATATGCTGCGGCCCGCAAGGAGCGCGAAGGCGCTGGCGAGATCGATCTCGTTGTCGTGGAAGGGCTCTGAGCCATGGCGAAGGGATATTGGGTCGCCCGCGTCGATGTCGAGGATCCGGAGGCATACGCCAGGTATCGCACCCTGAATGCCATCGCCTTCGCCAAATTCGGCGCGAAGTTCCTGGTGCGTGGCGGCGAGTACAAACTCGCGCGCGGCGAGGGACGCAAGCACAACGTCGTCATCGAGTTCAAGGACGAGGCAACGGCGCGCGCCTGCTACGAGTCGCCTGAATACCAGGAGGCGACCAAGCATCTGGCGCAGGCGGGTCAGTCCGACCTCGTCATCATCGGGGGCTATGACGGGCCTCAGCCCGGCGCGTGATGCCTCCGCACCAGCGATAGCGCGCCTGCAATCGCATCGCCTCTGACGGCGGAGAGCCTGCGCCTGACATCGGGCGCAAGCCAGGCCTCCATCGCGGAGGACAGGCCGCCGATCAGCGCAACGCGTGGCACCTCGCGCTCGAACAAGGTGCGCACCATGGCGTCGATCAGGGCCGCGCCATTCTGCATGATGGCCCGGGCATGCGAGTCGCCGAGGTCCGCATGGCGCAGCACCAGGGGCGCGAGCGTCGCGTAATCCGTGGCGTGGGCCTTGTCCATCCAGGCGATGACCTCGAACGGATCGCCCTGGAACCTGGCCAGGACGTCCGTCGTGAAGCGCGTTTGCGGCTCCCGGCCGTCATGGGCACGCAGCGAGACGCGAATGGCGGCAAGGCCGAGATCGGCGCCGCTGCCCTCGTCACCAACCGGGAAGCCGTAGCCGCCAATCCGAATCTCGCGTCCGTCGACGCGGGCGAGGCCGATCGAGCCGGTGCCGATGATGATGATCCCACCGTCCTCACCGGCATGAGCGCCAAGGCAGGCGCCGAGCCCATCGCTCTCGAAGACTGTGACGGCGAAGGGGCTTGTCCAGCCTGCAAGCTCCTCCTGCATGCCCTTGCGGCCGATGCCGGCAAGGCAGATTCCGGCGCGGACCCGACTGAACTGATCCTCGCTGAGGCCAGCCTCGCTCATCGCGCCGCGCGCTGCCTGCATCACCGCGGCAAGCGAGGCCTCCAGACCGAGACGGAGCGAGGCCGGCCCCGCGATGCCCGAGCCGAGCACCTCTCCCTGGGCGGTCTCGAGCCGGCAGCGGCAGCCAGTGCCGCCGCCATCGACACCAAGATACAGATCGGCCACAGCGCTCATGCGCCGACCCGTTCGATATCGGCGCCGCAGCGCCTGAGCTTGCGGTCGAGAGCCTCATAGCCGCGGTCGAGATGGTAGATGCGGCTGACCACGGTCTCGCCCTCGGCAGCGAGCCCTGCGAGCACGAGGCTGACCGAGGCGCGCAGGTCGGTCGCCATGACCGGCGCCGCCTTGAGCGCTTCGACGCCGCGCACCATGGCGCTGGTACCCTTCAGCGTGATGTCGGCGCCGAGCCGGACCAGCTCCGGGACATGCATGAAGCGGTTCTCGAACACCGTTTCGCGGATCAGCGAGGTACCGTCCGCCACGCTCATCAGCGCCATGAACTGCGCCTGCAGATCGGTCGAGAACCCGGGATAGGCCTGGGTCATGATGTCGATGCCGGTGAGACGGCCTGGCCGCGACACCATCAGCCCGCGATCGGTCGGCCAGAGTCTGACGCCGGCGGCTTCGAGCGCTTCGCCGACGGCTGCGAGATGTTCGAGCCGTGCGCCGACCAGTTCGAGTTCGCCGCCGGTGATCGCGGCCGCAACCGCATAGGTGCCTGCCTCGATGCGGTCGGCGACGATCTCATATGTCGCTGGCCTGAAGCTCTGGGCGCCCTGGACCTGCAGGCGATGGCTGCCGATACCCTCGATCCTGACGCCCATTGCGACGAGGCAGCGGGCGAGGTCGAGGACCTCCGGTTCCTTCGCCGCGTTGACGATCTCGGTTTCGCCGCTGGCAAGGCCCGCCGCCAGCAAGGCGGTTTCGGTGGCTCCGACCGAGGAGAAGGGAAAGACGATGCGCGCGCCGCGCAGACCGGCGGGAGCATTTGCCTCGATATAGCCGCCGGCGACGCTGATTTCGGCGCCGAGGGCCTCAAGCGCCTTCAGGTGAAGGTCGACCGGGCGTGCGCCGATCGCGCAGCCGCCGGGCAGGGAGACGCGGGCATGGCCGAAGCGGGCGATGAGCGGCCCCAGCACCAGAATGGTCGCGCGCATCTTGCGGACGATGTCATAGCTCGCATCCCGCGGCGCGGCTTCGCTGGCGTTGAGCGTCAGCGCATCCGCCGCGCGCCCGGAGAAGCTGACGCCGTACCCTTCCAGCAGGGCCTGCATTGTCCCGATATCGACCACATCAGGCAGGTTGCGCAGGGTCAGTGGCTTGTCGGAGAGGAGCGCGGCTGCAAAGGCAGGCAAGGCGGCATTCTTGGCGCCGCGGATATCGACGGTTCCGGACAGCCGCTGGCCGCCGCGGATCAGGAGCTTGTCCATCAGGGGGCCTCTTGCGCGCGTTCGGGGGACTTCTCATAGCGCAGGAAGCGGTGCTCCGCGCCGGCGAAATCGCGGCTGTACTCGCTGGCTCGATGCCAGCCAGCCCGCTCATAGAAGCGTCGCGCGCCCATATTGGCCGCGAAGACCTCGAGCGAGCAGGCGCCATTCGCCTCGGCATGGGAGAGCAGGGCTGCTCCATGGCGGCGGCCGGTCTCGGCCACGAAAAGCATGATGACATGACCGTCGAGCAGCAGCAGGACGCCTCTGACGCCGCCATCGTCCAGGACTGTGAGATGCTCCAGGTCCCGTTCGAACCGGGCCTCGAAATGCGCAACGTCATAGGTCGACGCCGCATCGCCGATGATGGGACGGAAGCTGGTCTGATAGGCTTGCGCAAGGATGGCTGCCGCCGGAGCGATATCGCCAGGCTCTGCCTTGCGGATGATCACGACCGGCCCCGCAGACGGGGATCGAGTTCATCGCGGAGCGCGTCGCCGAGCAGGTTGAAGCCGAGCGAGAGGAAGAGGATGCCGAGCCCGGCGAAGATCGCGTTCCAGGGCGAGAGCAGCACGAAATTGCGCCCTTCCGCCAGCATCAGCCCGAGCGAGGGCGTCGGCGGCTGGGTACCGAGGCCGAGGAAGGAGAGCGAGGCCTCGACCAGGATGGCGGCCGACAGCAGCAACGAGGTCTGGACCAGGATCACGGAGGCCAGATTGGGCAGGATATGGCGCAGCATGATGCGCAGGTCCGAGGCGCCGATCGAGCGGATGCCGGCGACGAAGTCGCTCTCGACCAGAACGAGGGCCGGGCCACGGATCAGTCGTGCGAAGATCGGCACATAGACGACCGCAATCGCGATGGCGGCGCTTTCCGTTCGCGGCCCGAGCATGGCGATGATGCCGATGGCGAGCAGCATCACGGGAAAGGCGAAGAGAATGTCCATCAGCCGCATCACGATGCGCTCGCACCAGCTGCGATAGAAGGCTGCGAGGAGGCCGAGGCCGCCCCCGACGAGCAGCGCGAGGCCGACGGCGATGCCGCAGGCGATCAGGGCGGTGCGGTAGCCATAGAGGATGCGCGCCAGGATATCGCGGCCGAGATGATCGGTGCCAAGCCAATGCGCGAGGCTCGGCCCCTTCAGGCGGGCGACGATGTCCTGGGCGAGCGGGTCATAGGGCGCAATCAGGGGGGCGGCGAGCGCCAGCACGATCTGCAGCGTGACGATGATGCCCGCTGCGATGGCGATACGGCGGCTCTGGCTCATCACGTAGTCCTGAGCCTTGGGTCGATCAGCGCATAGGCGAGATCGACCAGGGCGTTCACCAGCACGAAGCCGACGGTGACGATGAGGATGGTGGCCTGGACCAGCGGGTAGTTCCGCTCGGCGATGCCGCCGAGGATCAGCCGCCCGAGGCCCGGAATCGAGAAGACCTGCTCGACCACGATCGCGCCCCCAAGCAGATAGCCCGTCATGATGCCGACGCTGGTGACGAAGGGAATGAGCGCGTTGCGGAGCGCATGCCGGTAGAGCACCGCGGTCTCCGAAAGCCCCTTGGCGCGGGCCGTGCGGATATAGTCCTGGCTGAGCGCGTCGAGCATCGCTGTGCGGACAAGGCGCGACAGATTGGCAAGGATCGGCAATGCCAGCGCGATCGCCGGCAGCAGCAGCCGCTGCAGGTTACCGAGCGGGTCCTCGCTGAACGGGACATAGCCGAGCGAGGCGAAGCTTGGGGCCAGGCTTGCCACGGTGATCAGCATGACGATGCCGAGCCAGAAGGACGGGATGGTGAGCCCCGCGATCGCGCCGATGCGCAGGACGAGATCAGCCCGTCCGCCGCGCCAATGCGCCATCAGGCAACCGACGGGCACAGCGAGGCCGGCGCCGATGACGAGCGCCAGCACGGTGAGCTGCAGGGTCGGCCAGATCTGGGCCGTGATTTCCTGGAGCACCGGCCGGCCGGTCCAGATCGAGGTGCCGAAGTCACCGTGGAGCGCTCGCCCGAGCCAGCTCAGATATTGCTCGAGCAGCGGCCGGTCGAGCCCGAGTTCGCTGCGCATCGCCGCAACGCGTTCCGGCGTCACTTCGGTATTGGCGCCGAGCATGATCGCGACCGCATCGCCCGGGATCAGCCGGATCATCATGAAGACGATCACGGAGATTCCGAAGAGCACGATCGCGAGGTCGAGGCAGCGCTGGAGCAGATGGCGGAGCATGCCTCGACCGTGCCGGATCAGCGCAGGCTGGCGCGGCCGAGCGAGACCAGCGAGCGGTTGGCGTAGATGTCATAGCCCTGCAGGTTGCCGCGCACGGCGCTGAACAGGGTGGGATAGGCGATATGGGCCGCCGGGCCCGAGCAACCGAGGATCTTTTGCGCGTCGCGATACGCCGCCTGCCGCGCTGGCTTGTCGAGTGTCGCGCGGCCCTTGTCGAGCAGCGCATCGAGCTCGGGGTTGCTGTACTTGAAGACGTTGGTCGATCCTCCCGTGCGGAACGCGCGGTAGAAATAGTCGTCGGGCTCGATGCTGCCGGCATTGGTCGAGGCGAAGAGGTCGAAATTCGAGTTGCGCCAGTCCTGTACGAACTGGCCTAGCTCGGGGTTCTTCAGCTCCACCTTGAAGCCGGCCTTGCCGAGCTGCTGCTGCACGACCTGGGCGATGTCGCGGATGTCCTGCCGCGGCAGGACCGTCATGCTGACCGAGATCGGCGTGGCGATGCCGGCTTCCTTGAGCAGTGCCTGGGCCTTGGCCGGATCATGCGTGTAGCAGGGCAGGTCCTTCACATCGACCGCCCAGTCCTTCAGCACGGGAGGCAGCGGGGCAGCCGGTGCACCGCTGCCGAACAGCGCTGCGTCGATGATCTCCTTGCGGTTCAGGGCGTAGTTCAGCGCCTCGCGCACCTTCGGATTGTCGAAGGGCGGCTTGGAGACGTTCATGCCGATCAGCGTGTAGGCGAGCTCCATCGTCTCGCGGATCGCCACATTGGGCTTGCCCTTGAGCTGAAGCGCGGTGGCTGCATCGATATGCGGCAGCAGCGCGAACTGGCCATTGCCGATTCCGACCTGGCGCGTGGCCGCTTCGGGAACGAAGTTGAACTTGACGCCTGCAAGCTTCACCTCGGCCGCATTCCAGTAGCCGGCATGCTTGGCGAGTCGGATGAAGCCGTTCGGCTGCCATTCCTCGAACTTGAACGGGCCGGTGCCCATCGGCGCGCGCTGCAGCGCGTCCTTGTTGCCCTCGAGCCCGCGTGGGACGATCGCGATGCCGGTCAATGATGCGAGCAGCGGGGCCGACGGCTCCTTGAGCTTGAGCTTGAGCGTGGTCGCGTCGACGGCCGTTGCGCTTTCCAGCGCTCCGAGGCGGCTCGCGAGCGGCGAGCCGACATCCTTCGAGAGCACCCGCCGCAAGGACGAGGCGGCGTCTTCCGCTTCCATCGGCTTGCCGTCATGGAAGGTCACGCCGGAGCGGAGCTTGAAGGTCACGGTCTTGCCGTCGGCGGACGCGGTCCAGGACTCGGCCAGGCCGGGGATGATGTTGAGGTCCTTGTCGAGCGCGGTCAGTCCTTCATAGATCGGGCCGAGCACGAGCTGCGACGAGGCGAAGGCTGTGACGATATGGGGATCGAGCCCTGCGGGAGAAGCCTCGACGGCGACCTCGAGCACCTGGGCGGACGCAGCACCGGCGATCAACGCGAAGGCCGTGGCAGCGATGCTGCTGCGCAGCGCGCGGCATCGTCCCGAACCCTGCTTCATGGCGCGATACATGGCCCATCCCTCCCGGCAGACGGCGCATTCTCGGGCGCTCGTGCGATCAGTTTCGCATATGGACCACTTAGGGACCAATCTGGACAACGCTTAGCCGATCGCCTAGAGCCAGTGCAAGCCTTGAAGCTTGCCATGGGCATTAGGGAACGGAAGATGCGCGATCTGGCCAAGCAGACACTGACCGCGATCGGCGTGATCAGCGGCACGTCGATGGACGCGATCGACGTCTCCATCGTCGAGAGCGATGGCCGCGAGACGCTCCGCTTCGGCGCCGGCGCTTCCTACCCTTATCCGGCACAGACGCGGCGTGAACTTCAGGCTCTGATTGCCGAGGCCGAACGAGCGGTCAAGGAACCGCTGCTCGAGCTGGAGGCGGCTGTCACCGCCGCCCATCTCGATGCGGTCAGGCGCTTCATGGCCGAACAGGCGCTCGATCCGCAGAGCATCGACCTCGTCGGCCTGCATGGCCAGACCGTCTACCACCGGCCGGAAATCCGCTTCACCCGCCAGCTCATCGACGGGCCGGCGGTTGCAAGAGCGCTTGGCGTCCCGACCGTCGATCGCTTCCGCTACGCCGACGTTGCGGCGGGCGGCGAGGGGGCTCCCTTCGCGCCGCTCTATCACCGTGCGCTGGCGCAGGGGCTGGAGCAGCCCGTGATGGTGCTGAACCTCGGTGGCGTCGGCAATGTCACCTATATCGACGGCGACGACGTGATCGCGTTCGACACCGGTCCGGCCAGCGCGATCCTTGACGATTTCGTCTTGCGGCGGTTGGGCCGTGAATACGATGCCGGCGGGGCACTGGCGGCGAGCGGGCAGATGCGTGAGGACCTCGTGGCAGATTTCATGGCGAATCCGTTTTTCGAACGCCCAGCGCCGAAATCTCTGGACCGCAATGATTTTCATCGCCGCGCCAAGGGCGTGGAAGCTCTCTCCGACGCCGATGGCGCCGCAACCCTCGCCGCCTTTACGGTGGAAAGCGTGGTCGCCGCGCTGCGTCATGTGCCGAAGGCGCCGAGGCGCTGGCTGGTCACGGGCGGCGGTCGCCTGAACAGTCATTTCATGGCGAGGCTGCATGAGCGCCTCGGTGTGCCGGTCGAGCCCGTAGAGGCTGCTGGCTGGGCTGGCGATGTCATCGAGGCGCAGACCTTCGGTTATCTCGCGATCCGCTCGGTCAAGGGCCTGCCGCTCAGCCTGCCCGGCACGACCGGCGTGCCGGAACCGCTGACCGGCGGGCGGCTCAACCTGCCGAGCTAGGCTCAGGACCTATTAATTTTGCTTGAGATGTGATTCACGGTGTCCTGGAGGATGCCGTGATGGATGATTTGTTTCTGCTGAGCGAGCGGCAGATGACGCGGATATCGCCGCATTTTCCGCTGTCGCATGGCGTGCCACGGGTTG
>NZ_JBFTKP010000031.1:0-73248 GCF_056396005.1 Allobosea sp. 05T439 | reverse complement strand
TGCGGATTCCGATTCATTCCGGCCGGGTATTCCGATTTGAAGCCGGCCACCGTTCCGATCTGATGTCGGCCACCATTCCGATTTGAAGCCGGCCGGGGTTCCGATCAATCCCCGGCCGGCTTCCGGAGAGTTTGGCGTTTTCGTTTGGGTCAGTCCCTCGGGCATCAGGCCCCTCGCAATCGAGGGGACGCCGATGCCGGCCAAGAGAGAACTGACCATGCGACAGATACGACAGATGCTGCGGCTTGCCCGAGACGGGGTCAGCGCGCGGGAGATCGGACGCACGCTCGGCGTGGCGCGCAGCACGATCCAGGACAATCTCAAGCGCGCCACGACCGCCGGGCTTGCCTGGCCCTTGGCCGGCGATCTGACGGACGCCGTTCTCGAACAGCGCCTGTTCGCCCATGCCGGCGTGAAGAGCGGGTTCCGCCGTCGCGTCGAGCCGGACTGGGCCTGCCTCGCCTGCGAGCTGAAGCGGCCCGGCGTCAACCTGATGGTGCTCTGGGAGGAGTACCGCGACGTTCATCCCGACGGCTATGGCTATAGCCGCTTCTGCGACCTGTTCCGGGAGTTCGAGCGCCGCCTGTCGCCGACCATGCGCCAGGACCATCCCGCCGGCGACAAGGTCTTCGTCGACTACTCCGGCAAGAAGCTCTCGATCGCCGATCGGACCACCGGCGTCGTGCGCGAGGCCGAGATCTTCGTCGCCGTGCTGGGCGCCTCGAACTACACCTATGCCGAGGCGACCTGGACGCAGACGCTGCCCGACTGGATCGAGGCCCATGTCCGGATGTTCCGCTTCCTCGGCGGCGTGCCGCGCCTCGTCGTGCCCGACAATCTGAAGTCCGGCGTCCAGCGAGCCTCGTTCTACGATCCCGAGATCAATCGCAGCTATGGGATGATGGCTGCCTATTACGGCGTCGGCATTCTTCCGGCCCGCCCGCGCAAGCCCCGCGACAAGGCGAAGGTCGAGGCCGGCGTGCGCTTCGCCCAGAGCTATATCCTCGGGCGGCTGCGCCGGCAGACCTTCTTCTCGCTGGCCGAGGCGAACGCCGCGATCGCCGCCATGGTGGAGCGCATCAACGCCCACGTCATGCGCAGGCTCGGCGTCAGCCGCCGGCATCTGTTCGAGACCGTCGAACGGCCCGTGCTGGCGCTACTGCCGGACGCCGACTACCAGTTCGCGGAATGGCGCCTGGCGCGGGTCTCCCTCGATTATCATGTCGAGTTCGACGGCTTCTTCTACTCGGTACCCCATGGCCTGATCCGCGAGCAGGTCGATATCCGCGCCACGACCCGGACGATCGAGCTGTTCCACCGGGGCCAGCGCATTGCCGCCCACCAGCGTCGCCATGGCGGGCGCCGGCATGGCACAAATCCCGATCACATGCCGAGCGCGCACCGACGCTACGCCGAGTGGACGCCGGACCGCTTCCGCCGTTGGGGCGCTTCGATCGGCCCCAACACCGAGGGGCTCGTCATCGCCATCCTGGCCAACCGGCCCCATCCCGAACAGGGCTTTCGCACCTGCCTGGGCATCCTGCGCCTGTTCAAGGACATCGCGCCCGAACGCACCGAGATCGCCGCCGCCCGCGCCGTCGCCATCGGCGCGCTCACCTACAAGAGCATCAGCGCGATCATCGCCAACAGGACCGATCGCAAAACGCCGACGGACGACGCGGTCATCGACCATCCCAATCTCCGCGGCCCCAGCTACTTCCATTGAAGGAACGACCACCATGCTGATCCATCCCACCCTCGATCTGCTCACCAGCCTCGGCCTCCACGGCATGGCCAAGGGCTTCCGCGATCTCGAGACCCAGCCCGAGGCCAGCCGCCTCGAACACGCCGAATGGCTCGCCCTGCTGCTCGAACAGGAGAAGACGCAGCGCCAGCAGAAGCGCTTCGAGAGCCGGGCCCGCGCCGCCAGATTACGACATGCCGCCAGCGTCGAGGACGTCGATTATCGGGCCGTTCGCGGGCTCGACCGCGCACTCTTCCTCAAGCTCGCCGCCGGCGACTGGATCCGCTCAAGGCACAATCTCCTGATCACCGGCCCCTGCGGCGTCGGCAAGAGCTGGCTCTCCTGCGCGCTTGGCCACAAGGCCTGCCGGGAAGACTTCTCCGTCGCCTATCACCGCGTGCCGCGCCTCCTGGCAGCCCTATCGCTGGCGCGGGGCGACGGGCGCTACGCCAAAATGCTGCGCGCGATCGCCCGCCTCGATCTGCTCATTCTCGACGACTGGGGGCCCGAGCCTCTCGATGCCGAGCAGCGTCGCGACCTCCTCGAAATCGTCGAGGATCGATACGAGGCGCGCTCGATCATCGTCACAAGCCAGCTTTCGCTCAGCCAGCCGCTTGACCTCCGCCGAACCGCAAAACATCATCCCGTAGACCCATGCGAATGACGCCAAGGGTGGCCGGCTTCAGATCGGAATACCCGGCCGGCTTGAGATTGGAATGCATGGCCGGCTTCGTCGGTATCCGCATCGAACGTGAGGTGCTGCTCCTCGCGGCCGCCGAAACGCGACATGCCCATGATCGGCTTCAGAAACATGCCCTGGGCGTCGGTCTCGACCGCCAGGCTGTCGTTCCACCCGTTGTCATCGGCTCGGTCGTTCGCGGAATAGGAGATGCCTCGTCCGAGCATCCCGCCGAGCATGATCTTGCAGCGCGAGACGGTCTTGCCGTTTCGGTAGATCACGCCTGTGAAGCGGTTCGCGTCGACGCGTTTGAACGCGGTGTCGATCTCCGGGTTGCGTGTCTTGAGCTCGGACAGAGAGCCCTCGAAGAACTTCGCCATGAAGCCGAAGGCCTCGTCCAGGAAGCGATCGTGGTCGGCATCCGTGAAGGTCTTGCTGATGCGCAGGTTGCTGGACCTCGGCCCTGGGCTGGCTTGCGGAATGGAATGCGACACCACCATGGGAGTGGCCCGGGGCGGAGCGGCGGCCGCTTTCGGCAGGGCTTCCCGGATCTTCTTGGCGACGTCGAGGAATGCCTCGTCCAGATCCGGCCAGGAGCGGATGGCCTTGCCGTCGCGAGGCGCGGCGATCAGCTTGCCGAATGGCGTCGGGTGCCAGTCGCAGGCTCGCAGGATCACCGGGATGACGCGCGCCTCGCCGGCATGGTGCCTCTCCAGTGCACGGGTCATCTCGACGTCGTAGCAATAGCTCGACGCGATGAAGTCGGGCGATACCAGCAGCAGGATGATCTCGGCCCGCTCAAGCTCTTCTCGGATGCCGGGATCGAACTCGTCGCCGGCGCGCAGCATGCGGTCGTGCCAGGTCTCGATAAGGCCCTGACGCTTCAAGGTGGCGAGCGCGACCTCAAGCCGGTCTCGGAGCTCCTCGTCTTTATGCGAGTAGGAGAAGAACACGGACGCCATTCTGACCTCTTACGATATGTGAAGCGGCGGACGTTCAGCCGTCCAACTGCATCACTTGAGAGCGTTGTTGATCGTCTCGACGAGCTTCTTCCACTGCTTCCGCTCGTCTTCGGTCAGGTCCGAAGCTGAGTGGTCGCGTGTCCAACGGGCGTACGCTTTCGCGAGCTTGTACTTGGAGAACCCCGAAACCTCGTTGAGGAGGTCGACGAGCGGCCTTTCCGGCCGCGCGGCGGCGTCCTTTTCGACATCCCAGCCACAGGATTCCTTGGCGATCCGGATCAGGGTCTGCCGGAGTAGGTCCTCGATCTCGGCCTTCGGGACCGCCGAGAGCAGGTGATCTTTGGTCCGCAGGATGCCTTTGTTGCCCAACGTGTGGACGAGGATTTCCTGCTTCGCGGCCTGGTCCCCGGCAGCGTCCGAGTCAAGCAGCGCCGCCACCTTGAGCCCGTGGGCGTGCAGGATCGTAGCGAAATAAATGACCTTGCTGGCTGTGTTGGCCGGGACCAGCGCGATCTTCTCGTTCAACCGCACAATCTCGGCTTCGGCCAACAAGGCTGCAGTGGCGTCGACGTACCAGAAATCCGTCAAGCCCTCCAGAATGAGGTTACGCTGGTTCGCGAACAGGCTCTGGGCGAGGTCGTATCCTAATGCCTCCTGGAGCGGCAGGAGCGCAGCCGGGTCGGTGGAGGTAACGGTCGTGTGCACCTTGGTGCCGACCTTCCTGTCTTTCATCTCCACCACGCGGACAAGATCCAGTTCGTCCGGCCCGACCAGGAACGGGGAGTGGGTGGTGTAGATGGTCTGGTTGTCCTCTGCGAGCCGGGAGACCGTGTCCCGGAAGTCCCGCTGTTTCAGGGCATGAAGGCTCAAGCCCGGTTCGTCGAGGAGGAGAATGGCGTTTTCATGCTTGTCAGCAGCCTCGGCGAAGAACACGACGAAGAAGGAGACCAACCACTGGAAGCCCTCCGATCGCTGGTCGAGTTCGATGTCGACGCCGAGGTCGTCCTCCACAACGACCTTCAGGTACTGGCCGTCCGCAACGACCCTCAGCCGGTCGGCTTCGGCGCGGTCGGGGTTCGGATTCCAGACCCGTCTGATCTCGTCGGTCAACCGGATGCTGGCCGCGTTCAGCTGGTAGCTGCGCTTGTCGAGCTGGTCGCGAAATTCCTTGAGTTCATTCGGCTTCGATGCCTCCGGTTCGTTCGCCCGACCGAGATCCGATAATTCTTGAGCCGTGAAACCCAGCAGGCTGAGAAGGCAGTTGTTGCCGTAGTCATACTGATCGTCGTCGAGAACGCCCGTCGCCAGACGCTGCGCTAAATGGGCGAGGTGGATGACAGGCCTGACGCGGAAATAGTTGCTGAACAGGACGAGGACGGGCAACTGCTTCCTAATTGTCGCAAGCGCTGTGGAATAGCGGCCATAAAAGCCCGTGGCGGCACGTAGACGGTCAAGGCGCTGCTCCTCCTTTTCATCGTCCTCGTCGATCATAGTGATGGCCTTATCGAGCCATTCACGAAGATGCTCGGTGGTCTGGGAGAACAGACCTGTGGCGTCCTGCCATCCCATTGTCATGCGCGCGACTGCCGCGGTCGCTGTCTCGTTCGGCGTAGACCCTTCGGGTGTAGCGGGAGTGCGCTCGTCGATATGGGCGGCTAGGCGTGCCAAATCCTTTCGCACGCTGCCGAAGATGGGAGTAGCGACGCCTTCGAACGAATGGGTCCAGGTGTTGTCGATGTACCGAGTACAGACATAGTCCTTACCCCGGAAATCCTCTTCGATGAGGGACTGGTCACCCTCGCTCAAGGCGAAGACCGCTGTCGCGACCCGGACGTTCGTTGGATCGACTTTCTTGGTGGTGATTTGGTTGTAAAGGGCCCGAGGGTAGTCCCTCAACGCCTCAAATTTCTTGACCCCTTCCGGGGGGTTGATCTGCTGCAAGGCCTGCAAGACCGCCGACTTCCCGGCCTCGTTCGGGCCGACCATGATGGTCTTGCCACGCTCGACCTCAAAGAAGCCTGTATCGCGGATGCTGCGGTAATTTTGGACACGGGCTCTAACGAGATGCATCGGTAAGCCTTCTGTTGGTTGTGCGGAAGTGGCGGCGTGGAGGCTGTCGGCTAATTGGCGATTCACGATTTGTTCGAGATTGCGGAGGGAGGCAGCACCAAGTGCTGCCTCCCTCCTTTTGCGGAAGTCGAAGCTCAAAAAAGGGGAACTTCGCCTCTCATTTCACCAATCGACTCAGGTCGGAATAATCAAGAGCAGCCGGTTGTGGATCCGCAGGTGTTGCACTTCAGGCAGGTGCCGTTGCGGACCAGCGTGAAGTTGCCGCATTCGCCGCAGGAATCGCCGACATAGCCCTTCATGATCGCTTCGGCGCGACGCTCCGAGGCTGTCGGCTGGCCGGCGGGAGCCGCGAAGCCGAGCTTGGCCAGTTCAGCTTCGCCCACGGCCTCTTCTTCGGCGTCCGCCTTCAGCGCAGTCGCGCCTGCGGTGGCGAAGGAGGTGACGTTGCTGCTGCTGCGGGCGACGGTCTCGTGGACGATCCCGCCCTGGATGGCGAGCAGGTTGATCGGCTTGCCACGGCGGAAGCCAGTCGAGGCCAGCGGGGTCGAGGTGATCGGACCGATTGCATCCGGCGCCTTGTCCTGGCCGACGCCGCCGCCGATCACGTCATGGCCGATCTCGCTCGGGTCGACATGGGCGAGGTCGTTGCGCGAGAGATAGCTGATCGCCAGCTCGCGGAAGACGTAGTCGAGGATCGAGGTGGCGTTCTTGATCGACTGGTTGCCCTGCACGAAGCCCGAGGGCTCGAAGCGCGTGAAGGTGAAGGCCTCGACATATTCCTCCAGCGGCACGCCGTATTGCAGGCCGAGCGAGACCGCGATCGCAAAGTTGTTCATCATCGCCCGGAAGGCCGCGCCCTCCTTGTGCATGTCGATGAAGATCTCGCCGAGGCGTCCGTCCGAGTATTCGCCGGTGTGCAGGTAGACCTTGTGCCCGCCGACGACGGCTTTCTGGATATAGCCGGTGCGACGGTCCGGCATCTTCTCGCGTTCGCGCTTGCGTTCGATCCGTTCGACGATGCGCTCGACGATCTTCTCGGCGACATGGGTGGCGCGTGCCGCCATCGGCTGCTGGTGCAGCAACTCGACGGCGTCGTCGGCGTCGTCATCCTCGTCCGAGATCAGGGCCGAGTTCAGCGGCTGCGACAGCTTCGAACCGTCGCGGTAGAGGGCGTTCGCCTTCAGGGCCAGCTTCCAGGAGAGCAGATAGGCGCTCTTGCAGTCCTCGACGGTGGCGTCGTTCGGCATGTTGATGGTCTTCGAGATCGCGCCCGAGATGAAGGGCTGCGCCGCCGCCATCATGCGGATGTGGCTCTCGACGGAGAGATAGCGCTTGCCGATGCGTCCGCACGGGTTCGCACAGTCGAAGACGTTGTAATGCTCAAGCTTGAGGTGCGGCGCGCCTTCCAGCGTCATCGCTCCGCAGACGTGGACATTCGCGGCCTCAATCTCGGCCTTCGAGAAGCCGAGGAAGGGCAGGAGCTCGAACGACATGTCATTCAGCTTCTCGGCCGGGACCTTGAGCTCATTGACGAGGAAGTCCTCGCCCAGCGTCCACTTGTTGAAGACGAACTTGATGTCGAAAGCGGCCTTCAGGTCCTTCTCGACCGCGTCGATCTTGGCCTGGGGGAAGCCCTTGGCCCGGAGCGAGCCGTGATTGATGCCAGGAGCCTGGGCTAGCGAGCCATGGCCGACGGCATAGGCCTCGATCTCGGCGATCTCGGCCTCGCGGTAGCCGAGCGAGCGCAGCGCGTCGGGAACGGCGCGGTTGATGATCTTGAAGTAGCCGCCGCCGGCCAGCTTCTTGAACTTCACCAGCGCGAAATCGGGCTCGATGCCGGTGGTGTCGCAATCCATGACGAGGCCGATCGTGCCGGTCGGCGCGATCACCGTCGTCTGAGCATTGCGATAGCCATACATCTTGCCGAGCGAGAGGGCCTCGTCCCAGACGGCGCGGGCGCGTTCCGACATGGTGGCGCTCGAGCCGCCGAGACGGGCGAGCGTGCCATGGTCGAGCGGCACCGGCGTAACCTGCAGGCCTTCATAGCCCGAGGCCTGCCCATGAGCGGCGGTGCGGTGGTTGCGAATGACGCGCAGCATGTGGCTGGCGTTCTTCTTGTATCCGGGGAAGGGGCCAAGCTCGCCCGCCATTTCGGCCGAGGTCGCATAGGAGACGCCGGTCATGATCGCGGTGAGGGCGCCGGCAAGCGCGCGGCCTTCCTCGGAATCATAGCCGAGGCCCATGGTCATCAGCAGGCCGCCGATATTGGCATAACCCAGGCCGAGTGTGCGGAACTCATAGGACAGCTCGGCGATCTCGCGGCTCGGGAACTGCGCCATCGTCACCGAGATCTCGAGTACGACGGTCCAGAGCCGGCAGAGATGCTCATAGGCGGCGACGTCGAAGCTCTTGGTCTCGCGGTCGTAGAACTGCAGCAGGTTGGCGGAGGCCAGGTTGCAGGCGGTATCGTCGAGGAACATGTACTCCGAGCACGGGTTCGAGGCGCGGATGCGTCCCGAGGCCGGGCAGGTGTGCCAGTCGTTCATCGTGGTGTTGAAGTGCAGGCCGGGATCGGCGCTCGCCCAGGCGGCATAGCCGATCTTCTCCCAGAGATCGCGGGCCTTCAGCGTCTTCAGGACCTTGCCGGTGGTGCGGGCGGTGAGGTTCCAGTCCGCATCCGCTTCCACTGCGCGCAGGAAGTCGTCGGTCAGCGAGACCGAGTTGTTCGAGTTCTGGCCGGAGACAGTCAGATAGGCTTCCGAATCCCAGTCGGTGTCGTAGATGTCGAACTGGATGTCGGTATAGCCCTGGCGGGCGAACTGGATGACGCGCTTGATATAGTTGTCCGGCACCATCGCCTTGCGGGCGAGCTTGACCTCGCGCTTCAGGGCCGGGTTCTTCTCGGGGTCGAAGCAGGAATCGCCGTCGCCTTCGCAGTTCACGCAGGCCTTCATCACGGCCTTCATGTGCTTCTGGACGATCTTCGAGCCGGTGACGAGCGCAGCGACCTTCTGCTCCTCGCGGACCTTCCAGTCGATATAGGTCTCGATATCGGGGTGGTCGACATCGACCACGACCATCTTGGCGGCACGGCGCGTCGTTCCGCCCGACTTGATGGCCCCGGCGGCGCGATCGCCGATCTTGAGGAAGGACATCAGCCCGGAGGAACGGCCACCGCCGGCGAGCTTCTCGCCTTCGCCGCGCAGCATCGAGAAGTTCGAGCCGGTGCCGGAGCCGTATTTGAACAGGCGCGCCTCGCGCACCCAGAGGTCCATGATGCCGCCTTCGTTGACGAGATCGTCGGCCACGCCCTGGATGAAGCAGGCATGCGGCTGCGGATGCTCGTAGCTCGACTTCGACTTCACCAGCTTGCCGGTCTTGAAGTCGACGTAGAAATGGCCCTGGCCGGGGCCATCGATGCCATAGGCCCAGTGCAGGCCGGTATTGAACCATTGCGGCGAGTTCGGCGCGACGCGCTGGGTGGCGAGCATGAAGCGCAGCTCGTCATGGAAGGCGGCGGCATCCTCTTCCGAGGAGAAATAGCCGCCCTTCCAGCCCCAATAGGTCCAGCAGCCGGCGAGGCGGTCAAAGACCTGCTTGGAGGAAATCTCGGAGACGTAGCGCTCGCTCTCGGGGAGTTCGGCAAGCTTGGCCTCGTCGGGAACCGAGCGCCAGAGGAAGGAGGGAACCTCGTTCTCCTCGACGCGCTTCAGCGCTGCGGGCACGCCCGCCTTGCGGAAGTACTTCTGCGCGAGCACATCGCTCGCCACCTGGGACCAGGCGTCGGGAACCTCGATGCCTTCGAGGCGGAAGACGATCGAGCCGTCAGGGTTGCGGATCTCGCTGACAGCCGAACGGAAGGGAATCGCGGCGTAGGGCGACTGTCCGGTGGTGGTGTAGCGGCGCTCGATGCGCATGATCTTGGTCCCCAATGCATGCCGCGGGCGAAAATGCCCCGCGCGGCCGGTTGATCACCGGCTCCTGATGTCAGCCCAACTCGGTTTGATGCCCCTGGATTCCGCGGCGGTGTTTCCCGCCGTCGGCACTCCGGACGCCACCAGACAGACCGCACGCCACCGTTCGCCGCTGCCAGGGATGGCATGCCACGCGGTGATCACCTCGACCCGTCCGGGAACTCTCTCGCGGGTGTCGAAGGCGTCTCCGCCAGCCGTCACGCGACTGACAAAAACTAGTCCCGACTGGGGTGGTCCGTCAAGGATTAGTGCGCCGCAAACCCTGTGGACACGACATCTTGTGTGTATCTGTGTGTTCTGGGGATAAGTTTCAAGCTGCCAGCTAAGCACCCGGAATCACGGGCGGAATCGGTGCGCTTGAGCGAAGGGTGGACGATCCCGCGGGCGGCGGAAAGCATAAAATTCGCGGCAGTCATAGTTGACCATAGGTGAATGGGCCAGCCGCGCCTGACCATCGCAAGCGCCATCTACACAGCCTGCGCCAAGTGTCTGGAGACAGGAGATCTTCGCGTTTCGAACCGTGCCTGGGGCGTGTTCGCAAGGTGGCCGAATCATGGCGGCCTGCATTCCGGAAACGCGCGCTCCCGACGAATCTGCCGTGAATCTTCCTGCGGGCTGGACAGGGCGGGATGCTCTCGCCATAAGTCGCGCGACGCGGACCACGGCGGACGAGAGCCATGAAGCAAACGCTGCTGCAGATCTTTACCTGGTGGAACGGCCAGACCATTGGCACGCGCTTCCACACCTGGCGCTTCGGCGAGAAGGTCGGCCAGGACGAATTCGGCAATACCTATTACCGCACCAAGGGTGGGGTGAAGGACAAGGCGCTGGGCCTACAGCGGCGCTGGGTGGTCTATAACGGCCTGGCCGAAGCTTCGACCATTCCGGCTGGCTGGAATGGCTGGTTGCATCACACCGTCGATATCGCTCCCTCCGAGGAGAGCTATCAGCCGCGCGACTGGCAGAAGCCGCACCAGCAGAATTGGACGGGAACGGCCATGGCCTATCGTCCTCAGGGCTCGACCCTGGCTGAAGGCGAGCGCCCGCCCGCGACGGGCGACTACGAGGCCTGGACGCCCGGGCGCTGAAGCCTGCACGATCTGTTTGAGAAAGGGGCCGCCGGCGAATGAACGCCGGCGGCCCCTTTCGATTCAACGGAGTGCCCGTTTCGCGTCAGTCGGCCTTCGGCAATCGCTGCATGAAGGCATCGACGCGTTCCGCGATCTCGCCGGAATGGGTCTCGAGCGCGAAATGGCCGGCATCGAACAGATGCACCTCTGCGGCCGGCAACTGCTCCTTCAGATAGTCGACGCCCGCCAGCATGAAGAACGGATCGTTCTTGCCCCAGACAATCAGCGCGGGAGGCTGGTGTCGGGCGAGATAGGCCTGCCAGGCCGGGTAGGCGGCAAAATTGCTCTGATAGTTGTGGAGGAGCCGCAACTGGATGTCCTGATTGCCTGGGCGGTCCAGCCCGGCCTGATCATGGCGCCAGGCATCCGGCGAGAGCCGCTCCAATCTGGTCGCGCCATGCGTGTACTGGAACTTCGTGCCGTCGGCACCGAGCAGATTGCGGAAGGGCTTTTCGGTCTCGGGCGTCCAGTTTTGCCAGAACGGCTCCATGTCACGGCGGGCCTCCGCGCTCCAGGCGCCTTCATTGGCGACGGCATTCTGAACGATCAGCGCGCGAATGCGCTCGGGATGTTTGAGCGCGAGGCGAAAGCCGATCGGGCCGCCGTAGTCCTGGATATAGAGCGCATAGCGGGTGAGGCCGACCTGCTCCGTGAAGCCCTCGATCACCTCAGCCAGCCTGTCGAAGGAGTAGGCGAATTCGCTCGGCGCGGGCGCCGAGCTGTGACCGAAGCCGGGATAGTCAGGCGCAACGACGCGGTAGCCCTTGGCGAGCAGCGGCAGCAGGTCGCGGAACATATGCGATGAAGACGGAAAGCCGTGCAACAGCAGGATGGCGGGAGCATCCCGAGGTCCGGCCTCCCGATAGAAAATGTCGAGGCCCTGTATCGTGGCGGTGCCGTAGCGGACCGCGACCGACGGGGAGAGGACGGGCGCAATGGGCTGTGCGGTGGACATGAGTGGGGCTCCGAACATGAGAAACGTGGCGAGCGCGGCAGAACTGACGAGAGTTCGCATTTCGAGTCCGTAACCTGTCAATCTGTCGTTCAACGGTGTCATTTGACGCGTAACCTGTCAATGACTAAATTAGAGGTTACAAACGGCACTCACCTGCGCCAACCGGAGCGGCCCATGTCTGCGAGCCCGACCAATGATGATTTCCGGGATGGCTTTCCCTTCATGGGCGGCCGGCCCTGGCTCGATCTGCTCAACACCACGCCGCTGACCGAGACTGGACCGCGGGATCTGCTCGGCGAGCCGCACTCCATGGCGGTGTGGCTTGCCGCGGCTGGGCTGGGGGAGGCGGAGACGCCTGAAACCGGGTGTGAGCTCAAGAGCTTGCGGGAAACCCTTCGCCCGACCTTTGACCTGTTGCGGCAGGGCAAGCCGCTGCCGGAAGGGTCTATCGATGCGATCAACCGCCTGCTCGTGCCGGCGACCGAGCGTTATCGGTTGCAAAGGGGTGACGAGGGCTACGCGCTAATCTCCGTGGCCGATCGGGGCGTCGGAGCGGCGTCGAGGATCTCGCTGGATTTCGCCCGCTTCGTCTGCGACCACGAGCCGGCTCGGCTCAAGCACTGCGCCAACCATGACTGCGTGATGGTGTTCTACGATCGAGGGCGAAACAACACGCGGCGCTGGTGCACGATGAGCACCTGCGGCAACCGCGACAAGGTCGCCCGCTTCCGGGCGCGCAAGAGCCAATGATGCGGTGCCGCCGCAGGCGTCACTGTGGCCCCGCTGCCCTTTTTCCGCTGCGATTGCCGTGTTAAGCCGCAGCCCCCGTCTTCTGGCGGGAGGGGAGATTCGTAGCAGAAGATGCGGTCCGTCAGCAGATTGTCGAAGGTCGCGGCCCTGGCCGCTCCAGCTCTCGCGGCCCTGATGGCCGCCCAGCCTGCGAAGGCCGACCGCATCCGCAATCCGACGGCGGTTTTTGCGGGTCTCGACAAGATCACCGGTCGGATCATCTCCTTCGAGGTGGCGATTGACGAGACCGTTCAGTTCGGTGCGCTGCAACTGACGCCGCGCGTTTGCTGGACCCGCCCGCCGACGGAGAACCCGCAGACCACCTCCTTCGTCGAGGTGGACGAGGTGACCTTCTCGAACGAGTACCGGCGCATCTTCACGGGCTGGATGTATGCCGCGAGCCCTGGTCTGCATGGCGTCGAACACGCGATCTATGATGTCTGGCTCACCGACTGCAAGGGCGGTACCGAGCTCGTGGTCGATCCCAAGGATCCGGAAGCGCCGCCGCCACCGGAAGAGCGCAGGCCGCGCACGCCGCCACGCGACGTCAACCAACTGCCGCCGGGCACCCAACTGCCTCCTGGCACCCAGCTTCCCCCCGGACAGCGCATGGATGTGGCTCCGCCGCGTGGTGTGCCGGTTGAGCCGCGTCAGGCGCCGAGCCAGCGCTTCTTCCCGACCAATCCTGTTCCTGGACGTGATCCCGCCGGCAATAACTGAGGCAGGGGCAAGAGCATGCTGCGAAAAAGTGGCAACGGTTTTTCGCATAAAGCAGGCTCTAAACTATAAGAGTTGATCACGCTGTATTTGGACAATTTCGTTCAAACGCAGCGTGATCAAGGGCTGAACTCAGATCAGCTCAGTCAGGGCCTCGCGACCGGCGATGTCCTGGCCTTTTGGCCAGCTCCACCATTCCGCGTCATGGGCGATCGCGGCTTCGAGCAGCATGCGATAGGCCTCGCGTGGCACTTCCTGTGTGCCGAACTGGGCAAGGTGCGTGGTCTGGAACTGGGCATCGAGCAGGCGGTAACCGCCGCGCTTCAGCCGGGCCACCAGATGGACGAGCGCGACCTTCGAGGCGTCAGTCGCCCGATGAAACATGCTCTCGCCGAAGAAGGCTGCGCCAAGGGACAGGCCGTAGAGCCCGCCAACCAGCTTTCCATCGCGCCAGCATTCGACGCTGTGCGCGTGCCCGAGTTCGTGAAGTGCGCCAAACAGCTCCCTGATCCGCGTATTGATCCAGGTATCGGGCCGGTCCGGGCGCGCTTCGGCGCAGGCCGCGATGACCTGTTCGAAGGCGGTGTCGACCCGGATCTCGAAGGGATCGGCGCGGAGCTTACGGGCAAGGCGTGAAGGCAGATGGAAGTTCGCGAGCGGGATCACGCCCCTGACCTCGGGCTCGACCCAGAACAGGTTTGGATCGTCGGCGCTCTCCGCCATCGGGAAGATGCCGGCTGCATAAGCGCGCAGCAGGATCTCCGGCGTGATCACGGGCGAGCGTACTGGCGCTGAACGAGCCTTCATGTGCAGATGGGAGCGTGAGCGCGGCGCCAAGTCAAACGCGAAAGCTGCGCTCTTTCGTCATGGCCGCTCCCATCGCGACCGTCCCTGTCACTGTGGCGGGGCTGGCGACCGAGACATCGCAGGATGTCGATGCCCGCCATCGGGCGGGCATGACAGGCCGTGACCGGCGCTATTGTCCCTCGGGCCCCATGCCGCCCGCGGCCAGGAACTTTTCGAGCCAGTGGATATTGTAGTCGCCGTTCAGGATGTCGGGATTGCGCACGAGCGTGCGGAACAGCGGCAGGGTCGTGTCGACACCGTCGACGACGAACTCGTCGAGCGAGCGGCGCAGCCGCATCAGGCATTCCGCCCGGTTGCGACCATGGACAATCAGCTTGCCGACCAGAGAGTCGTAATGGGGCGGGATCGAGTAGCCCTGATAGGCCGCAGAATCGACGCGGACGCCAAGCCCGCCCGGCGTATGGAACGAGGCGATCTTGCCCGGGGAGGGGCGGAAATTCGCCGGATGCTCGGCATTGACGCGACACTCGATGGCGTGGCCCTCGATGATGATGTCGCTCTGCTTGAGCGAGAGCGGCGCCCCGGCGGCGATGCGGATCTGCTCGTTCACCAGATCAATCCCGGTGATCATCTCGGTGACCGGATGCTCGACCTGGATGCGGGTGTTCATTTCGATGAAATAGAACTCGCCATCCTCGTAGAGGAACTCGATCGTGCCGGCGCCGAGATAGCCGAGATCGGCCATCGCCTTGGCGCAGATCGAGCCGATCCGGTCTCGCTCGCCGGCATTGAGCGCGGGCGAGGGGCCTTCTTCCCAGACCTTCTGGTGGCGGCGCTGCAGCGAGCAGTCGCGCTCGCCGAGATGGATGGCATGGCCGCGGCCGTCGCCAAGGATCTGGATTTCGATGTGGCGCGGCTTCTCGAGATATTTCTCGATATAGACAGCGTCATCGCCAAAGGCGGCTTTGGCCTCGGTTCGCGCCGTCTGGAGCGCCACGACGAGATCATCCTCGCTGCGCGCCACCTTCATGCCGCGCCCACCGCCGCCGGCCGCGGCCTTGATGATCACGGGAAAGCCGATATCGCGCGCGATGCGCAGGGCTTCCGCATCCTCGCTGACGCCGCCCTCCGAGCCGGGGACGCAGGGAATGCCGAGGCGCTTGGCCGTACGCTTGGCTTCGATCTTGTCGCCCATCACCCGGATATGCTCGGCCTTGGGACCGATGAAGGCGATGTTGTGCCGCTCGAGAATCTCGGCGAAGCGGGCGTTCTCCGACAGGAAGCCGTAGCCGGGATGGACCGCATCGGCGCCTGTGATCTCGCAGGCCGCGATCAGGGCCGGAATGTTGAGATAGCTCTCGCGGGCGCTCGGGGGGCCGATGCAGACGCTCTCGTCGGCGAGGCGCACATGCATGGCATTGGCATCCGCGGTCGAATGGACCGCGACGGTCGCAATGCCGAGCTCCTTGGCCGCGCGCAGGACGCGCAGCGCGATCTCTCCGCGGTTGGCGATCAGGATCTTGTCGAACATCTTCGGCTCGTCCGCGCCCGCTGCCCCGCTCACTCGATCACCAGAAGCGGCTCGCCGTATTCGACCGGCTGCCCGTCCTCGACCATGATCGCCGTGACCTTGCCGGCGCGCGGCGCGACGATGTCGTTGAAGGTCTTCATCGCCTCGACGAGAAGGACCCGCTCACCCGCCTTTACCTCCTGGCCGATCTCGACGAAGGGCTTCGCTTCAGGCGAGGGGCGGCGATAGGCGGTGCCGACCATCGGGGAGGGCACGGTGCCGGGGTGGGCGGCTGCCGACTTGACCTCGACCGGCGCGGTCGCGACCGGTGCATGGGCCATGGCCGGGGCATGCGAGGCGACGGGCACCTGCACGGTTGCGGAGATGGTGCGGGCCACACGGACGCGCAGATCACCCTTCTCGACCTCGATCTCGGACAGGTCGGTCTCGTTGAGGAGCTGCGCGAGTTCGCGCACCAGTTCGGGATCGATCGGGCTCTTGGTCGCCATGGCGGGTTTCACCGTCTTCGTCGTCTTGGTTGAGAGGATGGGCAGCCGCGAGGCGCCACCCTGCTGGATTGAGCCGGCCCGTTCAGGCCGCCGTCTTTTCCGCGCGCTTCTGGAGAAGCGGCACGATCGCGTCGAAAGCAAGGTCGTAGCTGGCGACGCCGAAGCCGCAGATCACGCCAACGCAGACCGGTGCCATGTAGGAATGGTGCCGGAATTCCTCGCGGGCGTGCACGTTGGAGACATGGACCTCGATGGCGAGGGCCTCGGTGCCCTTGATCGCATCGCGCAGCGCGACGGAGGTGTGGGTGTAGGCGCCGGCATTGATGATGATGCCGGCTCCCGCCAGCCCTGCCTGCTGCACGCGGGTGACGAGCTCACCTTCGAAATTGGTCTGGCTGAAGGTCAGCTCGACCCCGGCAGCGGCGGCCCTCGCCTTAAGGCGTTCCTCGACGCCGGCGAGCGTCACCGAACCGTAGGTTCCGGGCTCGCGGGTGCCGAGCAGATTCAGATTGGGTCCGTTCAGGACGTGGACGGCGACCATGGCTCGCGTTGATTCCTCAAGCCGCGAAGCTGCGGCGTCGGCGTCGTCTTAACCGGAACGGCGGGACAGGGGAAGCCTGTGACGCCGGCCTGCGATGAGAGCCACCACAGGCCGGCCGGTTTCATCAGCCGCTGCAGGTGGCCTTGCCGCATTTGCGGACGGCTTCGATCTTCTCCTTCAGCGCCGCGGCGCCAACGGCGCCGAAGACAACTTCGTCACCGATGATGAAGGCCGGAGTGCCGGTCAGGCCGAGCCGATCGCCGAGTGCGACCGTGGACTCGATCGCGGCGCGGGTTGCAGGCGCGTCCATGTCCTTGCGGGCGCGCTCGACATCGGCGCCGGCGTCCTTGGCGATCTCCAGCGCCTTGGCGCCGTTGATCCGGCCCTTGGTCGCCATCAGCTTGTTGTGGAAATCCCAGTACTTCTGGCCCTGCAGCTGGTTCTTCACGGCGATGGCGACACGGCTCGCCTCGACCGAATCGGGGCCGAGGATCGGGAAATCCTTGATCACGACGCGCAGCTTCGGGTCGTCCTTGGCGAGGGTGCGGACATCGTCGAGCGCCCTTTTGCAGAAGCCGCAATTGTAATCCATGAACTCGATCAGGGTGACATCACCCTGCGGATTGGCGGCGATGATCGATGTCGCGGGATCGACGAGGTTCGCCTTTTCGCTGGCGACGGCGCTGCGCTGTGCCTCGGCCTGAGCGACCTGATTGCGGCGCTCGAGTTCGACGAGCGCTTCCTGGATCAGTTCAGGGTTCTTCAGCAGCGTCTCGCGAATGAGATCGGTGACGGCCTTGCGCTGTTCGGGTGACAGGGGCTGTCCCTGCGCCTGAACCGGAGCGGCGGCCAGGGTTACGGCGAGGCCGAGCCCGCCCAAGACCAGACCCGCGCGCCTGATTCCGGCGAAGGCCGGGCGGAGCAGGGTGAACAGAGCCATGTCGTCATCCTTTCGGGCTCGCCGGCCCTTGGCCACGGCAAGCGTTGAACCGGTCATCTTGCGCCCCTTCTCCGCTCTCGCGCGGGCAGCGTCAATTCACAGCTTTGCCAGCGGTTGCGGCGGGAGCATGACCTGACCTGTGCGCAGCGTCGCTCAACACCATTGCGAATGCGATGGTCGGTCACCTCCTGTCGCCGAGTTGGAGACGGGGCAGGCGCAAGCCGGCCTCTCGAAGGAGGCCCCCGGTCGTCGTCTGTGCCACAAACGGCTTCCCACGCTCCCTCCTGATGCTCTAGGGCACTGCTTCAAGTGGCGGGCGGGGCTCCGCCGGTTCCCGACGCGAGATCTGCATGACAACCGATGTTCACCGCCTAGCGACGCCGCCCGCGCTCTCCGCTCGTGCGGCCGAGGTCGCACCCTTCATCGTCATGGACGTGATGAACCAGGCCGCAGCGATCGAGCGGGCCGGTGGTTCGGTCGTGCATATGGAGGTCGGGCAGCCTTCCGCGCCGACACCGGCCAGCATCCGCGCTGCAGCGGCGCGCGCGCTCGAGCATGGTCGCATCGGCTATACGCAGGCGCTCGGCACCGACTCTCTCAGGGCGCGTATCGCGCGCCACTATCAGGACGCCTATGGCGTCAGCATTCCAGCCGATCGTGTCATCGTGACCACCGGTTCGTCGGGTGGCTTCATTCTCGCATTCCTCGCCTGTTTCCAGCCGGGCGCACGCGTCGCGATCACGGCGCCGGGCTATCCGGCCTATCGCAACATCCTGACCGCGTTGGGGCTGGAACCGGTCGCGATCGAGGTTGGCCCGGAGACCCGCTACGCGCTGACCCCGGACCTGATTGCGAAAGGTCACGCCGAGCGCCCGCTCGCGGGCGTCCTGACCATGAGCCCCGCCAATCCGACCGGCGTGGTGATGGCACCAGACGCGATCGCTGCCGTCGCCGCTGAATGCCGCCGGCTTGGGTTGTGGTACATTTCCGACGAAATCTATCACGGCTTGACCTATGAGACGCCCGCGACGACGGCGCTGAGCGCCGATCAGGACGCGATCATCGTCAATTCGTTCTCGAAATATTACTGCATGACGGGCTGGCGCGTCGGTTGGCTCGTGGTGCCGCAGCGCATGGTGCGCACGATCGAGCGGTTGCAGCAGAATTTCTCGATCTCGGTGCCGTATCTCAGCCAGGTGGCGGGTGAGGCGGCCTTCGATGCGACTGCCGAGTGCGAGGCAATCAAGGCCGGTTATGCCGCCAACCGCGCCTATTTGCTGAAGGCTTTGCCTGAAATCGGCCTGGGCGATTTCCTGCCTGTCGACGGGGCCTTCTACATCTATCTCGACATCGGACGATATTCGAACGATTCCATGGCCTTCTGCCGCGATGTGCTCGAACAGGCTCATGTCGCGATCACCCCCGGCCTCGATTTCGACGGGGGGCGTGGCGCACGCACGGTGCGACTTTCCTTCGCCGGTTCGCTGGCTGAATGCGAGGACGCGGTCTCGCGCTTGGGCATGTGGCTGAAACGGCGCTGAGAGCCTGTAACGATGCCAGCGCGGAATGCTTGCCAAATGGATGTATTCCCGTCCAAGTCATAGGAGAGCAGACAAGGGGGAACCGGTTTTGATGCGAGCTTTCTTTGCGTCTTCGCGCGGTCATGCCCTCCCGGCGGCGCTGGTCCTCCTTGCCTTTCTGCTCATCGGATCGGGATCCGCAGCGTTCGCCCAGGCGTCCGGTGACAACAGCGTGACCCTGATCCTGCGCGGGGACGAGGCGCCCGACGCGCTGCGCAAGACCATCACGACGCTGGAGGCGGGGGGGCGCAAGGTCATTCTCCGCATGGCTGGCCCCGGCGAGGCCGTCGCAACTGCACCGGCGGCAGCGGCCACACCTGTCAAGCCCGCGCCTGCGGAAACGCGCGTTGCGGTTGCCGAAACGCGGCTGGAGGAGGTTGCCAACCATTTCGTCGAAGGGTTCGACTATGGCAACGCCTCGATCCCGTCCGCGACGCGCATACCGAGCGACTGGGCTCGCGCCTGGGCCGCCAATCAGAATGGCGCCACGGGAATGTCGGCGGGGGCCCGCGTCCTGCTCGTCCTGTTTGCCGCCACGGCTTTCGCCGTCATCCTCTGGAAAATGACGCGCGGCTTGATCGCCAAGCGCCTGGTGCCGCGGGACGACACGCTCTTCGAACGGTTCGTTGCCTCCTCGATCGGCTTTGCGCACGATTTCGCCGCGCTCGTGGCCCTATGGCTCGCCGGGCGAACCCTGGTGCGGTGGCTTCTGCCGCAGCTCGATTTCGCGCAACACATCGCCACGGCCGAACTCTACGGACTGGGGATGTTGTGGTCGTTCGCGATGGCCGGGCGGTTCCTGCTTTCCCCGGGGAACCCGGCGCGGCGCATCCTGCCTCTGCCGCGTGCCGAACGGCATTTCGGGCTGATCATGATCTATGCCTTCTTCGGGCATATCGTTCTGGTCGTGAACGCGCTCGGCGAAGGCTCGGCGTCGGATCCTGCCTCGATTGCCGGATGGTTCGCGGTGTCCTCGCTGCTGCTGACGGCCTACAAGGTCTGGTGGTTCTGGTACGCACGGCATGACCTTGTCAGCCTGGCGCAGCCCGGCCCCTCGGCAAGCGGCTTGCGCCGCTTGGTTGCTGCGGCGACGCCCTGGCTCTTGATGGCGAGCGCCGTGTTGATCTGGGCCGTGGGCCGCAGCGCCGCTGTCATGCCTGATGGCGCGCACTGGGGCGTCAAGGCGGGGACCACGCAGTTCATCGTCGTGCTTGCTCCGATCGTGGCGTCGGGGCTTGGGGCGCTGATCCGCTCGTGGCTGAACTGTCGCTCCGTGGAGCGCGAGCAGACCCCACTCTCGAGTGCAATGGGCAGGACCTTGCAATCGAGCGTGGTGGGCTTCGTCTGGCTCTGCGCCCTCTATTTGCTGGTCCGGCTCTGGAGCGGTTTCGTCATGGACGCCGATGCGCCCGATACCGTGTCGTTCGGTCAACGCCTCCTCAGTGTCGCCTCCCTGGCCTTCATGGGATGGATCGCGCTGACCTTCCTGCGTGCCTTCTTCGATGCCTATACGCCGCGTGCCGTGCATGCAGGGCCGACAGACGAGGAAGCTCCCCCAGACGACCATGTCCCGTCCAGGCTCGGCACGGTGCTCCCGGTGCTGCGCGGTGTCGTGCTCGGGGCCGTGATCGGCCTGACCAGCCTTGTCGTGCTATCACGGCTGGGTGTCGATATCGGGCCCCTCTTGGCCGGCTTCGGCATCCTGGGCCTCGCCGTGTCCTTCGGTTCGCAAGCGCTCGTGCGCGATATCGTCTCCGGCTTCTTCTTCATGGTCGAGGATGCCTTCCGCGTCGGCGAATACGTCGATACGGGGCGGCTCAAGGGCACGGTCGAGAAGATTTCGCTACGCTCGGTACAACTGCGCCATCAGAGCGGACAGATCCATACAGTGCCCTTCGGCCAGATCCCGTCCCTGACCAATGCCAGCCGCGACTGGGCAACGGTGAAGTTCAACGTCCGGCTCGACCGCTCCGCCGATATCGAGAAGGCGCGCAAGACAATCAAGAAGATCGGCCTCGCGTTGCTGGAGGACCCGGAATTCGGACCTCACTTCATCGCGCAGCTCAAGATGCAGGGTGTGGCCGAGATTGCCGACACTGCGATCGTCATCCGGCTGAAATTCACCGCCAAGCCGGCTCAGGCCGGTGCGCTCCAGCGTGAGGCGCTGAAGCGGATGTATCAGGCGCTCAACGATGCCGGCGTAGCCTTTGCCTCGAACGCCGTGACCGTCAGGGGCGGTGAAGGGCAGGCCTCTGCCGGGGCCGCCGCATCGATCACGACCATCCAGCCGCCGACGCCGCTGGCGCCTTCGGCCGGGTAGGGTCTCAACGACTGGCTTCGAGGATGAAGAAGAAGCCGAAGCCAATGGCTGTCAGCAGGAGGCCAAGCCCGAGTCCGAGGCGGGCGGCAGAAATCTGGGCGACGAGTTGGGTGCGAAAGCCCGCTCGCTCTGCCTCATGCTCACGGCCATGCTTGTGGAATTGGCTGGCATAGAGATCCGGCGTCATCTGGTGGCCGACGGGCCGGTTTTCCTCGAGCTCGAAGCGGATCGCCACGAAGGCGATGAAGAGGCCGAGCAAGCCGACGCCGAACCAGCCGATCGCCTGCAAAGCCAGCCAGGCGAGACCGAGCAGCGCCGCGATGCAGACGACGACGAGCGCCAGTCGCTCAAAGCTTCTCGGCGGCGGCATCGACGGTCACCCCCTTAACGAAGAAGGCCGCTGCGAGTGATCGCAGCGGCCGGAAGTCTTACTTGCGTCCGGCGAGCTTGTTCCACCAGCCGCCGCGCTTCGGCCGGTCCGGATCCGGCGGGGTCAGGACGACCGCGACGGGTTCCTCGACGACACGCGGGGCAGGTTCGGGAGCGGGCTCAGCTTCGGAGGTGATCGGCGTCTCGACCGGAGCAGCCGGAGCTTCGACTGCGGGGGCGGGAGCCTCGGCGGCGACGCCGTCCTCGGTGATCGGTACGACCTTCTTGCGTGCCCGACTACGCTTCGGCTTCTCGGCCGGTGCGGCCTCGGCGGCGACGGTCTCCGTCACGCCCTCGGCTGCCTTCGCCGCTTCGGGGGCTGCCTCTTGCTCGGTTTCGGCCTTGATCTTGCGCGTGCTGCGGCGGGCGCGGCGCGGCTTGGCCTCCTCGACGGCTTCGGCTGCAACCTCGGCGACAGGCGCTTCGGCTGGCTCGGCTACGGGAGCCGGGGTGGCTTCCGCGACAGCGGGGCTGTCGGCGTGCTCGTCGCCATCCTCGTCGCCTTCATCGCCTTCGGCGTCGCTGCCGCCCTCGATCTGCTGGCCGTTCGCATCGCGCTCGCCACCACGCCGGCGCCGACGACGGCGGCGGCGCTTGCGTCCGCCGTCCCCACGGGCTTCGCCATCGCCGCGTTCCGCAACGGCGTCTGCCTGGGTAGCGTCTTCCTGCTCGTCTTCGCTTCCTCCGGCGGCCTCCGCCTCGGCCGCTGCATCGAGCGCATCGTCATCGACATGCGCGATCGCCTCGGCCTTGAAGGGGCTCGGAACGACGCGGCCTTCATTGCCGACGAACTCGCCGCGCTCGACCTCGAAATAGCGGGTGCCGAGCAGGGTCGCGTCGGCCGAGACCGTGATCGCGATGGCGAAGCGTGTCTCGAGGTCGGTGAGATGCGCGCGCTTCTGGTTGAGGACATAGAGCGCCACTTCAGGCCGCGTCCGGACCGAAAGATTGTGCGAGGCGCTCTTGATCAGGGTCTCTTCCAGCGCGCGCAGGATCTGCAGCGCCACCGAGGAGGTCGAGCGGATCATGCCGGCACCCGCGCAGTGCGGGCAGGGGACCGAGGAGCTCTCGAGGACGCCGGTGCGGATGCGCTGACGCGACATCTCCAGCAGGCCGAAGGCCGAAATCCGGCCGACCTGGATGCGCGCACGGTCGTTCTTGAGGCAGTCCTTGAGCTTCTTCTCGACGGCGCGGTTGTTGCGATTCTCCTCCATGTCGATGAAATCGATCACGATGAGACCTGCAAGATCGCGCAGCCTGAGCTGGCGGGAGATTTCCTCCGCCGCTTCGAGATTGGTCTTGAGAGCCGTGTCCTCGATATTGTGTTCGCGGGTCGAGCGGCCCGAGTTGATATCGATCGCGACCAGAGCTTCGGTCTGGTTGATGACGATATAGCCGCCGGACTTCAGCGTGACGGTGTTCGAGAACATTGCGTCGAGCTGGCTCTCGACGCCGAACGAGGCGAAGAGCGGGGTCTGGTCGCGATAGGCCTTCACGCTCTTGGCATGGCTCGGCATGAGCATGCGCATGAAGTCCTTGGCCTCGCGGTAGGCCTCCTCGCCGGCGACATGAACCTCGTCGATGTCCTTGTTGTAGAGATCGCGGATCGAGCGCTTGACGAGGTTTCCTTCCTCATAGACGAGCGCCGGCGCGACGGAGCCGAGCGTGAGTTCGCGCACGCTCTCCCACATCCGCATCAGATACTCGTAGTCGCGCTTGATCTCGACCTTGGTGCGGGAGGCGCCGGCCGTGCGCAGGATGATGCCCATCCCTTCCGGCACCTCCAGTTCCTGGGCGATTTCCTTGAGGCGCTTGCGGTCCTCGGCATTGGTGATCTTGCGCGAGATGCCGCCGCCCTTGCCGGTGTTCGGCATCAGCACCGAATAGCGGCCGGCGAGCGAGAGATAGGTGGTGAGCGCCGCGCCCTTGTTGCCGCGCTCTTCCTTGACGACCTGGACCAGGATGATCTGGCGGCGCTTGATCACCTCCTGGATCTTGTACTGGCGGCGCGAGTGGCGCGGGCGCTCCGGCATATCGTCCAGGGCGTCGCCGCCGCCGAGCTGCTCCGGCTCTTCCTGCGGCTCGTCGTGGCCATGGTCGTCGCTGTCTTCGCCGTTCTCGTCCTCGTCATTCTCGGACGGACGGCGCGCTTCCTCGTTGTCAGCGGACGCCTCGCCGACTTCTGCAGAGGCTTCGATCACGGTCTCGAAGGTCAGCGGCGCAGCGTTCTCGACGACGGTCTCGTCACTCGATTCTGCGACCTCCGGTGCAAAATACTCGCCGAAGGCGGGCGCGCCTTCGTTGACCATGGCGGCTTCCTTGCCGTCGGTCTCGACGACATCGGCGCTGACGGTCTCGTCGTTGCTCGCCTTCTTGGCGCGTCCGTCGCGGTCACGCCGGCCGCGGTCGCGGCGGCCGCGCTTCTCGCGGCGTTCCTCGTCGCGCTCTTCCTCGCGGTCGGCGCGTGCTTCCTCGGCGAGCAGGGCCTGCCGGTCGGCCACCGGAATCTGGTAGTAGTCCGGATGGATTTCGGAGAAGGCGAGGAACCCGTGACGGTTGCCGCCATATTCGACGAATGCGGCCTGGAGCGAAGGTTCGACCCGCGTCACCTTCGCCAGATAGATATTGCCCCGCAGCGGCTTGCGGCTGGCAGATTCGAAATCAAATTCCTCGACGCGCGAGCCGCGCACCACCACGACCCGGGTCTCTTCCGGGTGTGTTGCGTCGATAAGCATCTTGTTGGCCATAAGAGATTTCCATTGGCGCAGCCGCCGACAGGACCCGCCGGGCTGCGGAAGGATATCCGCTGCCGCGGGCAGGGGCGCCGCGCATGAGCCGGCATGAACCGGCATGTTGCAGGAGGGAGTGAGGGATCAGGACGCGATGGCGGATCGGGAAGCCTGCCCGGGCAAAAAGCCCGCCGCAGTCCCGAAGGTATGGACGATGCACCGATGAGCTAAGCGGCGTCGTATGCCCCGACATCTGACCTAACCTGCAGTGCGTGCGTCGAAGACGATTGCACCGCGTTTGCACGCTCGCGAAAGACTGCCATGCGTCGAACCTCATGCCTGACGCAGGCCGTCCGCGGACGATCCGTTGGCGGCTGCCCTGCCGCGACAAGTCCTGTAAGGGCCTGTCGCTTCGCCGTGTCCCGGACGCCAACGGATCCTCGAATCCGGATGCGCGCTACGGGTGGCTTTGCAATGCAACCACCCCCATTACAGACAGGTGACAGTGATTTGCAAGTCACATCGCTTGGGCAACATCATGGCGGTGGCGCCGGGGCGGTTCTCGCCATCACAATTGCGTGGTAACCGGCTGTTAAGCTTCTGCGTCGCTATGGTTAAGCCTTGGTGACGCCAATGGGATCCATTCGCCTGACGTTCCATTCCCACAGCGCTGGCCTGAACCGGCTGACGGTTTCAGGCGTGGTCCGTCTGATGCTCGGGTCCTGGTTGATTCTAGCGCCATGCGCGCCGGTAAACGCCAATCCTGCGCCCAGGACTGCAAACGAGTTTCCAGTCGCGACCGATGCCAGGATCGAGCAGGCCGGTGAGGTCGTCAGGCTCACCATGGCGCTCTCGCGTCCCGTCGAGATCAGCGCCTCGGTGATGGCCGCGCCCGATCGGGCGGTGATCGACCTGCCATCGGTCAATTTCCAGGTTCAGCCGAATACGGCGCGCAAGAGTGCCGGCTTCGTCAGCGCCTTCCGTTTCGGGATGTTCACGGCCGATCGTTCCCGCATCATTCTGGATCTCGCTCAGCCAGCCGTGGTCGCGAAGGCCGAGGTCCGCAAGGTGCGCGGCGGATTCGGCGAGCTGGTCGTGGAGTTGAAGCGCGCAAGCCGGGCCGAGTTCCAGGCAGCTTCGGTGCGCCCGGCTCCGCAGTCGCAGGAGGGGCCGGCGTCTCAAGTGCCCAAGCCGCACGGCGAGACACGCCAACTCGTGGTGATCGACCCCGGACATGGTGGGATCGATCCCGGTGCCGTGGTTGCCTCGATCGCCGAGAAATCCGTCGTCCTCGCCTTCGGGCTGGCTCTGAAGGAGCAACTCGAAGCCGGCGGCCGCTATCGGGTGATGATGACGCGCGATGACGATACCTTCGTACCATTGGGGCAGCGCGTGAAGATCGCCCGCGCCGCCGGCGCCGATCTCTTCATCTCGATCCATGCCGATTCGCTGACGCAGGCGCAGGATGTGCGCGGCGCAACGATCTATACCGGCTCGGAGCGCGCCACCGACGCCGAATCGGCCCGGCTCGCCGCCAAGGAAAACCAGGCGGATGCCGTCGCGGGCCTCGACGCGGCCGAGGACGTGCAGGACGTCGCGGGCATCCTGATGGATCTCGCCAAGCGGGAAACCCGGACATTCTCTTCGGTCTTCGCGCGAAATCTGGTCGAGAAGCTCGGCGGTTCGGTCAAGCTGCACAAGGTACCCTTGCGTTCCGCAGGATTTCGTGTCCTGACCGCGCCGGATGTTCCCTCCGTACTGATCGAGCTCGGCTATATGTCGAGCCCCAAGGATGCGGAGTTGCTGAATTCGCCATCCTGGCGAGCGCAGGCAGTCGGGGCGGTCCACAACGCGATCGATGGCTATTTCACCAGTACGCTTTCGGCTGGAAAAGCTGCCGCGAACCAACGTTGAGACCTGTTGATGCGGTTGGCGAAGATTGTGGTCGTTAGGCCACGGTTCCGCCATCTCAGCCGTGTTATAGACCTGATTTGGAAGCGACGAGGACGAGAGCTGGGAGCGAGACGGTGGCAGCCGTTTCTTGCACGAGATCGGCTCTGTTGCGGCGAACCCGGCGAGACCGGTCACTGCACAGCAATCAGGGGCATGGGCCTTAGATGCGGTTTATTCTGCGACTCTTCGGGTGGCTATTCGCTGCGGGCACGATCGTATTCGTCATCGGCGCGGTCGTGGCCGGCGGGTTCATCTGGCATTATTCGAAGGATCTGCCCGACTCGGCGCAGCTGCGGAACTATGAGCCGCCGGTGATGAGTCGTGTGCATGCCGGTGACGGCAGCCTGATCGCCGAATTCGCCCGCGAGCGCCGCCTCTATCTGCCGATCCAGGCGATTCCCAAGCTGGTCGTCGACGCCTATCTCTCGGCTGAGGACAAGAATTTCTACAAGCATATGGGTGTCGACCCTGAGGGGCTTGTCCGCGCGGCGATCACGAATTTTCGCAACCGCGCGTCCGGTCGCCGGCCGCAGGGCGCCTCGACCATTACCCAGCAGGTTGCGAAGAACTTCCTCGTCGGCTCGGAGCAGTCGCTGGAGCGCAAGATTCGCGAGGCGCTGATCGCGCTGCGCATCGAGGGGACCTATTCCAAGGACAAGATCCTCGAGCTCTACCTGAACGAGATCTATCTCGGAGCTCCGGCACCAGGGCAGGGCAGCTACGGCGTTGCCGCTGCCGCACTGAATTATTTCGGCAAGTCGGTGCATGAGCTGAACCTGCAGGAGGTCGCCTATCTCGCGGCTCTGCCCAAGGCTCCGACCGACCTTCACCCCTTCCGCAATCGCGAACGGGCGATCGAGCGTCGCAACTACGTGCTCGATCGCATGGCGGAGAACGGTGTGGTCAAGCGCGAGGAGGCCGAGGCCGCCAAGAAGCAGCAGCTCGGCGTCAACCCGCGTACGATTTCACCCAACAACATCGCGGCCGGCTATTTTGCCGAAGAGATTCGTCGCGAACTGCAGGATCGCTACGGCGAGAAGAAGCTGCTCGAGGGCGGCCTTTCCGTGCGCGCCACCGTCGATCCCAAGATGCAGCTGCTTGCCCGTAAGTCGCTGGTCGACGGGCTCGTGCGCTTCGACGAGGCGCGCGGCTGGCGCGGTGCCATCCAGAAGCTCGACATCAGCGCGCGCGACTGGGGCATTGCGCTCGGCGACTTGCCGGTGCTCGGCGACGTGGCGCCCTGGCGCCTTGCCGTCGTGCTCGATGTCAGTGGCGACAGCGCGCGACTCGGCCTGCATCCGGGACGCGAGAATTCCGGTCATCTCCGGACCGAGCGCGATACCGTGACGCTGACGGGTGACGGCATCCGCTGGACCCGACGCGCCCGCGTCGCCCAGGCCGTCTCGGTCGGCGATGTCGTCTATGTCGAGCCGATTGACAGCAGGCCCGGCCAGGTCCGCCTGCGCCAGATGCCCGAGGTCAACGGTGCCATCACCGTGATGGATCCGTATTCCGGCCGCGTGCTGGCCATGGTCGGCGGCTTCTCGCATGACCAGTCGGAGTTCAACCGCGCGACGCAGGCGCTGCGCCAGCCGGGCTCGTCCTTCAAGCCTTTCGTCTACGCCACTGCGCTCGACAACGGCTATACGCCGTCGAGCATCGTGCTCGACGCGCCGATCGAGGTCGATCAGGGCGGCGGCCTCGGTGTCTGGCGGCCTGAGAACTATGATGGCAAGTCGACCGGGCCACGCACCCTGCGCTACGGCATCCAGTTCTCCAAGAACCTGATGACGGTCCGCCTTGCCAAGGATGTCGGAATGCCGCTGATCGCGGAATATGCCCGTCGCTTCGGCATCTATGACGACATGCTGCCGGTGCTCTCGATGTCGCTCGGCGCCGGTGAAACCACCGTAATGCGCATGACGGCGGCCTATTCGATGCTGGTCAACGGCGGCAAGCGCATTCGTCCGACCTTGATCGACCGCATCCAGGATCGCTTTGGTGGCACGATCTATCGTCACGATCAGCGCGTCTGCGAAGGCTGCAATGCTGACAAATGGGCGAGCCAGAAGGAGCCGCGCCTGATCGACAATCGCGACCAGGTGCTCGATCCGCTGACGGCCTACCAGATGGTTTCACTGCTCGAAGGCGTGGTGCAGAACGGCACGGCGCAGGTGGTCAAGTCGGTCGGCAAGCCACTCGCGGGCAAGACCGGCACGACCAACGAGGCCAAGGACGTCTGGTTCGTCGGCTTCTCGCCGGATCTCGCGGTCGGCGTCTATATGGGCTTCGACAAGCCGAAGTCGCTGGGCAACTCGGCGACGGCCGGCCAATATGCCGCTCCGATCTTCCGCGACTTCATGATGGCTGCGCTGAAGGACAAGCCGGCGACGCCGTTCCGCGTGCCGGCCGGCATCAAGTTGATCCGCGTCGATCCGCGCAGCGGCATGCGTGCCGGTGGCGAAGGCGGCATTCTCGAAGCCTTCAAGCCGGGTACCGCTCCGCCCGACAGCTACTCGGTCATCGGTGCTGCGGGTGAGGGTGGCGGCGCGCCGTTCAACGTCTCTCCCGGCGGCGGGCGCAGCGTCGGGTCCGGCACCGGCGGCCTGTACTAGATCCGTTATCGCCGGCGTGGGAGCGAAGGCCAGATCGGCCCCGTGTCTCGCGCCGGCGTTCTGTATCCCGGCCGGCGAGGGCGCCGGCATTGGGCCGAACTCTGCATGCGGCGAGACGCCATGACGGCCTATATAGCCCTGTTGCGCGCGGTTAATGTCGGGGGAACGGGAAAACTCCCGATGACCACTTTGAAGGCGATGTGCGAGGAAGCTGGCCTTAGCCAGGTGCGCACCTATATCGCCAGCGGCAATGTGGTGTTCACGAGCGATGCGGACGAAGCGCAGATCAAGTCGGTGCTCGAGGACAAACTCCGGACCCATGCGGGAAAGCCAGTCGGTGTGCTGGTCAGATCTGCCGCCGAGATGTCCGGGGTGCTGGCGCGCAATCCCTTTTCGGACAAGCCTGGTAACCGCACGGTGGCGATCTTCGTCGACGAGCCGCTTCCCGCTGACACCCTGGACCATGCCCGCGGTATCCGGGGTGAGCTGGTGCATCTCGCCCAGCGCGAAGTCTATATCTTTTATGGCGACGGGATGGCGGATTCACGCTTGCGCATTCCGGCCTGCGACCCCGGCACGGCGCGCAACATGAACACGGTGGCGAAGCTCGTGGAGATGACTGCACCTCTCTGATGGCCTCGCGGAGGCTGGAAAACATTCTGTGCCGTTTACACCCGCGCCTTTCGCCCCTATCTGAACAGCTCCGTCCGGCATGCCGGATCGAATCCCATCAAGGAAAGTTCTGCTGGCATCATGCGTCCTGAAGTTCAGACCCAACTTGATAACGCCAAGCAGTCGATTGGACTGCTGAGGAGGCATCTTTGACTGGGATGTCGCACAACGACGCCTCGCGGAGCTGAACGCACTTTCCGAAGGCCCCACCTTCTGGGACGATGCCGAGCAGGCACAAAAGCTCATGCGCGAGCGGACCTCGCTCGAAGACCAGATCAACGGCATCCTGAAGCTCGAGCGCGATCTCGACGATGCCCTGACGCTGATCGAGCTGGGCGAGATGGAGAGTGATGCCGCCTCCATCACGGAAGGCGAAGTCGCGATCAAGGCTGTCGAGCAGGAAGCGGCACGCCGGCAGGTCGAGACACTGCTCTCCGGAGAGGCCGACATGCTCGATACCTATGTCGAAATCCATCCTGGCGCCGGCGGTACCGAAAGCCAGGACTGGGCCGAGATGCTGCTGCGCATGTACCGGCGCTGGGGCGAGCGGCGGAAGTTCAAGGTCGAGATGCTCGACTATCAGGATGGCGATCAGGCCGGCATCAAGTCGGCGACGCTGCAGTTCAAGGGCCACAATGCCTATGGCTGGCTGAAGACCGAATCGGGCGTGCACCGGCTCGTGCGCATCTCGCCATTCGATTCGAACGCCCGCCGGCAGACCAGCTTCGCATCCGTCTGGGTCTATCCCGTCGTCGACGACCGGATCGTTATCGACGTCAAGGAATCGGATTGCCGGATTGACACCTACCGCGCCCAGGGCGCCGGCGGGCAGCACATCAACACGACCGATTCGGCGGTGCGCATCACGCATATCCCGACGGGGATTGCGGTCACCTGCCAGCAGGAGCGTTCACAGCACAAGAACCGCGCCAAGGCGTGGGACATGCTGCGCGCCCGCCTCTACGAGGTCGAGCTGAAGAAGCGCGAGGAAAAGGCGAATGCCGAGGCGGCCTCCAAGACCGATATCGGCTGGGGCCACCAGATTCGCTCCTATGTGCTGCAGCCCTATCAGCTGGTGAAGGACCTGCGCACCGGAGTGAGCTCGACGGCGCCGTCGGACGTGCTCGACGGTGATCTTGACCCGTTCATGGAGGCGTCGCTCGCGCAGCGCGTCTATGGCACCGAGGTCGAAGTCGAGGATATCGACTAGAGCAATGAGCGGGAGCATGACGGTGGAGAAACCTCGCTCCCGCCTGCGCAACGGCCTGATCAATCTTGGCGTGTCGCTGGCCAGCCTGCTGGTGTTTCTCGCGTTTTGCGAGCTTGTTCTGTTTCGCTTCGTGCTGCCGGGCAGCGACGTGCCGCGCAACGACTTCGCCAATGAACTCGTGCGCTATGCTCCGAACCAGACCGGCGTCTGGCGCGTGCGCGACGAGATCGCGGCGCCATTCTCGATCAACGCCAAGGGGTGGAATTCGCCCTTGCCGGATTATCCGGCCGAGCGCATTCCCGGGCGTCGACGGGTCGCCTTTGTCGGCGACAGCTTCGTCGAGGCCCTGCAGGTTCCGGTCGGGCGCAGCGTCGCCGACGTGATTCAGGGTGGCCTTGCCAGCGCGGGCCCCGTCGAGGTCTACCGCTACGCCATCGCCGGGGCACCCTTCAGCCAATATATCCAGATGATCGACCGTGAGGTGCTGGCGGCGAGGCCGGACCAGATCGTCGTGCTGCTGGTCCATAACGACTTCGACGAGAGCTTTGTCTTCACGCCGGGCCGGTATACGTCGAGCTTCCTGAAGCTGCGTGTCGAGGGCGGCAAGGTTCTAGGCGAGATCGCGCCTGAGCCCTGGCGTCCCCGCGCCGTGGAGTGGCTCAGGCAGACCGCGACGGCGCGCTATTTCCTCTATCGCTGGCAGGTGCGCCCGCAGGCTCTGCTGGATGCGTTCCTCGGGCCGGCCCAGGCCGAGGATACGCGCTTTGCGGCCAATATCGATGTCGCGTCGGTGCTGAGTCGCGAGGCCGATATCCGCGCCGCGACGGATTACATGATGGTCCGCCTTGCGGCGCAGGCCCGCAGTATCGGCGCCCAGTTGCTGGTGGCCATGGATGGCGATCGCAGCGCGATCTACGCCGGCCGCCCCGACAGCCCGGCGCTGAAGCTCAACCGTATCGCCGCCGAGGCCGCATCACGGGCGGGGATCGCCTTCCTCGACCTGCACCCCGTCTTCGCCGAGGACTGGGCTCGCAACCAGCGGCGATTCGAGTTCGCGGCGGATGCTCACTGGAACGAGAATGGCCACGCCGTCGCCGCTCGGGCGATCCAGGATGTCCTCACCAGGCAGTGAGCAGCCCGAGGACTTAAGCGCCAGACGGCGAATGCGCGTTGGCACGAGGCTGGTGATTTCGGCTGGGATGATGCGGAACCGCGGATCTTCCGGCGACCGGAAAGCCCAGGGAACCCTGACCGGGCCAGTGAAGGCTCTCTTCCCGCATGGGCCACAGCTCCGAGCCGCCGAAGCCGCCCGGCCGGGATGCTGGTTTGAATGCAGCGTGCTCTGAGGCCGCAGCCGCTTGCGAAGCGACCGGGCGCTCAGAAGGCGGCCATGTAGCGAATGGCTGACGCTCAAGCGCAGCGTCGCGGGTATGCAGGGCAGACGACGACCGGCGATCTGTTTCCCGTCCCCCGCCGTCGCTCCGAAACTGACGAGCTTCCCCGTCTAGTCCTTCGACGGCTGCAACGAGGACAGCAAGCCAACCAGAGCGCGGTCGTGAAGCACGACCATACGTTCCCTCGGCTTCAGCCAGATCGCGGCCTCGTCGATCGTTTCCGCGTCGACCAGCTTTGCCTGTGCGACGGCGCGCTCGGGCTCGACTTCACCGCGGCGGCGCGGATGCCCCTCGGGGAGCATCATGTCGTGCTCGGCACGCAGGCGCGGATCGGCATGCAGCGCCTTGAGGCCGTCGGCTTCGTCGAAGCCCGCCTTGGCGAATTCCTCCTGCAGCGCATTGGCACGCAGCGCGATCGCCGGCGGGTCGCCTTCCTCCGGCGTCACCAGGAGCTTGTGCCGCTTCAGCCAGAGCCCGAGCGCGAGCTGGCCCGATGCCCAGGACAGCGGAATGGCCAGCACGAGACCCACGATCGTCGGCGACATCCAAGCGAAGAGCGAGGTCGCGATCATGAAGGCCGAGATACCGGCGATGGCGCCGAGTGCGGTGTGCATTCGGTGGCGCCGGATGATGTCCTTCAACGGAATCGAGCCGTCGTCGCGGCGCTGCGGGTTCCAGCCCGTGTCGCGTCCGAGCAGGATCTGGAAGACCGAACCCGATTGGATCAGCATCATGATCGGCGCGAAGAAGGCGGAGAACAGGATCTCGAGCAGCGACGAGAGAATAAGCCGGATGGTACCGCCGCAGGCGCGCCGCAGCTTGCCGTCGAACAGGGTCAGCAGCAGCCCAAAGAGCTTTGGTGCGAGCAGGATCGCCATGGTGAGGGCGAACAGGTTCAAGGCGCGCTCGGGGTCGAAGCGCGGCCAGACCGGGAAGAGCGTGAACTCCTGGGTGAAGTATTCAGGGCGCGCGTAATTGACCTGCAGCACGATCAGGATGCCGACCACGAGCTGCATCAACCAGAACGGCGAGGCGAGATAGCCCATGATGCCGGTGGCGAAATGCTGGCGCGTCGACCAGACGAAACCCTTCGCGCCGATGATGCGCGAGTGCTGGAGATTGCCCTGCGCCCAGCGGCGGTCGCGCACTGATATGTCGATCAGGGAGGGCGGGCTCTCCTCATACGAACCCGTCAGGTCGGGAAGCATATAGACCGACCAGCCGGCGCGGCGCATCAGCGCGGCCTCGACGAAGTCATGGCTCAAGACATGTCCGCCGAAGGGCGGCTTGCCGTTCAGATCGGGCAGTCCGCAATGATCGGCGAAGGCCTTGGTGCGAATGATCGCGTTATGGCCCCAGTAATTGCCGTCGCGGCCCGACCACATGGCGAGGCCGGTCGCGATCACCGGTCCGTAGACCCGTGCCGCGAATTGCTGCAGCCGCGCGAAGAAGGTGTTGCGATTGATGATCAGCGGCAGCGACTGGATGATTCCTGCGTCGGGATCGGCCTCCATCGCGACAGCGAGGCGCACGATGCAGGTGCCGGTCATCAGGCTGTCGGCGTCGAGCACGACCATGTGCTCGTAGTCACCGCCCCAACGGGTGACGAAATCGGCGATGTTGCCGGCCTTGCGGTGATGGTTCTTCGGGCGGTGCCGGTAGTAGACGCGCGCGCCGGGGCCGAGCCGTTCACGCAGAGCGAGAAAGGCGCGCTCCTCGGCGATCCAGACATCAGGATTGGTCGTGTCCGAGACGATGAAATAGTCGAAATGCGCCCCGAGGCCCGTGGCCTCTACCGATTCCCGGATCGCGGCCAGCGCCGCGAAGGTTCGCGCGGTCGACTCGTTGTAGATCGGCATCACCACGACGGTGCGATGCTGGAGGGATTCCGCCCGTTCGGTCCGGCCGGTCCTAAACAGCAGGCCGAAGAACCCCATCAGTGCGCTGGTGAAGGCGAGTGCGATCCACGAGAAATTGACCGTGAACAGCAGCAGCAAGACGTACTGCAGGAAGGTCGTGCGGCTGACCGACACGACATGGTACATTTCCCAGGCGCCATAGGCGGTGAGCGCGAGACCGCCACCGAAGACGAAGAGGCGCTTCAGCCACGGCGTCGTCCAGGCCAATGGTGCGGCGGGCTTGCGGCGTTCCGAGGCCTTCCAGCTGCGGAAGGACTGGACCGGCATCACCAGCCGGTTCTCAGGCGGGGTCGCTGCCTCCGGACGGGGCAAGCCCGGACGGGGAGCGGTTTCGACCGCGCGCGGCGGCATCTCGGTCACCACGTCCATCGATTCAACCACGTTTCCGATACGGGCTGGCCGCCGGCTTCGAGCACAAGGCGCAGTTCGGAGAGATTCTCATTGCCAGGGTCGACCTCGAAGCGGACCCGCATCAGCTTGCGTTCCGGATAAGGCCAAAGACGCAAACCCTGGATCGCCCCGGTCGTCGCCGTGATATTGGCGCGCGTCGCGGCAACCACAGCGGGGTCCGCCAGCTTGTCACCTGTGAACTCGACCATGAACCGTCGACGCCGACCCTGCGTGCCGCGGCCTTGACGCATGCGCGTGGCCAGGGCGAGCGGTGGTCGCTCGGGTGGCTGCCAGCACCAGGCCTGGCGATAGGCGATCGTGGTTTCGCTGCCCGCGGCGATCGGCTGGCGCGGCCGCCAGTAGGAAATGATGTTGCTGTTGATGTCGGAATCGCTTGGGATCTCGATCAGCTGGACTGAACCGGCTCCCCATTCTCCAAGCGGCTCCATCCAGACGCTGGGGCGAAGCTCGAAGCGCTGGTCGTCATCCTGGAACGCTGCCGGATCGCGCTCCCGCTGGACGAGACCGAAGCCGCGCGGATTGGTGTCGACGAAAGAAGAGACCTGCAGATTGGTCGGGTTGCTGACCGGGCGGTAGATCCATTCGCCGGCGCCGGTGAGCATCTGGACACCGGAGACCTCGTGCACGGCCGGGCGGACGTCGTCGAAGGTCCGGCGGCTCTGAGGCCCCGACATGAAGGTGCCCGTGGTGCAGCCGAAGCCGACATGGTCCAACACCTGCCGCGCGAACAGGGTCATCTCGACATCGATGAATGTGACGTCGCCGGGGCGCAGAGTCATCCGGGCCGCACCTGACAGGCTCTCGGAATCGAGCAGGGCGTGAATCACGAGCATGCCCGATGCCGGATTGGGGCGCTCGATCCAGAAGGCGCGGAAGAAGGGAATCTCCTCGCCCCGCGTCTCGCCGGGACGCAGGATCAGCGCGCGCGCCAGCGCACCGAAGTTCTGGCCGCGCGCCACGGCGCGGAAGAAGGTCGCGCCCTGGAAGATCGCAACCTCGTAAGGCCGCTCGAGCCCGGCGGAGACCCGGAAGCCGGAGAACTGCAGATCGACGCCCGCCGGGGGGGGAGCAACCTTGCCGTAGTCGAACTTGCCGCGATCGAACGCAACGCGGCGCACGACATCGTCTTCGACCGTGAACAGGCTGACGGGAGCAGAAAAGACGTAGCCGCGATGCAGCGGCTCGACCGTGAAGCCGCGGTTCTCTCCAGCCCAGATCAGGCCGCCGGGTTGCGCACGAATCCCGGAGAACTGGTCGAAGGGCAGGGTGGCGTAGCCTTCGGGCAGATCATTGGTCGTCACCGGAACCATCGGGCGCCGCGACAGCATGCGGGCGGCCTCGACAACCAGTGCGGCATCGAAACGCTGACCTTCCGCGATCACCGACTGTACAGTTGCGGCCCAGCTGGCCTGAGAAAATGCAGGGCTCGTGCCCATAAGCGGCGCGGCGGCGAGGCTGTACGCCGCACCCTCCAGAAACCATCGGCGATTCAAGGATTTCGACATTATTTCCAACATACGCGGGCGGCGCAGTCGCACCCCAGCGCTTCTAGATCATTTCCCGGCTGGCTGAAAAGCGGTCGCCGCTTAAAAATTGCGTGCGGCCAGCGACTTGGGCAACGCGTTTGCGTTGCCGGCGGAAAGGTATTGCCATTGCGTCTCGCCCCTCGAATACGCCGGCCGAAGATCTCTCCGGAGGTTTTGGCAAATGCCATCAGGATCGGCTATCCACGGCGACCGCAATGCCACCATGCACCAAATCGCCCACGCGACACCGTCAGGGTCACGGGAGCGAAAGGCTAGATCCGCAGGGAAGCCGACAATCATGACCGAAATACAGCCCGGACGTACCTGCCTTGCAGTTATTCTCGCCGCGGGCGAGGGCACAAGGATGAAATCGCAGCGCCCGAAGGTGCTGCATGAGATGGCCGGCCGCTCGCTGCTCGGTCATGCGCTCGCGGCAGTTGCTGCGGCGGGGGCAGATGCGGTCGCGGTGGTGATCGGGCCGGATCGGCCGGACGTCGCAGCCGAGGTCGAGGCGCTCCTGCCGTCGGCACGCGTCTTCGTCCAGGCCGAGCGCCGCGGCACGGCGCATGCGGTGCTGGCGGCGCGTGCGGCGCTGGCCGAGGGCTATGACGATATCCTCGTCGCCTTCGCGGATACGCCGCTGGTTCGGCCCGAGACCTTCCTGTCGCTGCGGGCTGGGCTCGCCGATGGTGCGCCGGTTGTGGCGCTGGGATTCGAGGCTGCCGACCCGACTGGCTACGGGCGGTTTGTGATGCGCGACGGCGTGCTGGAAGCGATCGTCGAGCACAAGGATGCGAGCGCGGCCGAGCGGACGATCCGGTTCTGCAATGCCGGGCTGATGGCCTTGGACGGTCGGCACGCACTTGCCATTCTCGATTCAATCGGCAGCTCGAACGCCCAGAACGAATTCTATTTGACCGACGCCCCGGCGCTCGCTCGCGCCAAAGGCTTGAAGGTGGTCGCGCTGAGCGCCCCCGAAAGCGAAGTGCAGGGCGTCAATGACCGCGCCCAACTCGCTGCTGCGGAAGCAGAGTTCCAGCGCCGCAAGCGCCTGGCGGTAATGAAGGAGGGTGCGACGCTGATTGCGCCCGAGACCGTGTTCTTCAGCTACGACACGACAATCGGCAGCGATGTCCTGATCGAACCCAATGTCGTTTTTGGCCCCGGCGTCAGCGTTGCCGATGGCGCGGTGATTCATGCCTTCTCGCATCTGGAGGGCGCCGAGGTTGGCCCGCAGGCGAGTGTCGGGCCTTATGGCCGGCTGCGCCCCGGCGCGAAGCTGGCGCGCAAGGCCAAGGTCGGGAACTTCGTGGAGATCAAGGCGGCGGATATCGGGGAAGGAGCCAAGGTCAGCCATCTCACCTATATCGGGGATGCGAGCGTCGGCGCCGAGGCCAATATCGGTGCCGGTACGATCACCTGTAATTATGACGGATTCTTCAAATACAAGACGACCATCGGTGCCGGCGCCTTTGTCGGTTCGAACTCGTCGCTGGTTGCCCCGGTGACGATCGGCGATGGGGCTTATGTCGGCTCCGGTTCGGTCATCACCTCCGATGTTCCGCCTGACGGGCTGGCGATCGCTCGCGGCAGGCAAGTCGGGCGGGACGGTTGGGCGAAGGTGTTCCGAGATAGGGCAAAGGTCAGGAAGCTGAGCGCGGCCAAGAATACGGATTGAATCGACGCCGAAACCGCCTGTTCACAGTCTGACATTCAACGTGATTGGGTGTTTTTGGCGTTCGCAGCTACACGGGCCGGCAACGGCAACACTCAAAGAGGTCGGGCATGTGTGGCATTGTGGGGATCCTGGGCAAGGAAGCCGTAGCCATTCAGGTGGTCGAGGCGCTGCGGCGGCTCGAATATCGGGGTTATGATTCCGCCGGCGTCGCGACGCTGGAGAAGGGTCTGCTCACGCGCCGCCGTGCCGAGGGCAAGCTCAGGAACCTCGAGATCCGCCTGTCGAACGAGCCGCTCGATGGGATGATCGGCATCGGCCATACGCGCTGGGCGACGCATGGCAAGCCAAACGAGACCAATGCTCACCCGCATGCGACCGAGAAGCTCGCGGTCGTGCATAACGGCATCATCGAGAACTTCCGCGAGCTGCGCGCCGAGCTCGAAGCTGCGGGCCGCGTCTTCGAGACCGAGACCGATACCGAGATCGTCGCCCATCTCGTCACCAGCGAGATGGAGCGGGGCAAGAATCCGGTTGCGGCGGTTGCAGCCAGCCTGCCACGCCTGCGCGGTGCCTTTGCCCTCGCATTCCTGTTCCAGGGCGAGGAAGACCTGTTGATCGGCGCTCGCAAGGGCTCGCCGCTCGCGGTCGGCGTCGGCGATGGCGAGATGTATCTCGGCTCTGACGCGTTGGCGTTGGCCCCTTTCACCAATCTCATCGCCTATCTGGAAGAAGGCGATTGGGTCGTGCTCCATCGCAAAGGCGCGACCTTCTACGACGTCACGGGCGCGCAGGTGGAGCGTCGCGCGCAGCGGGTCGCCGCCGGCACCTTCCTGGTCGAGAAGGGCAACTACCATCATTTCATGGCCAAGGAGATCCACGAGCAGCCGGAGGTCGTCGGCCATACGCTGACGAAGTATCTGGACATGGCTGCGGGAACCGTGCGCCTGCCCTTCGATGCCCCCTTTGACTGGAAGGCGCTGTCGCGGCTGTCCATCTCGGCCTGCGGAACCGCCTATTATGCGGGACTGACGGCGAAGTACTGGTTCGAGAAGCTGGCGCGGTTGCCCGTCGAGATCGATGTCGCCTCCGAGTTCCGCTATCGCGAGGCGCCGCTGCCCAAGGACGGTCTCGCGCTCTTCGTTTCGCAATCGGGTGAAACCGCCGATACGCTTGCCTGCCTGCGCTACGCCCGTCAGGAAGGGCAGCACGTCCTTGCCGTCGTGAACGTGCCGACCTCGACAATCGCGCGAGAGAGCGATGTCGTGGCGCCGACCCTGGCCGGGCCGGAGATCGGCGTGGCTTCGACCAAGGCCTTTACCTGCCAGTTGACCGCGCTCGCGAGCCTGGCCCTTGCGGCGGCTCGCGCCCGCGGCACGCTTTCGGAGGCGGAAGAGGCCCGATATGTCCGCGAGCTGATCGCGCTGCCGGGATTGATGGCGCAGGCATTGACGCTGGAACCCGAGATCGAGAAGCTCGCCCGAAAGCTGTCGAAGGCACGCGACGTGCTCTATCTCGGCCGGGGCACGAGCTTCCCGATGGCGCTCGAAGGCGCTCTGAAGCTCAAGGAAATCAGCTATATACACGCCGAAGGTTATCCGGCAGGTGAGCTGAAGCATGGTCCTATCGCACTGATCGACGAGGACATGCCGGTCATCGTCATCGCACCGCATGATACGCTGTTCGAGAAGACCGCCTCCAACATGCAGGAGGTCGCGGCACGTGGCGGCCGGATCATCCTGATCACCGACGCCAAGGGCGCTGCCGAATGTGGCATCGAGCCCGAGGTGACGATCGTGATGCCGGATATGGACCCGCTCTTCGCACCGATCGTCTATGCAGTCCCGATCCAGATGATCGCCTATCAAACGGCCGTCTTCATGGGCAAGGACGTCGACCAGCCGCGCAACCTGGCAAAATCCGTCACTGTCGAGTGATCAATCCTCGGTCGAGTGATCAATCCTGGCGGGTCGGCTCCGGCCGGCTCGCGACATAGCTTCCGGCGGCGAGCAGGCTGGCGCCGCTGGCCCAGAGCGCGACAGGCGGAGCGTCGCTCAGCGCCACCAGTCCGAAGCTGAACAGCATGGAGCCGCAGGCGATCCATTTCGCCCGACGGTCGATCGCGCCGGTTGCGCGCCAGCGACGGACGTGCGGACCCAGCCTGGGATGGCCAAGCAGCCAGGCCTCGAAGCGAGGCGAAGACCGCGAAAAGCACCAGGCCGCGAGAATCAGGAAGACTGTTCCCGGCATCAGCGGCAGCACGAGGCCGATAACCCCGATTCCCGTGAACACCCAACCAGCGGCGAACATCAGCGGCCTGTACCAGCGGCGGAGTTGCCGGGGTGTTTCGGTCACGAAATCCATCCGCATTCGCGTCGGCACGTGAGACGGGGCTGGTCAGCAGCACCGGCTCGGCTATCCTGCTCATATCGCGATGCAGCGCCGCCGAGGCAAGCACGCCCTGTGGAGATCGGATTCCCGGACCGCCATGACGTTAGACGGCCCTCCTGATCCCAGCCACATGCTTCAGCCGGATTTGCTGCGGCCGACTGCGGGCACGCGGCTACGCCGCTATTTCCTGACCGGGCTCGTGATCGCGGGGCCGCTGGCGATCACCGCTTCGGTGACCTGGTGGTTCATCAACCTGATCGACGGGGTGGTGAAGCCGCTGATCCCCAACAATTATCTGCCCGAGACCTATCTGCCTTATCCGATCCCCGGCTTCGGGCTGGTGATCGGATTGATCGGCTTGACGCTGCTCGGCTTCCTGACGGCCAACCTGGTCGGGCGTACCCTGCTCGATGCTGGGGAGGCGATCCTGCACCGGATGCCGGTGATCCGCGGCCTCTACAAGGGCGTGAAGCAGGTTTTCGAGACGATATTCTCGCAATCGGGCACATCGTTCCGCAAGGTCGGCATGGTGCAGTTCCCGCAGCCGGGCATGTGGTCCATCGTTTTCATCTCTCAGGAGGCGGCGCCCGAGATCAGCTCACGGCTGCCGGATGGCAGCGAACAGATCGGCGTCTTCCTGCCCTGCACGCCGAACCCGACCACGGGTTTCTTCTTCTACCTGCCGCGTCGCGAGGTGGTGGAGCTTTCAATCTCCGTGGAGGACGGCGCCAAGCTCATCATGTCCGCCGGGCTGATCCAGCCGGGGGAGAATGGCTCGAAGGCGCCACCAGGCAACGGCAAGTCCCAGAACTGATCTGCGGACTTGCCGTCCTTTTTGGTCCGGGAGGTCGTCAGGCCTTCAACGGAACCCAGATTTCGACGGTTCCGGTACCGCTTTGCGGATCGAAGCGCTCGTCATAGCGCTCGAAGCTCGGCCCTTCCGAGGCTTTCCAGCCCTTCTTCGGCAGCCAGTCGCGCCAGATTGCGTCGAATGTGCCCTTGATGCCCGAGATATGGCCGTGATGCAGGAACACGACATAGTTCTGCTCGGGAATGCGGATGCGGTCGAATTCGGGTGGCAGGTCGGAAAAGGATTTCACCTCGACGCCAGCGAGATAGTCGAAGCTGCCCTCGTCGTCGGCGTTGTAGCAGACCCCGTAGCCGATGCCCCCGATCTGGCCCGGGACATGGCCGAAATGCGGGGTGAGCTTCTGCCAGAGCGACGGAATGCCGGCAGTGGTCTCATAGGTGTAGCGGCTGCCGAACCCGGCAACGAGCATGCTCTTGCCGGTCAGTGAGCGGGGTTCTTCCAGGATAACGGTTGGGCTTGCGTCCATGACGATGGGCTCCACGAGCTTGAGCGCCGAGAGGTCGCGCCGCTCGCGCAGTTCTTCGGGCGTGAGGCCGAATTGCTCGCGAAAGGCGCGGGTGAAGGCCTCGTGAGAGCCGTACCCCCAGTCCAGCGCGACGGAGAGGATGTCCGGCGCGCCATTCGCCAGTCTCCGGGCGGCTTCGGTCAGCCGGCGTTCGCGCACATAGCGCATCACCGAGCGGCCGGTCGCGTTGCCGAAGGCGCGGCAGAGATGGAAGCGCGAGACGCCGCTGACCGAGGCGATCTCGTCGAGCGAGATCCCGGAGGCGAAGCGGCTCTCGACGCACCACACGGCTTTGCTGATTGGGTCCATTGTGGTTCTCACGAAGGCACACCCGGACGATGCCGATCCCGCGCTACGGCCGCTTGATCGGGATTGATCTCCCGCAGGATCTCCAGCGCTAAAGCATCGGCCCGAAAAGTGGATTGCGGTTTTCGGGAAAGCCGATGCAATCACAGATGGCTAGATCGTCGGACCGGATACGATATCCGGTCCGACGATCTAGCCGGCGCGCAAAAGCTTGATCGCGACGTCCCTCTCGAACAAATAGAGCAGCGTCCTGACGGCTTCGCCGCGTTCGCCGGCGAGGTGCGGGTCGCGCTCTATCAGGAGCCGCGCATCATCGCGAGCGGCGGCCAGCAGATCGCCATCGATTTCGGGGCGGGCAACGCGCCAGTCGGGGGATCCGGACTGGCGCGTGCCGAGCACCTCGCCTTCGCCACGCAGGCGCAGATCTTCCTCGGCAATCCGAAAGCCGTCCTCGGTCTCGCGCATGATGGTCAATCGCGCTTCCGCGACCGGACCCAACGGCCCCTTATAGAGCAGGAGGCAGGTCGATGCGGCCGAGCCGCGCCCGATCCGCCCGCGTAGCTGGTGGAGCTGGGCCAAGCCAAAGCGCTCGGCATGCTCGATCACCATGACGCTGGCATTGGGCACGTCGACCCCGACCTCGATGACGGTGGTCGACACCAGGATGCGCGTCTCGCCGGCAACGAAGGCCGCCATCGCAGCGTCCTTGTCGCGCCCGGGCATCTGGCCATGCAGCAGCCCGACCCTGGCGCCGAAGTGCCCCCCCAGTTCCTCGAAGCGCTCCTGCGCGGCGGCGACATCGAGCGTGTCCGATTCCTGAACGAGCGGGCAGACCCAATAGACCTGCGCGCCGGCCTCCACCGCGCGGCCGACTGCGCCAACGACCTCGTCATAGCGTTCGAGCGAGATCGCGCGTGTCGAGATCGGTTTGCGGCCGGCCGGCTTCTCGGCGAGCACCGAGACATCCATGTCTCCGAACCAGGTCAGCGCCAAGGTGCGCGGGATCGGCGTTGCCGTCATGACCAGCACGTCGACGGCCTCGCCCTTCGAGCCCAGCATCAGGCGCTGATGGACGCCGAAACGGTGCTGTTCGTCGACCACCGCCAGCGCGAGATCGTGGAAGACGACGCCTTCCTGGAACAGCGCATGGGTGCCGACCACGATGGCGATCTCGCCGCTCGCCAACCGCTCGAGCACCTGGCGTCGGCCGGCGCCTTTCTCGCGGCCGGTCAGCAGGGCGAGCTTGAGCCCGGCCGTTTCTGCCAGCGGCGCCAGCCGTTCGGCATGCTGGCGCGCCAGGATTTCGGTTGGCGCCATCAACACCGATTGCCGGCCGGCTTCGGCGGCTGCGACCATCGCCATCAGGGCGACAACGGTCTTTCCCGAGCCGACATCGCCCTGCAGCAGACGCAGCATGCGCTCGGGCTTCTCCATGTCCGAATGGATATCGGCCACGGCCTGGCGCTGGCCATCGGTGAGCGAAAAGGGCAGGGCTGCTTCGATCGCCTTGAGCATGCGGCCGTCACCGGCGGTGACGCGCCCGGCTGCCTTCTTCTGCTGCCGGCGCACCAGGGCAAGCGCGATCTGGCTCGCCAGCAATTCGTCATAGGCAACGCGCCTGCGTGCGATCGTGTCACCCTCGACGGCGCGCAGGTCCGGCGGGTGGTGTAGGGCACGGATGGCCTCGGCGAAGGAGGCGAAGCCGGCCTTCTGCAGAAAGCTGCGGTCCTGCCATTCGGCGAGCTCCGGACATTTTTCCGCCGCTGCTGCCACGATGCGTGTCATGACGCGGGGCCCGATGCCTTCGGTCAGGCCGTAGACCGGCTCGATCGACGGCAGGCTGGCGAAGGCCCGGGCATCCATGATGCGGTCGGGGTGGACCATTTGGCGCATACCGTCCCAGAGCTCGAGCTTGCCCGAGATGATGCGGAACTCGCCGACCGGCAACGTCTGCTGGAGATGGCGGACATCGGCATGGAAGAAGACCAGGGTCACGTCCCCGGTCTCGTCCTCGACGATGACGCGATAGGGAGCTTTGGCCTTGCCGGGCGGGGCCGGGCGATGCTCGGTGACACGGGCCGAAAAGGTCGCGACATCGCCGACCGGAGCGTCGGCGATGCTGGCGCTGGGGCGACGATCGATCGCGCCCGTGGGAAGGTGGAAGAGCAGGTCGACGACCCGCGCTGGCTGCGTCTCGTCGCCGAGCAGCTTGTCCAGAAGCTTGCCGAGCTTGGGGCCGACGCCGGGCAATATCGTCGCGGGAGCAAAGAGCGGATCAAGCAGGGAAGGACGCATCTGCCTCGGGTGGGAACCGGAATTGCGGGAAACGCGGCGGTTCGGCCACTGACTCGCCCCGACACCATCGCTATATAGCCTGCATCGGCAGGTTCCGCGACGGGGCCGGCCCGTTCCGCCATTTGCATTTCATGCGAGGCTTACGATGAGTGGCTCTTCCCGCACCAGTGCCGATCTCGATCCGCGCCGCCGCAAGATCCTGTTCCGTGCCTGGCATCGCGGCATGCGGGAGACGGACCTGATCATGGGCCGCTTCGCCGACGCCGAGATCGGCACGTTGAGCGATGCCGAACTCGACGAGTTCGAGCAACTGATCGAGGTTCTCGACCGAGACCTGCTGTCCTGGATCACAGGAGAGGCCGAGGTGCCGGTGAACTACGATACGGCCGTGTTCCGACGGCTGAAGGCGTTCCACAACCACAGCAAGCCGATTCACGTCTGAGCACGCAGCGACAATCCGATATGAGCATTCCGCCCCCCGCCCAGCTCGCCAAGCTGCAGATCGACCGCATCCTCGACGCGCTGAAGCGGGGCGACAAGCCGACGCTCGCCAGCGTGCCGGACGGGTTCGACGCCGTCGTCCTTGCCGATCTCGTCCGGACCCGGGCGAAGAAGGTGGAAGGCGCGGCAATGCTCGTCTTCGTCGCGCGTGACGGGCAGCGGCTGCAGGTTCTGGAAAATGCGCTCCAGTTCGTGGCGCCCGATCTGGAGGTGATGAGCTTCCCGGCCTGGGACTGCCAGCCCTATGACCGCGTCTCGCCGGCTCCTGCCATCGTGGCCCATCGCATGACGACGTTGTCGCGACTGGCCAAGACCAAGTCAGGCGACAAGCCGCGTCTGCTGCTGACGACGGTCAACGCCGCGCTGCAGCGCGTGCCGGCCTTCAGCAAGGTGGCCTCGGAGAGCTTTTCGGCTGCGCCAGGCAACATGGTCGACACAGAGCAACTCGCACGCTGGCTCGACATGAACGGCTACCTGCGGACCTCGACGGTGCGCGAGACCGGCGAGTTCGCGGTGCGCGGTGGCATCGTCGATCTCTTTCCGCCCGGCATGCCTGCGCCGATCCGCCTCGACTTCTTCGGCGACGCGTTGGAATCGATCCGGACCTTCGACCCCGAGACGCAGCGCACCACGGGCCAGTTGCGCGGACTCGATCTCGTGCCGATGTCCGAGGCGCAGATGACGAGCGAGAGCATCAAGCGCTTTCGCCAGTCCTATATCACGAGCTTCGGCACGCCCGGCCGTGACGACATGCTCTACGAGGCGGTCAGCGAAGGCCGGCGGCCTGCGGGGCTCGAGCATTGGCTGCCCTTGCTGGCCGACCGGCTCGACACGCTCTTCACCTATCTGCCGGATGTGCCGCTGGTTCTCGACGCGCAGGCCGAGGATGCGGTCGGCGAGCGCATCAGCCTGATCAAGGACTACTACGATGCGCGCAAGGCCGCCCTCGACCAGGGCGGCACGGGAGGGACGCCCTACAAGCCGTTGCCACCCGATGCGCTCTACCTGTCCCCGGCCGAATGGCGCGGCGTGATCGACAATGCCGGCGTCGCGTCGCTGACGCCGTTCCAGCTGCCCGATAGCGACGGCAAGCTGATCGTCGATCTCGGCGCCCGCCAGGGTCGAAGCTTTGCGGCCGAGCGCGCCGACAATGCCGGCAGCGTCTTCGATGCGGCGGTCGCCCATGTGAAAGCGCTGCAGGCCGATGGCCGGCGCGTCATCCTTGCGGCATGGTCGGAGGGCTCCCGCGAACGCCTGGCCCATGTGCTGGCCGATCATGGCCTCAAGACCGTACAGACCACGGGGTCCCTGCGCGCGGCCTTCGATCTGAAGCCCGGCATCACGGCACTCGCGGTCTGGGGCTTCGAGACCGGCTTCGAGGCCGGCAAGCTTGCGGTCATCGGCGAGCAGGACATCCTGGGCGACCGCCTCGTGCGCCCGCGCCGCAAGACGCGCCGGCCGCAGGATTTCATCGCCGAGCTGTCATCGCTCGCGCCCGGCGACCTTGTCGTCCATGTCGATCACGGCATTGGCCGCTTCATTGGATTGCAGAGCATCACGGCGGCCGGAGCGCCGCATGATTGTCTCGAAATCCACTATGCGGGCGATGCCAAGCTGTTCCTGCCGGTCGAGAATATCGAGCTGCTCTCGCGCTATGGCTCGGAGGACACCGAGGTTCCTCTTGACCGGCTTGGCGGCGGTGGCTGGCAGGCGCGCAAGGCCAAGCTGAAGCAGCGCATCCGCGAGATGGCGGGCAAGCTGATCCAGATCGCTGCCGCCCGCGCGCTGAAGGAGGCGCCGCGCCTCGTTCCGCCGGACGGGCTCTATGATGAATTCCGGGCTCGCTTCCCGTTCGAGGAAACGGAAGACCAGCAGAACACGATCGATGCGGTACTGGACGATCTCGCGGCCGGTCGGCCGATGGACCGCCTGGTCTGCGGCGATGTCGGCTTCGGCAAGACCGAGGTGGCGCTGCGTGCCGCCTTCACGACGGCGCTGGCCGGCAAGCAGGTCGCGGTCGTGGTGCCGACGACATTGCTCGCCCGCCAGCATTACCGGAATTTCGCCGAGCGCTTTGCGGGGTTGCCGGTGAAGGTCGGCCAGGCCTCGCGCTTCGTCTCGGCTCAGGATCTCAAGGCGGTCAAGCAGGGCATCGCCGACGGCACCATGGACATCGTCGTCGGTACCCATGCCCTGCTCGGCAAGGGCGTCGAGTTCAAGGATCTCGGCCTCGTCATCGTCGACGAGGAGCAGCATTTTGGCGTCAACCACAAGGAGCGGCTGAAGGAGTTCCGCGCCGAGGTGCATATGCTGACGCTGTCGGCCACGCCGATACCGCGTACGCTCCAACTCGCCATGACGGGTGTGCGCGAGCTCTCGATCATTGCGACCCCGCCGGTCGACCGGTTGGCCGTGCGGACTTTCGTCACGCCGTTCGATCCGCTGATCGTGCGCGAGGCGTTGCTGCGCGAGCGCTATCGTGGTGGCCGCAGCTTCTATGTCGTGCCGCGCATCGAGGACATCGCCGAGGTCAAGGACTTCCTCGACAAGCAGGTACCCGAGGCCAAGGTCGGCATTGCCCATGGCCAGATGGCGGCGGGCCAGCTCGAGGACGTGATGACGGCCTTCTACGAGGGCCAGTACGACGTTCTGCTCTCGACCACGATCGTCGAGTCCGGGCTCGATATCCCGACGGCTAACACCCTGATCGTGCATCGCGCCGACATGTTCGGCCTCGCCCAGCTCTATCAGCTGCGCGGGCGCGTCGGCCGCTCGAAGATCCGCGCCTACGCGCTCTTCACCATGCCGGCCAATCGCAAGCTGACCGAGCAGGCCGAGCGCCGGCTGAAGGTTCTGCAATCGCTCGACACGTTGGGTGCGGGGTTCCAGCTCGCCAGCCACGATCTCGACATCCGTGGCGCCGGCAACCTGCTCGGCGACGAGCAATCCGGGCACATCAAGGAGGTCGGCTACGAACTCTACCAGCAGATGCTCGAGGAGGCGGTGGCGCAGCTCAAGGCCGGCATCGACATCGTTGCCGAAAGCCAATGGTCGCCAAGTATCCAGATCGGCGCGCCGGTGATGATCCCCGAGCACTATGTCACCGACCTGACGCTGCGCCTGACCCTCTACAAGCGGCTCTCGACGCTCGACGAGGATGGCGAGATCCAATCCTTCGGTGCCGAGCTGGTCGACCGTTTCGGGCCGCTGCCGGAAGAAGTGCAGCAACTTCTGGAGATCGTGGCGATCAAGGCGCTCTGCCGCCGGGCCAATGTCGAGAAGGTCGAGGCCGGACCGAAGGGCATCATCGTTGCTTTCCGCGACAACGAGTTCGCCAATCCCGAGGGGCTGGTCGGCTATGTCGCGAAGCAGGGAACGCTGGCCAAGGTCCGTCCCGACATGCGCGTCGTCTTCATCGACGACTTCGAGACGGCGGAGCAGCGGCTCAAGGGCACGCGCCGGTTGCTGACCGATCTGGCGCGCATCGCCGAGCGAAAGAAGGCGGCGTGAGCATCAGCACGAGACGCTGGCCTTAGCCTCGTCTGTCATGGGAGGGGCGCGGCGGCGAAGCAATCCCGGCCTCTGCCTGAGGGGATTGCTTCGCTCGTGACGACGAGACAGGGCGTCTCTGACGCAAGGCATAGGCCCGAAACGCGGACGGCTTTCGGGAAGGCTGCTGCAAGCGCAGAAGGTTAGATCATCGGCCGCTCAGGCGACGGTCACGCGCCCGCGGGAGATCTTCAGGCTCAGCTGCCCGTTCTTCAGCGCCAGCGCCTTGTTGCCGAAGACTTCGCGGCGCCAACCCTGCAGGGCCGGTACATCGGCCAGGTCGTCCGAGGCGATGGCCTCGAGATCGTCGGTCGAGGCCAGGATCTTGGGGGCGACGCGTTCGGCATCGGCGGTCGCCTTCAGCAACACCTTGAGCAGGTCGAGTACGGCGCCATTGGTCGGGCGTCCGCGCTCGCGTTCGAGACGGGGCAGGGTCCTGGGATCGAGCGCCAGGCCGCGCTCGATCGCCGCGAGCACCTCGCCGCCGGCCCGCGAGCGCTCGAAGCCGTTCGGCACGGAGCGAAGCTCCGCCAGCGCCTCGACCGAGCGCGGACCGCGCTGAACGATATCCATCAGCGCATCGTCCTTCAGCACCCGCTGGCGCGGCACGTCGCGGCTTTGCGCCTCCCGCTCCCGCCAGGCGGCGATCTCCATCAGCAGCGCGACTTCCTTGGGCTTGCGAATCCGGCCCTTCAGGCGCTGCCAGGCGTTCTCGGGCCTGACCTCATAGGTGCCTGGCGAATTCAGGATCGCCATTTCCTCGGCAACCCAGCCCTCACGGCCGCTGGCGGCGAGATCGGCCGATAGGGCGAGATAGATGTCACGCAGATAGGTGACATCGGACTCGGCATAGGTCAGCTGCGCCTCGGTCAACGGTCGGCGCGACCAGTCGGTGAAGCGCGAGGATTTGTCGATCCGCGCCTTGGCGAGGTCGTTGGCGAGCTGCTCGTAACCGACGGAGTCGCCATAGCCGCAGACCATTGCGGCGACCTGCGTGTCGAATAGCGGGGTCGGGAGCATCTTGCCGATGATCCAGATGATCTCGAGGTCCTGCCGTGCGGCGTGGAACACCTTGACGACGTTCTGGTCGGCCATCAGCGCCAGGAAGGGCGCGAGGTCGATTTCGGGGGCGAGCGGATCGACAAGCACCGCCTCGTCGGGCGAGGCGAGCTGGATCAGGCAGAGCTTCGGATAATAGGTCGTCTCCCGCAGGAATTCGGTGTCGACCGTGACGAAGGGATGCTGGGCCAGCCGCGCGCACGCCTCGGCCAGATCCTGTGTGGTGGTGATGAGGCTCATGATTAGCGGCTTAGCGGAGGAACGGGTTGTCCGTCGAGTCCGCGTTTCATGCTTCTGCTCGCCGGCGCCGCATGACCTTCAGAAGAACGGGCCTGTCCTTCGGGGCCCGGACAAGGTCATCTGCCTTGTCTACGTATTGAAACCTTCACACCATGGTGCGACGGCCTCTGCCGCCTCCTTGCGGCGAACAGCTGGAATGCCGGCTTCGCGCATCACGATTATCGCTGCCATTCTTGACAATCCGCGCGCCTGCGTGTGCTTACGCCGAAGGTTTCAGCTGGCCTTGCGCCGGCTCCTTCGCATTTCCGAGAGACGAGTCCCGTGACCTTGCATCGCTATCGCTCCCACACCTGCGGCGCCCTTCGCGAGAGCGATATCGGCAATCAGGTTCGCATTTCGGGCTGGTGCCACCGCATCCGCGACCATGGCGGTGTGCTCTTCATCGATCTGCGCGACCATTACGGCATGACCCAGGTCGTGATCGATCCGGACTCGCCGGCTTTCGCCGAAGCGGAGAAGATTCGGGCCGAGTGGGTCATCCGCATCGACGGCAAGGTCAAGGCTCGCCTCGAGGGGACCGGGAACGCCAATCTCGCGACCGGTGCGATCGAAGTCTTCGCCGCGGCGCTCGAAGTGCTGGGTCCTTCAGGCGAGCTGCCGCTGCCGGTGTTCGGCGATCTCGAATACCCCGAGGACACGCGCCTGAAATATCGCTTCCTCGACCTGCGTCGCGAGAAGCTGCACAACAACATCATGCTGCGTGGCAAGGTCATCGACTCGCTGCGCAACCGCATGAAGACCTCGGGCTTCTCGGAATTCCAGACGCCGATCCTGACCGCGTCCTCGCCGGAAGGCGCGCGCGACTTCCTGGTGCCGAGCCGGCTGCATCCCGGCCATTTCTACGCCCTGCCGCAGGCACCGCAGCAGTACAAGCAGCTGCTGATGATGGCGGGCTTCGACCGCTATTTCCAGATCGCGCCCTGTTTCCGCGACGAGGATCCGCGCGCCGACCGTCTGCCGGGCGAGTTCTACCAGCTCGACGTCGAGATGAGCTTCGTCACGCAGGAAGACGTCTTCCGCACCATGGAGCCGGTGATCGCCGGCGTTTTCGAGGAATTCGGCGGCGGCAAGTCGGTCACCAAGAACTGGCCGCGCATTCCCTATGCCGAGTCGATCCGCAAATACGGCTCGGACAAGCCTGATCTTCGCAACCCGCTCGAGATGCAGGATGTGTCGGAGCATTTCCGCAGTTCGGGTTTCAAGGTCTTCGCCCGCATCCTGGAAGACGAGAAGAACCAGGTCTGGGCGATTCCGGCACCGGGCGGCGGTTCGCGTGCCTTCTGCGACCGCATGAACTCCTGGGCTCAAGGCGAAGGCCAACCCGGCCTCGGCTACATCATGTGGCGCGAAGGCGCGGGTGCTGGCCCGATCGCCAACAATATCGGTCCGGAGCGGGTCGAGGCGATCCGCATCGCGCTTGGTCTGAAGGATGGCGACGCTGCCTTCTTCGCAGCGGGCAACCCCGACAAGTTCTACAAGTTCGCCGGCGCCGCCCGTAACAAGGTTGGCTCGGAGCTCGGCTTGATCGACGAGAACGCCTTCGCTTTCGCCTGGATCGTCGATTTCCCGATGTACGAGTACAACGAGGACGAGAAGCGGGTCGATTTCTCGCATAACCCGTTCTCGATGCCGCAAGGCGGGTTGGAGTCGCTGCAGAAGGACGATCCGCTGGCGATCAAGGCCTTCCAATACGACATCGCTTGCAACGGCTACGAACTCGCCTCGGGCGGCATTCGCAATCACCGCCCTGAGGCGATGGTTAAGGCCTTCGAGATCGCCGGTTATGGCGAGGAGACGGTGATCGAGCGCTTTGGCGGCATGTACCGGGCCTTCCAGTATGGCGCGCCGCCGCATGGTGGCATGGCAGCGGGTATCGACCGCATCATCATGTTGCTCGCCGGCGCCAGCAACCTGCGCGAGGTCGCGCTGTTCCCGATGAACCAGCAAGCGGTCGATCTGCTGATGGGGGCGCCCTCCGAGGTCGGCCCGAAGCAGCTGCGCGAGCTCCATATCCGCCTGAACCTGCCTGAAAAGAACGGCTGACCCCCCGCCATGCCTGCCCCGACCGGAGCGCGCTTGTCCGCGCTCGCCTGCCTGCTCGCGCTGCCGCTAACCGCCTGTGTCACCGCTGCGCCCCACACAAGCTCGGGGCGGGCGGTGGAGCTTGCCAATCTGGTCTCGCGCTCGATCGCCTGCCGTGCTGGAGCACCACGCACCAGCACACTCGACCGCTTCCTCGACGCCGAGCGTGCCCGTGGCGCGACGCCGGAGCAGATCGCGGGAGCGCGCTCGACCTATGTCACCGTTTCGGAGGCGGCGACCATCAATCAGGATGTCCGGCCCGAAGCCTGCTCTGCGGAAGAACGCAGCTCCTTGAAGCCACGCATGGCGCGCGTCCGGGCCGGCGATTTCAGCGGGCTCTGAGCGCGATCAGCCATGCCCTTCGCCAGAGCCTTCCTCTGCAGCCTGCTTCTGCCTGCGCTTGCGGCCTGTACGACGACTGCCGGTCCAGTGCCCGGCACGGCGGAGTTTGCGGCCGTCAAAGTCTCGCGCGGCTATGATTGCGGTGTCGCCGTCGATCGCCGCCGTGTGATGGCGGGGCTTGCCCCGGCCGAGCGCGGACGTTTCGTCGTCGTCAATGCCAGCCTCGCGGTGAAGTCCTACAAGGCGCCGCGCCACTGCGATGCCGCCGAACGCAGCGCGGTTCAGCACGAGCTCGCCGGTCTCACACGGCGCTGAATTCTGCTTGCCTGCCGGGGGCGATCCCGGCCAGAAGGCAGGAATGCCGCCCGCGAACGAGTTGCTCCCGCTCCAAGAAACCGTCACCGCGGTCGTCGTCGCCTATGACAGCGCCGATGTCCTGCCGGCCTGCCTGGATGCGCTACGGCGCGAAGGCGTGCCTGCCATCGTCGTCGACAATGCCAGCAGTGACGATTCGGCCGCAATCGCGCGGGCGCATGGCGCAACGGTGATCGCGAGCCCCAGGAATGAAGGCTATGGCCGAGCCAACAATCTCGGCATCGCAGCCTGCCGCACTCCCTACGCGCTGATCGTCAATCCCGACCTCGTGCTGCAGCCGGGCGCCATGGCGGGGTTGCTGGCTGCCGCTGGGCGCTACCCCGATGCCGGGATGCTGGCTCCGCGCATTGTCGAGCCGTCAGGGCGCGTCTTCATCCAGCCGCGTTCGCTGCTGTCGCCGGCTCATCTCAATCATTCCGGCGCGGCAATTGTACCGGAGGGGGATGCCTGCCTGCCGTTTCTCTCGGGCGCCTGCCTCCTGCTCCGCTGCGAGGCCTTCGAAGCGCTGGGCGGTTTCGATCCGCGAATCTTCCTGTTCTACGAGGACGATGATCTTTGCCGCCGGATGAGGGACGCCGGGCATGCGCTCGTGCATGTGCACGATGCACAGGCGCATCACGCGCGCGGCCGTTCCAGCAAGCCCAGCCCCGGCCGCCGTTTCAACGCACGCTGGCATCTCGCCTGGTCGCACGCCTATATCTCGGCCAAATACGGGCAAGTCGGGCCGTCGTCCTTTGCGATTTGCGAAAACATCGCAAAGACAGTCGGTTACGCCTTGATCTTCAACCGCCTCAAGATGATGGCGCATGCCGGATCTGCCGCTGGCGCGCTGGATTGGCGGCGGGGACGGACGGCGCTCTCGCGGCAGGGCCTGGACGAATAGCTCGCGCGCCTTAGATCATCGGACCGGATATCGTATCCGGTTCGATGATCTCACCCTTTGTGTTTGCATCGGCTTTGCCCCGAAAACCGCAATCCACTTTTCGGGCCGATGCCTTAGAGGTGCAGGTCCTTCATGGGGGTGGTGATGATCCTGCGGATCTCGCGCAACTGCCTGAAGACGAGCCGTGCCTTGCGCAGCACATTGCTGTCGGCCGAGAGCAACTCGGCCTCACGTGCGGCAAAGGCGGCTTTGCCCTGCAGGGCAGGGATTGGGCTCAGCGGCAGCGGGGTGTTCGGCAAGGCCGAGAGATCGAGCTCAGTCAGAGCCGGCTCGGCTCCGCGAAGGCTCTTGCCGATCATGCTGCGCGCTACGTCGAGGCGGCTTGCGGCGGCATCCCGGACCGGCTTCTGCATCACGGCGCTGGAATCGCGCCACTGGATGCCCCTTCGATAGGCCGGAACCCATTGCACCTGAGCTTCGAGCAGGTTCAGCCCGGCATAGCGGGCCAGGGCAGGGAAGGCATCGTCGTAGAAGCGCCAGCAATCGACGGGGAAGCGGTGCCGCGGACCGCCGCCCGGTGAGGTGATGAACGCGAGTCCATTGCCCTTCAGCACGCGCGAAATCTCAAGGATGGTGATCCAGAAATACTCTGCATGCTCGAAGACCTCCGAGCAGGTCACGACATCGACCGAGCCGGTGGCGATCTCTTTCCAGTCATAGGGATCGGCCACCGCCACATCGACGTTCAGCCCCGGCTCGATGTCCATGCCGACAAGTTTCCAGGCCGGGTTCGACATGACGTCGCGGTTGGACAGGCTCTGTCCGTCGACAATGGCCGAGCCGACGTCGAGCACGGTCAGCGGCGAGGTCTCGACTGCGGAGAGATAGGCCTTGCGGAAGACCCGCGCCTTGTCGTTGGCAGAATCATGCATGGGGGCGGTCCGGCAATGGAGGGAGGCCGTATCGGAGGGGGAGCCTTCGATCCTGAACGGCGAACTATCAGGAAACGGCTCTCGGAGGCAAATCCTCGATCCTGTCGGACATCAAGACCGGGATCAGTCGTCTGATGTCGGCCTCGGGCCAGGCCCACCATTGGCTCGCCAGCAGGGTCGCGATCTTCTCCTCCGTCAGGCGGTGCCGCAGCAGCCGTGCCGGATTGCCGGCGACGACGCCATAGGGCGGAACATCCTTCGTGACGACGGCGCGGGCGCCGATGACGGCGCCATGACCGATGCGGACTCCGGAGAGGATCAGCGCTTGCGACCCGAGCCAGACATCATGGCCGATGACGACGTCGCCGCGCGAGACCTGATTGCCGGGATGGTGCTTCGCTTCGGGCCATAGCCGTGGGTAGTCGTGGAATGGGTAGGTCGTCGCCCATTCCGTGCGGTGGTTGCCGCCGAGCAGGATCTCGACCCCGTCTCCGACCGAGCCGTAGCGCCCGATGATCAGGCGCGCCCCGCTTCCGGCGAAGCGCACCTTCGGCCGCCCATAGGTGTAGCGTCCGACAACGATCTGCCCCGGGTGCCGAGCGATCAGGTTGGCCAGATACAACCGGGCCTGGTTGTCGGGGTTGAAGCGCCGGCGCAGAAAACTGCGCGGGCCCTGTGGCAGCCCGGCCCACCACGCTGCGATCGCGGAGGGCCGCCAGGACTCGTCTTCGGGAAGAAGCTCGACAGACCAGTTATTCGGCATTGGCCTTGAGGTCGATCTTGTCGAAGATCTCGGTCGGATCGGTGATCGTGATGACGTCGGCGAGGCCGAGACCCCCTGTCGCCTTCGCATTGGCCTGGACGGTCAGCGTGCCTGGCTTCGCCGCAAAGCGCGAGACCGCCGCGGTCAGGGTCTTGGCCGCGTCGGACGGGCCGAGGACCGCGGCAAGGCCGAGGCTGGCCATCATCGCATATTCGCGCCGCAGATCGTCGGGCTTGCGCTTGTTCTTGCGGGCCTCGTTCTCGATGAACTTCTCGAGCAGACCGAGATTCTTCAGCCTGGCATCCAGGCTGCGGGCTGTCGCGCCGAGTGCCGCAACCTGTGCGAGCGCGAGATCGCTGGAGAACAGGTCCTTGGTGACGTTACCGAGGGTACCCGAGGCCTCGAACTGTGCCATGCCGCCGCTCCCGAGCGAGAGCGTACGGATCGCAAGCTCGTTGCGTGCGGGGTCCCAGGCGAGGTCGAGCTTCGCGGAGAGGTCGAGGGCGCGGTAGCCCATGGCAATCAGATCCGCGGCCGCGGGATTGCCGGTTGCCTCGCTCACCGGAGCGGTGAGCTTGTCGATCGTCAAGGCAAGCTTGGTGGGGATGCCGTTGATCTGGTCGGCGGCAGCAATCTCGAAGGTACCGAGCCCGACGCGGATCGGGGCCTGCGCTGGCTGACCCGGCTTTGCCGTTTGCGGCACATCGACCGAGAGCCCGGCAAGCCGGATCGTGCCGAGTTTGGGGATCAGTTTGCGGAAATCGAGCGAATCGATCTCGGTTTCGGGCTTGGCCAGGACCTCCTTCAGGCCCTTGAACATGGGCGCGAGCGAAAAGCCGGAATAGCTGAGCGACTCGAACCCTGCCTTGGCGCCCGCACCCGCGAAAGAGAAACCTTCCACGGCGTAGCCGGACCTGGCCGGCGCATCTTCGCCATACGCCATCCTGGCGATTCTCACGTCCATGGCGACCGGCGCTTCGCCCGGATTCGGCGGAACGGAGAGTGCCATCACCATATCGCGAACCTCGCCGCTGCCATAGTCGATGGCATCGAACAGCGAGAACATGGAAAGCGCCATGCGCTTGTCGGCCTCGAGCCGGGCAGGGTCGCGCTCGGCCTTCGAGCTGAGCCCTGCCTTCTGGTCGGCCTCTGCCTGCGCGATGATCCGCGACAGGAGCTCTCCGACCGGCTCGTCTCCGACGCGCATCTTGAAATCGCGGCTGGTCGCCTTGCCGAGCGAGATCTTGCCGAGCTGGCCCAGATCGATCGCGTAGCCGTCCTGCTCGAAGCGGCCGAAGATCGGCTGCATGGCTTCTTCCACGCCGGGTTTGGCGCGCTCGCTCAGCACGCGTGCGAGATGGCGCATGTCGAACGCTTCGAAGCTGATGCGCTTGATCTCGCCCTTCATCGCGCCGGTCGGCCCACCGGTCGCGGATATCGCTCCGCCTCCCGCCGAGCCGCGGCCGATCTTGCCGTCGCGAATCTCACTGAAGCGGATGTCGCGGTACGTCGTGACCTGCCTTTGCGGCCCGAGAACCTGCTCGACCGTCAATTCGGGCGCACTGATTTCCGACGCGGTGAGGCGGCCCGTCCGGGCAACCGCGCTCTCGCCGGTGCTGCCATTGAACAACGAGACAAAAGCTTCGCGCTCGAGGCTGGAGCCCTTCACATCGACCTTCGGTATCGCGACGACGATCGCGCCAAGGTCCAGGCGGATATTGTCGATCTGGAAATCGGCTGCCCAGGACGGCTGCGCCAGAACGAGGATAAGGGCTGCGGCCGCCGTTATGCGCAGGCGGCGCATCGGGCTGCGAAGGGTCGACGTGATCATGACGGTCTCCAGATGGCGGCAGCGAACCTGCCGCAACGCAGCGAGGAAAGGAAGACGACTTGCTCTCGCGGACGCAGGAAAAACTTGACCGCCTCGCTGCGATCTTTCGTATCTGTCTCAGATCCGCCATCCGGCCTGTGCAGGAGCGGTGCGGGCGACGAATGCAATGGAGCTTAGAGACGATGCGGTCCGCCCGACGATTCCCTGCAGCCTGCCTTGCCTTGCTGCTTCTGGCTCTTGCCCCCGTCATGGCATTCGCGCAGCAGGCGGCTCCCGCGACCGGGCTGGAAACGCTTGCGATCGTCGGCAGCGGGCAGCGCCATGTCTTCCAGGTCGAGGTCATGCGCACGCCCGATCAGCGAGCGCGTGGCCTGATGCACCGCAATTACCTGCCGCCGGACCGCGGCATGCTGTTCGATTTCGGCCAGGTCGAGCCGGTCGCGATGTGGATGCAGAATACCTTCATCCCGCTCGACATGCTGTTTATCCGCGCTGATGGAACCGTCGTGCGTATCGCCGCGCAGACCGAGCCGCTCTCGACCCGTACGATACCCTCAGGCGAGCCGGTGCTCTCGGTCCTTGAGATCAATGGCGGCATCGCCGCCAAGCTCGGCATCAAGCCTGGCGACAAGGTGGAGCATCCGCTCTTCAAGCGGTGAGGCGGTTTTTCGCGCGCAGGGCAGCGTTGCGATCGTCCCTCGAAACCGGTCGGCCAGGCCTGTATTCCTCCTGCATTCCTGGTGAACGCGCGGGCCGTGACGGCCACCGCATGAAGGGCGTCGCGCCGTCGAAGCTCTGTGGATTGCGGAAGAAATCTGGCGGCGAATCACAGAATTGCCCACTTCCTTAATCAAAGGCGGTCATCCCGGATTTCATCCCCGCTACCCAGCACGCTTGCGAAGGACGGATCATGACGACACGTGCCGTGGTCGCAACGCTAGCGATGTGCGTTGCGCTGATCACCGGAGGCCGCCCGGATGACGCCCATGCCGAGCAGATCGCGGCCGCGACTCGGGGGCGCACCTCGCCACCAGCTGCGTTCCTCACCTTCTGCGCGAAGAATCCGGCGGAATGCGCACGATCGGGGCCTGTGGTGCGTAGCGTCTCGCTTTCTCCCCAGCGCCACGGTGAGCTGCAGGAAGTGAATGCGCATGTGAATGCGACCATTCAGGAGGTCTCCGACCTGGCGCATCATGGTCAGGAAGATGTCTGGAGCATACCGGCGGATGGTCGAGGCGATTGCGAAGATTTTGCGCTCCTGAAGCGCAAGCTGCTGATCCAGCGCGGTTGGCCGTCATCGGCGCTGCTGATGACGGTTGTCGGAACGCCCGAGGGGGAGGGCCATGCCGTGCTGACGGTGGTGACCGATTCGGGAGATTTCGTTCTGGACAACAAGAGATCGCGCATCCTGCTCTGGTCGCAAACAGGCTATGTCTTCTTTAGCCGGGTGGCGCAGGCCAATCCGCGCCAGTGGGAATCGATCGACGGCGGGAATGCGAGATTCACCGCAGCAACGCGACACGGGTTCCATCCTCAAGCCGGCCGTTAGCCGCCAGACAGCAAACGCCCCGGAGTGACTCGGGGCGTGTCTCGTTTCACATGCTCTGAAGACACTGGCGGTTACCGGCCACCGTGGTTGCCGCCATTGCCACCGCCTTGACCGCCGCCATTGCCGCCACCCTGGCCACCGCCATTGCCGCCACCGTGGCCGCCGCCATTGCCGCCACCCTGGCCACCGCCATTGCCGCCACCGTGGCCGCCGCCATTGCCGCCACCCTGGCCACCGCCATTGCCGCCACCCTGGCCACCGCCATTGCCGCCACCCTGGCCACCGCCATTGCCGCCACCGTGACCGCCGCCATTGCCGCCGCCGTGACCGCCGCCATTGCCGCCACCCTGGCCACCGCCATTGCCACCACCGTGACCGCCGCCATTGCCGCCACCCTGGCCACCGCCATTGCCACCGCCGTGACCGCCGCCATTGCCGCCACCATCGCCGCCGCCATTGCCACCGCCGTGGCCGCCACCATTGCCACCGCCGTGGCCGCCGCCATTGCCGCCACCGTGACCGCCGCCATTGCCACCGCCGTGGCCGCCACCATTGCCGCCGCCGTGGCCGCCACCATTGCCGCCACCGTGACCGCCGCCATTGCCGCCACCGTGACCGCCGCCATTGCCACCGCCGTGGCCGCCACCATTGCCGCCGCCGTGACCACCGCCATTGCCACCGCCGTGGCCGCCACCATTGCCGCCACCGTGACCGCCGCCATTGCCACCGCCGTGGCCGCCACCATTGCCGCCGCCGTGACCGCCGCCATTGCCACCGCCGTGGCCGCCACCATTGCCGCCGCCGTGACCACCGCCATTGCCACCGCCGTGGCCGCCGCCATTGCCACCGCCGTGACCGCCACCATTGCCACCGCCGTGGCCGCCGCCTGAGCCACCGTTGCCACCGGAGCCACCGCTACCGCCGGAACCGCCACTGCCGCCGGAACGGCCGTCACCTCCGGAGCCGCCACCGCCGCCCGAACTGCCGCTCCCACCGGACCCAGCGCCCCCACCGGGCCCAGCGCCCCCACCGGATCCACCGCCTCCGCCGGACCCGCCGCCCGAACCCGAACCGCTGCTGTTGCTCGCTGTGCTGGCGCCGCCGCCAGCAGGATTTCCGCCTTCGCCGCCGTTGCCGTTACCGTTGCCTGCCGGATTTCCGGCGCTGCCGGGTGCTCCTGAAGACAGTGCTCCCGTTGTCAGCGGCGGGCACGCCCAGTACTCGCCGCCGTCCTGCTGGTAGAGGGCACATGCCTGATTGGGCGCGCGCGTCCGGCGACCGTTGGGGGTGACAGCGGTGTAATACTGAACGCCGCCAGGGGCAGCCCCCTGGAAGGCGGGCGCCCCGGTGCCGATCGCCGCCGTGGCGCGCGGTGGACAGGCCCACAAGGGTCCGCTGTCATATTCCTGAATGACACAGTCCCGACTCGGCGCCCGCGTTTTGCGCCCGTTGGCCGTGACCGCGTTGTAATACCGCACCCCGCCGGGACCGGGGAGGCTGGAAGCCGATCCGGATGTCGCAGCCGCACTGCTCGCGGACCAATCCAGGCCTACAGGTCCACTCATCCTGTTGCGGCCGGACGGATCGCACTGCCAGAGCCTCTGGCTTCCGATGAGTTTGCTTTCGCAGGAACGATAGGGCTGTTGCGTCGGAGTGCCGTCTATCGCGAGGCCTTCATAATATTCGGGAAGGCCACGAGCGGCAGGATTCTGTGCGTAGGATAATGTTGATGTTGTAGCAAGCAAGCCGGCAATCAGTATGCTGGATTTTAGATATTTCATAGCAATGCCTCCCGCCCAGGGAGGCATTAAGCCGCCAGGGCGCTAATTGGTTTTTCTTTGAAATGCGAAGTTCATCTTCAATATTTTTCGTGCTTTCTCATTTTTGAACATATCGAGATTTGTTGGTTTTGCTCAATTTGGCTTTTACGCTAGGTCGTTTCTCCTTAGGGGGGATTTGCCTACACCCCGCACGAGGCTCCCTCGTCATCCGAAAAGGTAGGCATTCCGGCCAGAGGGCTCGAAAGTGCAGCATCTCGCATTAGCCCGTTGCAGGAACGGCAGGGCGCGAAAGTGGTAGATTGCATCTGCGCGCAGGGTGTCGGCGCACGCGAAGGCGAACGAATTGAGTGTGCTTCGACGGCCGTACGGCCAATTTCGTCGTTCGGGCTCTGGGTTGCGCGAAGGCACGGCGGGAAATGCCTGACGAATTTGCCTGGGAATTTCATCGGAACTTACGGTTCCCATGGCGGCAGTTCGGTGCTATCTCGTTGCGCGTCGCATGTGGCCGTCGAGGAGCGTGTGCGATCGTTTCGTGAGTGATTTGATGCACTTGCAGACAGTCGGGGTATAGCGCAGCCCGGTAGCGCATCTGCTTTGGGAGCAGAGGGTCCCAGGTTCGAATCCTGGTGCCCCGACCATTCTCGAGATCGCCTGGCCCGCTGTCGCGGGCCAATGGAATGACGAGCTGACGGCCGAGCCAGAGCATGACCGCACGCATTTACCGCCCAGCCCGCAATGCCATGCAGTCCGGCACGGCAAAGACCGAGCGCTGGCTGCTGGAATTCGAGCCGGAGCAGCCGCGCCAGATCGAACCGCTGATGGGGTGGACATCCTCTGCCGATATGAAGAGCCAGGTGAAACTCTGGTTCGACACGGAGGATGAGGCAGTGGCCTATGCCACGCGCAACGGCATCGCCTATCGGGTGGAGCAGCCCCATGTGCCGAAGCGGCGCGGCATGGCCTATTCGGATAACTTCAAGTTCAATCGTGTCGGGCAGTGGACCCACTGACCAACCATTTGGCGCCTGACCGGGCGCTTTCGACTACGGGCCCGTAGCTCAGTTGGATAGAGCAGCAGCCTTCTAAGCTGCTGGTCGCAGGTTCGAATCCTGCCGGGCTCGCCACTTCTATCGATCGCAGTCGCGGGACGCGCTGAGATCCACCAAGAATCGCACAGACGGATTCCCGCGATGAGCGACGTGAAGGACAGCAACGGCAATGTCCTGAGGGACGGCGATTCCGTGACGCTGATCAAGGATCTCAAGGTGAAGGGGACCTCCGTCACCTTGAAACGCGGTACCCTGGTCAAGAACATCCGCCTGACCGGCAGCGAGGATGAGATCGAGTGCAACGCCGAGAAGGTGAAGGGACTTGTGCTCAGAACGGAATTCCTGAAGAAGGCCTGACGCTGGCCCGAAGGGTCCAACCTTCTCCCCCGAGTTTCGGAGCCGCCGGAATCGACGGCGCCTGCGCATCGTAGGTCGAAGATCATCCGGCCGAAAAGGACGAAGGCCGCGAGGACTGCGCCAGAGAAGCCTGGCCACGGATAATCCTCCTGCCTCGTCGTCGCGGTTGCGGCGCCCGCAAGGGATATCCTGCGTTTGGCTTGCAGGAGGGGAGGTGGCGTCGTAAACGGCGTGCGTCGCCGGGACGCGGGCCGTTTTGCCTTGATCGCGCCCGAAAGCCCCGCCATGCCGGCGGCGCCCTGGGTCGATACCTGGCCTTGCGACATTCATGCCTGCGATGAACGCGACCTGGCCGGTCGCGAGGATGGACAATGCTTTCGCTCCGGCCCGTGTTTGACCGCATCTCCGTTTTCGCATCGGCCAGCCATTGGCGCGCCTGCGTCTTCCTGCTTCTGCTCTCCCTCGCAGCCTTCCTGCCGGGATTCACGAGCCTCCAGCCGCTCGATCGCGACGAACCGCGCTTCGCCCAGGCGAGCAAACAGATGCTCGAGACCGGCGATTTCGTCGATATCCGCTTCCAGCAGGAGGCGCGGCACAAGAAGCCCGTCGGAATCTATTGGCTGCAGAGCGCGGCTGTGACCGCCGGCGAGGCGCTGGGTGTCCAGGACCCTCGTCATCAGATCTGGCTCTATCGCGTGCCGTCGCTGATCGGCGCGGTTGCCACGGTGCTGCTGACCTATTGGGCGCTGCTCGCCTTCTTCAGCCCGGGCGTGGCGCTGCTCGGCGGGGCTCTGATGGCCGCTGCTGTGCTGCTCGGCGTCGAAGCCCGGATCGCCAAGACCGATGCGGTGCTCGCAGCCTGCGCGGTGGCGACGATGGGGGCATTGGCGCGCGCCTGGCTGGATTGGACCCGCTCGCTCGCCTTCGTGCCGGACCGCCGCAACTGGCTGGTTTTCTGGGGCGCGACAGCGATTGCCCTGCTGATCAAGGGGCCGATCGTGCCGATGGTCTGGGGACTCGCCACGATCGTGCTATGCATCCGCGAGCGCTCCTGGCGTTGGTTCTCATCGTTGCGCCCGTCCTGGGGGCTGCTGCTTTGCCTGCTCGTCGTGCTGCCCTGGTTCGTGGCGATCGCCTGGAAGACCGGCGGCAGTTTCTTCACGGCCAGCGTCGGCAACGATATGTTGGGCAAGGTCGCGGAGGGCCAGGAGAAGCACTGGGGTCCGCCCGGGCTCTATCTGCTGATCTTCTTCGGCACCTATTGGCCGGCGGCTGCTTTCGCCGCGATGGCGATCCCCTTTGCCTGGGTGCGTCGCCGCGAGCCGCAGATCATCTTCCTGCTGGCCTGGATCGTGCCGTCCTGGATCGTCTTCGAGGCGGTGCCGACCAAGCTGCCGCATTACGTGCTGCCGCTCTATCCGGCGGTCACGACGCTGCTGCTTCTGGCGATGGTCAATGGCGGCATCGATCGCCTTCGGCGTGGCGCGACCGCGACCGCCGCGCTGGTCCTGCTGGTCCCGACGGCGCTTGTCGGCGTGATCATCTATGCCAACTGGACGCTGGATCGCACCGTACCCTATCTCGCACTTCCAGTTTTCGCGCTGGCGCTGTTCGTGGCCTGGCGCGTCGTCATGGCGTTCCGGCAGGGCGACCTGGAGGGTGCGCTCTGGCGCTGCGTCCTGGCGAGCCTCCTGCTCTCGATCGGCGTCTACGGCTTTGCGATCGAGAGCCTGCGTTCGCTCAAGCTCTCGCCCCGTCTGGCGGAAGCCGTCCGGGCGGTCGGCTGTGCCGATCCCGCAGTGATGACCGTGGGTTATCGCGAGCCGAGCCTCGTCTTCCTGACCGGGACCGATCTTGCCATGGGGCCGAATGGTGCGGCGGCCGCTGCCTTCCTGAAGGAGCCCGGCTGCCGGATCGCGCTCGTCGAAAAACGCTTCGAAGCGGAGTTCCATGCCGGCGTCGCCGCCGCCGGGATCACGCCACGTCTCGTCACCTCGATTCCCGGCTTCAATCTCAATGGCGGCAAGCGGCTCGAGATGGCCGTGTTCGCGCGACAGTGAAACCTGCTTGCCCTGTTTGCGCGCTTGACGCAGTTTGCGCGCCGTTTTCCCGGATGAAGCTTTCGTGACCGAGACACAACCCATCACCTTGCCGCAACTCAGCGTTGTCGTGCCCGTTCGCAACGAAGTCGGCAATGTCGGGCCGCTGCTGGCCGATATCGAGGCGGCCTGCCAAACGCTCGGCGCCTTCGAGGTGATCTATGTCAATGACGGCTCGACCGATGGCACGGCGGCCGCGCTGCGCGAGCTCGGCACGACGCGCCCCTGGCTGCGTGCGATCCGCCACGAACAATCCTGCGGGCAGAGCGCGGCTGTGCGTACCGGTGTCCGCCACGCCCGGGCGCCGGTCGTGGTGACGCTCGACGGTGACGGCCAGAACGATCCGGCCTTCATCCCGGCGATGGTGCAGGCCCTGCACAAGGCCGGATTGCAGGCCGGGCTCGTCCAGGGCCAGCGTGTCGGACGCAAGGATACCGGCTTCAAGAAATGGCAGTCGCGCATTGCCAATGGCGTCCGCGGCCGCATTCTCAAGGACGGCACCCGCGACACGGGCTGCGGGCTGAAATGCTTCCGCCGTGAAGCCTATCTCGCCTTGCCCTATTTCGATGCGCTGCACCGGTTCATGCCGGCCCTGATGGTGCGGGAGGGCTACCAGGTCACGCATGTCGACGTACGCGATCGCCCGCGCCTGACCGGTGTCTCCAATTATGGCTTCTTCGACCGGCTCTGGGTCGGTATTCTTGATCTCGCCGGCGTCTGGTGGCTGATCCGCCGTCGCAAGCGCGTGCCGCAGATCGTGCCGGAGACGCTCTGATGCTGATCGACCTCCAGCAAATGATCGGCGAATATTTTCACGACGTCTTCGTGAACAATATCGACTGGTGGGTTCTGCTTGGCGTCGTGGCGCAGGCGCTCTTCACCATGCGCTTCGTGGTGCAATGGCTGGCGAGCGAGAAGGCCAAGCGGTCGGTCGTGCCGATGACCTTCTGGTGGTTCTCGATCGGCGGCGGAGCCCTGCTGCTGGTCTATGCGCTTTACCGCCGTGACCCGGTCTTCATTCTCGGGCAGGGCTTCGGCCTGTTCGTCTATTGCCGCAACCTGCAATTCGTCCTGCGCGCCAGGGCGAGGGGCGAGGATACCAACGCCGGTCCGGGCTAAAGCACGTCCTGACCACTGGATTGCGGCTTGCGGGAAAGCCGCTGAGCTAACCGACTTCGAAATCGCTGGCCGCGAAGCCGTATCGCGCCATCATGGCGCGGTGCCAATCGCTGCCGATCAGCCCGTCGAGAGCCTGATCGAACCGGGTCCGCAGATCCGCCTGCGATCTGGCGAAGGCAAAGGCGCCCTTTGCGGGTTCTCTGTCCTTCGCTTCGGCGGCCACGGGCACGATGGCAAGGGAGGCATCGGGGGTGTGACCGAGGAAGCCACGATGCGCCATGGCGACGCTGGCATAGGCCTCGGCACCTCGATCCCTGACCATCTGCACGGCGTCTTCCTGCGTCGCGACGCGCAAGACGCGGTTTCGCGGAATGCCGGCCGCGAGGCCCGACTGCTCCTGGACCTGGTCGGCCACCACAACGAGGCGGGCGCTTCCATCCTGCGCCAGCGCCTCGTAACTGCAGAAGCGATCTTCATCACCGTGCCTGACGAGGAGTCCGTCGCTCAGCGCCCAGACTGGCCGGCTGAAATCGACGCTTCTCTTCCGCTCCGGCGTGACGAAGAGCGGCGTGGTGATGGTCCAGCGCCCATCGACAAGGCCTGGCAGCAACTCGGAGAAGCTGGTCAGGCGCATCTCGACCGAGACAATGCCGATCTCCCGCAAGGTCTCGGTCATCAACTCGACATCGCTGCCGAGCGCGCGGCCATCGGGGCCGGGCCAGCAGAAGGGCGGCTCATCGAGATAGGCGAAAATGATCGCCTCTCGCATCGCCGCTCCGGCCTTTGGAATCACACCGCTGCCCGGAGGCGGGCAAAGCCGGCATCAAGATCGTCCTTGAGATCTTCGAGATCCTCCAGTCCGATATGGAAGCGGATGGTCGGCCCCTTGAAATCAGGCTCCGTTGCCGTGCGATAGCCCTTGCAGTCGAAGGGGAGGGCAAGGCTTTCATAGCCGCCCCAGGAGGCCCCCATCCCGAACAGGGTAAGTCCGTCGAGCATCGCGCCGACAGCCTTCTGCGCCACCGGCTTCAACTCGATCGCGAACAGGGAGGAGGCGCCGGTGAAATCGCGCTTCCACAGATCGTGGCCGGGATCGTTCGGCAGGGCAGGGTGCATCACGCGCGCCACCTCGGGACGGGCGGCGAACCAATTGGCCATCTCGATACCGGCGGGCATCTGCTCCTTCAGGCGGATATGCATCGTGCGGATGCCGCGCAGCGTGAGGAAAGCATCCTCGGGCGCGATGATGACGCCGAGCAGTTCCCAGGTCTCGCGCAACTGCCTGTAGAGTTCGGGGGTACGTGCCGAGATCGTGCCGATCAGCACGTCGGAATGGCCGGCGTAATACTTCGTGCCGGCCTGAACCGAGAGATCGACCCCGTATTTATGCGAATCGAAGAACAGCGGCGTCGCCCAGGTGTTGTCCATCAGCACCAGGATGTCGCTGGCATGGGCGGCCGCGACGATGGCCGGAATGTCCTGCATCTCGAAGGTCTGTGAGCCCGGAGCCTCGGTCCAGACCGCCCTGGTATTCGGTTTGAACAGCTTTGCGATGTCGGCGCCGGCCGCCGGGTCGTAATAGGTGACCTCGACGCCCATGCGCGGCAGGACCTTGTCGCAGAAATGACGCGTCGGCCGATAGACGCTGTCAGTGACCAGGAAGTGATCGCCGGACGACAGGGTCGCGAGCATGGGCAGGGTGCAGGCGAGCAGACCTGACGGGCAAACGACGGTTCCCGCACCGCCTTCCATGGTGTTGAGCGCCGCGATCAGCGCATCGATCGTCGGATTCCCTTGCGTGCCATAGGTGTAGCGGGCCTTGCGCGCCAGGAAATCCTCCATGTTCGGGTAGATTACCGTCGAGCCGCGCACGATCGGCGGATTGACGAAACCGTAGCTGTCGGCGGGATCCCGGCCGGCAAGGGCGAGGCGGGTCTTTTCGCGAAGCTGCGCGAACGCAGATGGAGACAGTTTTTTCATGGAGCCGGCGCTGGAGGGAGGTCCCGATCGAGGCAGTCAGGCTTGACCACATTTTGAAAGTCGCATGTGATGCAAGGGGTGGATAGATGCGTTCCAGGAAAGGGTCCCTTGCTTGACGCACATGCGCTGCTCTGGCAATCGACGCAGGGGAACGTCGCTCAATATATGGGCAACAAGTGGGGCGCGCACTCCCACTGGCGACGCAACTGAAGACTGCCCGCTGGCTGCGGCCAGCCGGGAGACCTCAACGGGAGAGAGTTCGATGGAAAAGTTCATGGCAGTTGCGATCGCGGGGCTGGGCCTCGCGATGACCGCTACGGTGGCAACGGCCCAGGCGCCCGCAACGCTGGCGCAGGTCAAGTCCCGCGGCATCCTCAACTGCGGCTCGAATACCGGTCTTGCTGGCTTCGGCGTGCCGGACGCTCAGGGCAACTGGCAAGGCCTCGATGTCGATTACTGCCGCGCGATCTCGTCGGCGATCTTCAACGACCCGACAAAGGTCAAGTTCATTCCGCTGTCTGCCAAGGACCGTTTCACGGCCCTGCAGTCCGGCGAAGTCGATGTGCTCGTGCGCAACTCGACCTGGACGATGTCGCGCGACACCGCGCTCGGCCTGCTTTTCACCGGCGTGAACTATTACGACGGCCAGGGCTTCATGGTCCGCAAGAAGCTCGGCGTCACCTCGGCTCTTCAGCTCTCCGGCGCGTCGGTCTGCACCCAGCAGGGCACCACGACCGAACTCAACCTCGCGGACTTCTTCCGCGCCAACAACCTGAAGTATGAAGTCGTCGCCTTCGCCTCCTCGGACGAGACGGTCAAGGCCTATGACGCTGGCCGCTGCGATGCGTTCACCACGGATGCGTCGGGCCTCTATGCCGAGCGCCTGAAGCTGACTGCGCCCGATGATCACATGGTTCTGCCTGAGATCATCTCCAAGGAGCCGCTTGGACCGGCAACCCGCAACACCGACGCCCAATGGTTCAATCTGGTGAAGTGGGTGCATTTCGCCATGCTGAACGCGGAAGAGCTCGGCGTGACCAAGGCGAATGTCGACGAGATGCTGAAGTCCTCCAACCCGGAGATCAAGCGTCTGCTCGGAACCGAGGGCAAGTTCGGCGAAGGCATCGGCCTGACCCCCGACTGGGCCTACCGGATCGTCAAGCAGGTCGGCAATTACGGCGAATCCTTCGAGAAGAACGTCGGCCAGGGTTCGCTCCTCAAGATCGCCCGCGGCCAGAACGGTCTCTGGACCAAGGGCGGCCTGCAATACGCTCCGCCGGTTCGCTGAACGCAGCTAGACATGTGGGCCTCGGCATCAGCCGAGGCCCCCTCTAAACCGCCGTCCATGCCATGAAGCCTGCGACAAACGGCATAATATCTGGCTCCCAGCCGACAAGATGATCGAGAGCGGGACGAACCTGCTTCGGAACTTGGGAGTACACAGATGAAACGGACCGTAACTGCGGTTGTAGCCACAGGCCTCATGCTCTGCGCGGCGGGCGCCGCCCAGGCGCAAACCACCACCTTGGCGCAGGTCAAGAACCGCGGGCAGCTGAATTGCGGCGTCAGCCCGGGCTTGGCTGGTTTCGGTGTCCCGGACGCTCAGGGGAAATGGACAGGCCTGGACGTCGATCTGTGCCGGGCGATCGCCGCGGCGATCTTCAACGATCCGAGCAAAGTCAAATACGTGCCGCTCTCGTCAAAGGACCGGTTCACGGCCCTGCAGGCAGGCGAGGTTGACCTGCTTTCACGGACCAGCACCTGGACGATGTCTCGGGATACCGCGCTTGGCCTGAGCTTTTCGACGGTGAACTACTATGACGGACAGGCTTTCATGGTCCGCAAGAAGCTCGGCGTCGATTCGGCGCTGAAGCTGGGCGGCGCCTCGATCTGCACCCAGCAGGGCACCACGACCGAACTGAATCTGGCGGATTTCTTTCGCATCAACAACATGAAGTACGAGGTGGTGGCCTTCAACACAGGGGATGAGACGATCAAGGCCTACGAGGCCGGTCGCTGCGACGCTTTCAGCGACGATTCCTCGGCTCTCTATGCGCAACGGCTGAAATTCGAGGCGCCGGATGACCATATCGTGCTTCCGGAGATCATCTCGAAGGAGCCATTGGGCCCGGTCGTTCGGAGCAGCGACACGCAATGGTTCAACCTGGTGAAATGGAGTCATTTCGCCATGCTCAATGCGGAGGAACTCGGTATCACCAAAGCCAATGCCGATGAGCAGCTGAAATCGACCAATCCGGAGGTTCGGCGGTTGCTCGGTGTCGAGGGCAAGTTTGGAGAAGCGATCGGCCTCAGCCCGGATTGGGCCTATCGGATCGTCAAGCAGGTCGGCAACTATGGCGAGTCCTTTGAGGCGAATGTCGGATCAGGATCGATCCTGAAAATCGCCCGCGGAAAGAATGCGTTGTGGACCAAGGGCGGACTGCAATACGCTCCTCCGGTGCGTTGAACAAAAGACTAGGCGGGGGCATTCTTGCCTCCGCTTCATTGACCGATGCCGAAGACGGAGGCGCGCTGAAAGGACGTACGGTCGGGCCCAAAAATCTGGTCCGAGACTTGCAAGGTTCGAGAACGGGAAAAACCCGTTCCGGCAACAGGGGAAATAAGAATGAACAGGTTTGTCAGTGCAGCGCTCGCCGTTGCAGCAACCGGTGCTTTCGCGGGCGGAGCGCAGGCCCAAACGGGGCTGCTGGCTCAGGTGAAGAGCCGGGGGCAATTGATCTGCGGTGTCGGCCCGGGCCTTGCGGGTTTCGGTATCCCCGATGCTCAGGGCAATTGGAGCGGCCTCGACGTCGATCTCTGTCGCGCCATTTCGGCTGCGGTCTTCAATGATCCGGCCAAGGTCAAATTCATCCCGCTTTCGTCGAAGGACCGCTTCACTGCCCTGCAGTCCGGCGAGGTCGACCTGCTCTCGCGCAACACGACCTGGACCATGTCGCGCGACACGTCGCTCGGCCTGAACTTCGCTGGCGTGAACTACTATGACGGGCAGGGCTTCATGGTCCGCAAGAAGCTCGGGATCGATTCAGCCCTGAAGTTGGCGGGCGCCTCCGTCTGCACCCAGCAGGGCACGACGACGGAACTCAATCTCGCGGACTTCTTCCGCGCCAACAAACTGAAATACGAAGTCGTCGCCTTTGCGAGCGCCGACGAGACGATCAAGGCCTATGAATCGGGTCGCTGCGACGCCTTCACGACCGATGCGTCCGGGCTCTATGCCGAGCGCCTGAAGCTCGGCGTCCCGACCGACCATATCGTCCTGCCGGAGATCATCTCCAAGGAACCGCTCGGTCCCGTCGTGCGCCACGGCGACGACGCCTGGCTCGATATCGTCAAATGGACCCATTTCGCCATGCTGAACGCCGAGGAACTCGGTGTGACCAAGTCCAATCTCGATGAGATGCTGAAATCCGAGAACCCGGAGATCAAGCGCCTGCTCGGCACCGAGGGCAAATTCGGGGAGGCTGTCGGCCTGAGCAACGACTGGGTCGTCCGCATCGTCAAGCACGTCGGAAATTACGGTGAGTCCTTCGAACGGAACGTCGGCGCCAACTCGCTGTTGAAGATCGCTCGCGGCCAGAACGCGCTCTGGACCAAGGGCGGCCTGCAATACGCGCCGCCGATCCGCTGATATTCGCGCTGCGCGGCGACCGCCGCGCAGCGCTCGCTACCGCCGAACGGCACGGACAAAAAGACGGCTGGCGATGCTCGATGCGGGCATTGCCGGACCACCGGCCGCCACCCAAGAACAAGAAGGGCGTGACACGTGACGACCATACCGACGGAGCCGGTCCAACCGGGCAAGGCCTCACTGCTCTACGATCCGAAGATTCGAGGCTATGTCTATCAGCTTGCCCTCTTGGCCGTCGTCGGGTTCCTCATCTACTCGGCCGCCTCCAATGCCATCGAGAACCTCCGGGCGCAGAAGATCGCCTCGGGCTTCGGCTTCTGGCACAATGCCGCCGGCTTCGACGTCAACCAGAAGCTGATCCCGTTCAGCGCCTCGGGCTCGACCTATGGCCAGGCCTTCTGGGTCGGCCTGCTGAACACCTTGCTCGTCGCCTCGATCGGTATCGTGCTGGCGACCTTCCTCGGCTTCTTCGTCGGTGTGGCGCGCCTGTCCAGCAACTGGATCCTCGCCAAGATCGCCATGGTCTATGTCGAGGTCATCCGGAACCTGCCGCTGCTGCTGCAGCTGTTCTTCTGGTACAACGCAGTGCTCAAGCCGCTGCCGAACCCACGCCAGTCGATCGCGCTTCCGGCCGGCATCCTGCTGAATAACCGCGGCCTCTATCTGCCCGATCCGCAACTCGAGCCTGGCGGCAGCCTGATCGTCCTGACCTTCCTGCTCGGGATCGTGGCGGCGATCACCTTCCGTTACTGGGCCCGCAAGCAGCAGACGGCAACCGGCAAGCAGTATCCGATCGGCTGGGTCGCTCTCGGCCTCGTCGTTGTGCTGCCCTTCTTCGTCTATCTGCTGATGGGCCGGCCGATCACCTTCATCTATCCCGAGCTCGCCGGTTTCAACCTGCGCGGCGGCATCCAGATCTTCCCGGAATTCGTGGCCTTGCTGATCGGCCTCACCACTTATACCGCGGGCTTCATCGCCGAAGTCGTGCGCGCGGGTATTCTCGCCGTCTCCAAGGGACAGTCGGAAGCAGCCCATGCGCTCGGCCTGCGGCCTGGGCCGACGCTGAAGCTCGTCGTGATCCCGCAGGCGATGCGCGTGATCATTCCGCCGCTGACCTCGAACTACCTGAATCTGACGAAGAATTCTTCGCTGGCGGTCGCCATCGGCTATCCCGATCTCGTCCAGGTCTTCACCGGCACGGTGCTGAACCAGACGGGGCAGGCGGTCGAGGTCGTCGCCATCACCATGGCGGTTTATTTGACGATCTCTCTCGTCACCTCGCTGTTCATGAATATCTACAACAAGCGCATGGCGCTGGTGGAACGGTGAGGGCGCCCCGATGACCGATGCAACCACCGAGAACTCCGCCTTCTTCATCCGTCGCGAAACCTTGCCGCAGGAAGCAGCTCCGCTATCCGTGGCAGGCCCGCTTGCCTGGGTCCGGGCCAACCTCTTCTCCGGACCCGTCAACACGATTCTGACGCTGGTCTGTGCCTATATCGTCGTCACGAGCCTGCCGGAGATTATCCGTTTCTACTTCCTCGATGCGGTCTGGACGGGCTCAAACCGCGATGCCTGCCTTGCCGAGAAGGTCGGCCGGCCGGTCGGCGCCTGCTGGGCCTATGTGGCCGACCGCTTCCAGTATTTCGTCTACGGCTCCTATCCGGTCAGCCAGCGCTGGCGCGTCAACATCGTCTTTGCGATGTTCGCGCTCGGCGTCGTCTGGCTGCTCTGGAACAACGCCCCCCTGAAGAAGCTCGGCGCCTTCTTCTTCTTCGTGCTGTTGCCGATCAGTGCCTATGTCTTGCTGCTCGGCGGTCCCGGTGCGCTCAATTTATTGCGCTACCTGATCATCGCCACGGTCGCGCTGGCGGCGGTGTACATGGTGTTGTCCTTCGTGCCTTCGCTGGCGCGCTTCCACACCGGAGCCGGACAGCTCGCAGTCGAACATGAGCTGCCGCCCTGGAAGCGTTTCTATCGGCCCAAGCGCCTGATCCTGATGGCTCTTGTCGCCTTTGGCCTGATCGCCATTCTGGACCAGAGCGTCGGCCTGCCTCGGGTCGATACCGGCCTCTGGGGCGGGATGACGGTGACCTTCCTGATCGCGGCGGTCGGCATCGTCTTTTCGCTGCCGCTCGGTGTCGTGCTGGCGCTCGGACGGCGCTCCCGCCTGCCGATCATCCAGCTGCTCTCGGTGATCTTCATCGAGTTCGTGCGCGGCGTGCCGTTGATCACGGTGCTGTTCATGGCCAACACGATGCTGCCGCTCTTCGTGCCGCAGGAATGGTCGCCCGACCGCTTGCTGCGCCCGCTGGTCGGTGTTGCCCTCTTTGCGGCGGCCTATATGGCCGAAGTCATTCGCGGCGGCCTGCAGGCCATCCCGAAGGGCCAGTACGAAGGGGCGATGTCGCTCGGCCTCGGCTACTGGAACATGATGCGCCTGATCATCCTGCCGCAGGCGTTGCGCATCGTGATTCCAGGCATCGTCAACACCTTCATCGGGCTGTTCAAGGATACGACGCTGGTCACCATCGTCGGCATCTTCGACTTCCTGCGGACCATCGAGGCGACCCTGGTCGATCCGACCTGGGCGACGCCGACGACACGCGCGACGGGCTATGCTTTCGCCGCGATTTTCTATTTCCTGTGCTGCTGGGGCATGTCGCGCTATTCGATCTCGGTCGAACGCCGTCTTGCTGCCGGCCAAAGACGTTGAGGGAGACCAAGAACATGGCAATGGCAGAGAGCAACATCTCGATGCGTCCGGCGGCGCTGAAGCAGACCTCCCTGAACACGGATACGGCCGTGGAGATGATCGGGGTCAACAAGTGGTATGGCGAGTTCCATGTGCTGCGCGACATCAACCTGAAGGTGGCGCGCGGCGAGAAGCTGGTGATCTGCGGCCCCTCAGGCTCGGGCA
>NZ_JBFTKP010000030.1:0-74330 GCF_056396005.1 Allobosea sp. 05T439 | reverse complement strand
CCAAAACCCAACCTCAGGCTTGACCGCAGGCCGAAACGACACAACAACAATCAACGTCCAGCACGGCCCGCTTCCGGGGGCGACATCATCTCGGAATCAGGGTGCGCCATCATCTCGGAAACGAGGGGCGACTTCGTCGGAATCGGCAGTGAAGGTATCCGTCGCCACCCCGCTCGAGCGCTGCAAGGGCGGCCAGTTCGTCGCCCATGTGAAGGCGATGCCGGGAGCCCCTTACGACGGCCACACGCTCGCCACCGTCATCCCCGCGATCGAGGCAAGCACCGGCGCTCCGCTTCAGCGCCTTCTCGTCGACCGCGGCTACAAGGGCCACAACGCGCCCGAACCCTACCGCTTCAAGGTCTTCATCCAGGGCCAGAAGCGGCGCGTCACCGCGGCCATCAAACGCCAGCTCCGGCGCCGGTCCGCCGTCGAGCCGGTCATCGGCCACCTCAAGATCGAGCACCGCATGACCCGCAACCGCCTGGCCGGCTCCCACGGCGACGCCGCCAACGCCGTCCTCGCCGCCGTCGGCTACAACTTCCGGCTCCTGCTCAAATGGCTCTGGCTTCTTTGCGCCCTCAGCCTGACCAGGCTCGCCGGCACAAACTCTCCAGCCATGCCGCGTCAGCGCACCTGATCACCGTTCTTCACGGGCGACTAGATAATTTGCTTTTCGGAGTTGAGCAATTCGTAGATCAGTGTAAGTCGCACCCGCGCTCCTTAAGCAATCTCTCCGCAGCCGTGAAGAACTCCGACGCTTCGCTTTCGGTTGTTGATCGCCCAAGGCGCGCACTGCGCGCCTTAATTTCACGGAGATGCTGGGCGTAGCCCGCCCGGATCGTCGCCGCCGGCGTATTCGGGCGCTGCCAGAGAGCGAGGCGGATTTCCTCTGCCTCGCGAATCGCGCGAAGGCCGCGTTCGCCCTCCAGCGTCGCGTTTCGTCCGTGCCGGCGGGTCAGGTTCAGTGACTCGGGACTATAGCCGATATGGCCACGTTCGGCGAGCAGCGCATAGGCCCGCCAATCGCCGCAATATCGATCCGAGAGGATGCGTGAGGCGATTTCGGCCAGCGTTTGGCGGCGGAACAGCACGGCCGATACGTTGGGAATCGTGTTCTTGATCGCGAGCGCCTGCCCGATCTCCGTCTCGCCAGGCACATGATAGGGTGTTTCCCAGCGACGAGGGTCGATCTCGTCGGTATAGAATAGATGGTCGTCGGCTAGCCGCTCCCCCTGCGCGCCGATCACTGCGCTTTGGCAATAGGCCAGCACCGTGTGTGAATCGCATTCCAGGAAGGGGGCCAGGCGCTCCAGCAGGCGCGGATGGGCGATGTCGTCGCTCTCGGCAATCCACAGCAGTTCGCCTCGGGCCAGCTGCGCACCCTCAGCCCAGGCGCGGAAGGGGCTGCCGCTGTTCCGGTCACGGGCGATCACACGTATGGGCAGGGGTGCACTTTCGGCGAAGGCTCTGGCGATTGCGAGGCTTTCATCCTGCGAGGCATCGTCAATGATGATAATCTCGCAGGGAGGGCGCCGCTGAGCGAGGATTGAGGCGAGGCGCGCGTCAAGATATTCGGCGTGATTATAGGACGGTACGACAACGCTGATATCTGCCGATACGCGTGGTAACGCGGGAGCGCCACTCGCGATCGGTGGACGACGATGGGCTTGGCCAGACGCCGGAAATCCTGCTTCGGCAACCTTCGCGTGGGCATCATGGTCCGGCGGCGCGACAGTTGTTACCGCCAGGTGGGGCCCCGCGCTGCCCGCGGCCCGGAGCAATGCAGTAAGCGTCTCCGAAGAGGTATGGCTGAGATCGAGCCAAGGTTCTTTGGTGGCCTGCAGGGCCTCGGCCGCCGCAGCGTCCAATGCAACCAGCCACGGTTCGCGATCGCATGAGAATGCAACAACCTGTTTCAGTTTCTCATGACATCGAGGATCGCCGTGGCCAGCCACCAACACCAGAAGCCGCTTGCTCGCGGTAGCGGCCGTACCGTTTCGCCAGGGCCAATCATCGAAGAGGGGAGCCACGGCGCCTGGCGGAGGCAGCCGCGGGTGAGAGCGTGCTGCAAGGGAGCGTCGCCCCTCGGTTTGATAATACTCCAGTGCGCGCGCTGCATCGGCTCTCGCAAAACTCGTGCGGAGGGTTAAGAAATCGATCGCGCGGTGCGGTGCTCTCCCTTGACGCGACCCGCGCATCAGAAAATGGCGAAGAGGTTCCTCGCCTCGCGCTCGAACGTCTGGGTTGACGGTAAGGTACCAGAAGGTGTCGAAGCTCACACAGGGGGAGCGCCCTTCTTGCCCACCGTTACTTACGTAGTGCAGCAGCGGATCGAAGCCGGCTCTGACGACATCCGGGTTGTTGCGCCGATAGTACTCTACATCGAATAGCGGTGAGAGATGGAGACCTTCTTGGCCCGAACTGATGCGATAGAACCCGAGTGGCGACGTTGAGCGTGGCAACTTTCCCGGGTTAGAATATTGACGCACCACGAGATACGGGGAAGGTGATAGCGCCCATCGTTCAGGGGCCGTCAGATAGTCGACGAGAATATTTTTATGGCGTTTGCGACCGCGGTGCTCACGCCACCAATCCGGATCGAACAAGGCATGTGGCAGATAACCTTTTTGGGCGCCGTGGGCGACGTAGTGCTTGACCGGGTCCCAACCCCTAGAGTCGGGATAGTTTGCCTGATACCAGGGGGCGTCGAAGGCACCACTGCGCTTGATCAGGCGTACCACCCGGGCACAGCGTATCGCTGCCATCATACGCGCAACTCGTGTCGCAAGGTTAGCAGCCACGCGCTTCATTAGATCGGTTTCCGAGGATCGAAGTCGTTTCGTAGTTTGCAGGGGCGGGGTAGATCTACTTTTCGTTTGAGCATAGGTGGTTAGCCGCGCGTGGAAGAAATGGACAAAGAATGGCTGATCTGAACGCTGTTTCCGAGCGCCGGTGGCGTGAGGCCGTCCTTGAGCATGCGCGTGTGGTTTCTGCTTTGATGCTGCGCGATATCAAGACACGCGCCGGGGCAAGCTACTTTGGCTTCCTGGTTGGTATGTTCATTCCGCTGGCTCATATTGGTCTGGTGCTTATTGTCTATATATTTCTTGGTCGGCGTGCGCCAATCGGCACTGACGTAACCCTTTATCTCTCCACCGCAATCGTACCGTTTGTTGTCTGGTCGTACACGCATCAGAAGATAATGCAATCGTTTGAACAAAATCGCGCTTTGACTGCGTTCCCTGTGGTTAAATTGAATGATATTCTAATTGCTCGTTCTTTTGTAGAGTTATTGAATGGTGTATTAATTGTGTTTATTGTATATGTTGTATTATACATGACCGTTCCAGATTTTTTTATGTCGAATTATGCATTTGTTACTTACGCTCTATTCTTGTCTTATGCATTGGGAGTCAGCACTGGATTTCTATTTGGGTTATTTTCAATTTTGAATCCGACGGTATTGATTATCGGGTTTGTCATTATTCCGCTTTATTGGGTTACATCAGGCGTCTTTTTTATACCCGACGCTCTACCTGAGCAGGTGAAAGCAATTCTTGTCATATTTCCGCTGTCACACGTTGTTGATTTCGGACGCGTGGCGTTCTATCCGAGTTACCTCAGCAACTACTCTAACCTAGTATATGTACATGCTGTTATCATTGGAAATGTGCTGATAGGTTTGGCGCTCGAACGCTTCTTGCGCCCGGTCCTGTCTGCCAAATGATGCCTCTACTCCAGTGTTCTCTTATAAACCTCAATCGCTTCGTTGAGATCATCATAGATATGTAGCTTGCCTTTCATCAGTAGCATCCCGGTGTCGCAGTAGTCCCGGATCGTGCCGACCGAGTGGGAGACCATGATCATACCGGATGTCTCGCGGCGCTTCGCGAAAGCTTCACGGCAGCGCAGTTGGAAGCGGCTGTCGCCGACGGCGGTGATCTCGTCGACGAGGTAGAAGTCGAACTCGATTGCCATCGAGGCGGCGAAGGCGAGGCGGGACATCATGCCGGAGGAATAGTTTTTCACGGAGACGTCGAGATCGCGTCCGAGCTCGGAAAAGTCATCGACAAACTCGACGACGCTACGAACATCCGCGCCATAGGCCCTGGCCAGGAAGCGGATGTTTTCGCGCCCCGTCATCAGCGGGTGAAAACCGCCGGCGAAACCGAGCGGCCATGAAGTCTGCACATAGCGGTGGATCCGGCCGCTATTCGGCGCCTCCGTCCCGGCGATCAGGCGCAGGAAGGTCGATTTGCCCGCTCCGTTCTTGCCGAGAAGCCCGTAGCTGCGCTTGGTGTCGAAGGAGATCGAGACCTTGTCGAGCACGACCTTTCGTTGCCAATTGGCCCGGTAATATTTGCTGACCCGATCGACGACGATCATCCTGCACCCCGCTCAGGACGTCCGCGCGCGCCAGCGCGAATAGGCGGAGGCCGCCATCGCCCAGAGCACGAGCAGTCCGAGCGCGATCAGGGTGGAATAGAGCTTACGATAGGGCCCGGCGGGATCCTCTGGCTGAACCGGGTGCATGAAGGTTGCCAGATACATCTGCTGGCGTGCCGCGGCAGCGCGTGCTTGTTCGAGTGAGGTTGCGGCCGTGGCGTAGTGCCGCTCCAGGAGCTGGCGCTCCAGCGCCAGCTGGTCGAAGCGGGTCATGATGCCCGAAATGGCCTCCCTGCCTTTCGCCCGCCGGTGCGTCAGTTCGTCCTGCAGCGTGTCGGTCTGCTCCTTGATCGCGCCAAGGCGGGTGCGCATTAGCGCGAGCTGGGGGGCGTTGCTGCCGATGGTGCGTTGCGCGACGGTGATCTCCTGCTCTAGCTTGACCGCCTCAGCGCGCAGCTCGCCGATCAGCAGGTTGATGCCCTGCGCCGTCAGCTGCGGATCGATGATGCCTTCCGAGACACGCAGCTGGTTCAGTCGTTCGCGGGCCGCACGCAAGCGCTGCTCGACATCCTGGAGTTCTCGCTCGCTATTGGAGACGAGGTCGGTTCGCGCCTGCGCGCCCAACCTGTTCACCAGCGCTTCACTCTCGCGTACGAGTGCCTCTGCGATCAGGCGGGCATCGTCCTGGCTGAAGGCCCGGACGCGAACGGTGATGATGCCGGAGGGGGATTCGATCGCCGCGGAGACTTGGCGTTGCCAGAATTTCACGAGATCCTCGATCGGGGCATCATTCGCGAGGCGCGACACCCAGTCGATCGTTGACTTTGTATAGCGCGCGCGCAGCTCAACCCGGCTCTCCAGGGCTTCCACCGCCGCGCGGCTCGTGACGAAATTGGCGACGATCAGCGAATCCTGAACCTGATTGATCGACGGTATGCCGGCCAAGCTGGTCAGTGCATCGACGCCCGATATCGCGCCTGTGCGGACGGCAAAGCGGGCTTCGGCCTCGTAGACGTTGGAAGAAAGCACCCCGAAATATAGGAGTGCAAGCAGGCTCGGAACGACGACCGCGATGATGAAGCTCAGTGGTAGGGGCCGTGCGAGGCTCGCCAGTGACAGTCTCGGCACCAAGGCGCGCATGTTCGGCGCCTTGAGCAATGGCCCCCGCCGACGCGTGCGCGCATGCCGCGCGCGGCGCTGCAGTTCCACAGCAAACCGGGCAGCTTGAGCTTTAGCAACATCCCGGTTCCGATCGGTCGTCTTCATGACCGGCGGCTCGTTGATGCGAGACGTTGGTTCCACGACGCCCATCGAAATCCTCTTGATCACGCCGTTAGCAGAAACCTTTGGGGAAGGCCACTCGCGTCCAGCTTGTCAGTAGCAAGATCATTCCAGTAGAACACCTCTCGCCAAGAAGGAGCGCATGCGTTGGAGGGGGCTGTCGAGAAGACCAGCGGTGTTCAGCCGTCGAATTCCATCGCTCAGCTGACGCGAACAGGCGCCCTCCTACAATCGGCTGCAGCCGTGGCGAGAACTGCCCGCAAATTTGGCTCCGCCATTGTCGATGCGCGGCAGAGCCTGAGTTTCCTGCGCAATCTCAAACAGATGGCACGCACCACGGCCAACCGTTGCGAGCGCTCTGGCGCCGAAGCGCCCTGGCGGCTGCGGCTCGATCGTGCAGCCGAGCGCTCCCGCTTTGTGCGCGGCTTGAAGGAAGTATTGCTTGAGGAACGTTCGCCGCGCTACGCCGTAAAATTGCGGCATGCGCCGCTATCCGGTCGCCGCCCGCGCATCCTCCACGTCATTCCCAACGTCTTTGTCGGCGGCTCGACGCAGCTCGTTGTCGACCTGCACGAGCATCTTGGGCATCGTTACGACATGGTGGTGCTGACGGCTGCTCTGCCACCTGGGGGCGTGCATGATGGCATGTACATTCAGCGGATCGGATTGGATGAGCCCACGCACCGGTTTGCACCGGCGATCGCCGCAGCCAGGCCGGACCTTGTGCATGTGCATTACTGGGGCTCGACTGATGAGCCATGGTATGCTCCTGCCTTCGAAGCGGCGCTGGCTGCCGGAATCCCGGTTGTCCAGAATGTCAATACACCTGTGCGCCCCTTCATCGACGGGCGGATCCGCCGGACGGTGTTCGTGTCCGACTATGTCCGCTCTGAGTTCGGGCCGGATATTGCAGGCGGCGTCGTGATCTATCCGGGCATTGATCTTGACCGTTTCCGCCCGGAAGAAGCTTACGATCGCGACGCCCGCGACACGGCGATCATGGTCTACAGGCTGGATCGCGATAAGCTTGATCCGGATGCGATTGATCCAGCGATCGAAGCGGTGCGTCTGCGGCCCCGCACTCGCATCGTCGTGGTCGGGGAAGGGCCCTTGCTCCCGGTATTCCTGCGCCGGGTCGAGGCCGCGGGCGTGCGGGCGAATTTCGACTTCCGTGGCTATGTGCCCTATCGCGATCTACCTCAGCTTTATGGTGCTGCCAGCGCCTTCCTGGCACCCGTCGCGCGGGAGAGCTTCGGCCAGGTCGTGCCCTTCGCCATGGCAATGGGACTTGCGATCGTCGGCAACCATGTTGGCGCTCTGCCCGAGATCCTCGAATCAAGCGAGATGCTGGGCAACAGTCCAGCTGAGACGGGCGCCTTGCTCGCCAGGGTCCTGGACGACGAGGCGAAGCTTAGACGTTTGGGGGCGGTCAATCGCCGGCGCGCTCAGGCCTTCAGCATCAAAGCCATGACCGACGCTTATGATGCGCTCTATGGGGAGGTGCTCGCCGTCTCCGCCCAGGTTGCCGGATGAGCATTCTTGTGACCGGCGCGGCCGGCTTTCTTGGACAAGCAATCTGTCGCTCATTGGTGGCCCGCGGCGACGTGGTGCGGGCCATTACGCGTCGATTGCCTGTGGGCGCGGCAGAACTACCCATCGATTGGCAGGTTCTGGATCTCTTCGGCCACCAGGATTGGGCGAGCCTGCTTGATGGCGTAACGACGGTCTACCACATGGCCTGGTCAAGCATTCCGGCCAGTGCGGCTGCGGATCCGTCGGCCGATCTCGCGCAAAATGTCGGAAATCTGCTCCGCCTCCTGGAGGCCGCGCGCGCGCGCGGCGGAGTGCGCGTCATTTTCCCGTCGAGCGGCGGCACGATCTACGGCCGAACCGATCTCCTCCCGATCAAGGAGGACCATCCGAAGGGGCCGATCAGTGCCTATGGCATCGCCAAGCAGACGGCCGAGGCCTATCTTGATCTCTATCGCAACGCGCATGGCGTGGATTCGATCACGCTGCGCATTGGCAATCCCTATGGCGCAAGTCAGGACCCGGCGAAGGGGCTCGGGGCTGTGACGCATTTTGCTCGGGCCGCCTTGTCGGGTGGCACCCTGACCCTGTTCGGCGACGGTCTGACCGTGCGGGATTTCGTGTATATCGACGATGTGGTTGACGCGCTTCTGGCGGCAGGAGACAGGCGGGAGGTTCACGGGCCGATCAATATCGGCGCGGGACAGGGCCACTGCCTTCTCGATGTGATTGCGGCACTGGAGGCCGAAGTCGGCCGCGCGCTGCCAGTTGAGCATCAACCAGCCCGGCCCTTCGACGTGCCGGCCTGCGTGCTGGATATCAGCAAGGCACGAGAGCAGCTGGGCTGGGCGCCTCGCTTATCTTTCCAAAACGGGTTGAGGCGGCTCCTTCGCGAACTGTCGGACGACTGAACCCATGCGCATCGCGCTCTTCGTACATTGCTATTACCCGGAGCACTTTTTCGGTACGGAAGCCTATACGCGGCAGATCGCGAAGCATTTGCTGGCGCTCGGCCACGAGCCTCACATCGTCACGGCGACCTTCGCAGGCGAAGCCCGACAGGCGAGTCTGATCGAGCGATACCGGATCGACGACATCCCGGTGTATCGGATCGACAAAAACGTCTTACCGCACAGCAATCTCGCAGAAACTTATCTCCAGCCGAATATGGCCGAGGTTCATACCGCTCTCTTGCGCGAAATTGCGCCGGACGTCGTCCACGTCACGCATCTGATCAATCACACGGCGTCGCTGATCGGCGTCTGCGAGCGGCTTTCAATGCCGATGTTCGCGACCTTTACGGATTTCTTCGGCTTCTGCTTCAACAACAAGCTTGAGGCGGCCGACGGAGGCCTCTGCAACGGCCCATCGCCGACGCGGTCGAATTGCATCGCCTGCTTGATGAAGGATTCGCCTCCGGCGAGCCCGGCGCGGCGCTGGTTTCAGGGGCCGCTGCTGCGCCCGCTCGTCTCACGGGCGCTGGCGGCGCGGCCGAGCCTCGCCGGGCCGGATGCGGGCGATATCCGCGACCTCCAGCAGCGCCCGGACCGGCTCGTCGCCGCTTACCGGACCTTTCGCGCTGCGCTTGCTCCGAGCCGCTTTCTCCAGCAGGCCTATCTCGCAAACGGCTTCGAGAACCTAGTGCTCAGCCATTTCGGCATCGATATCGATCGTAAAGCGAAGCCGACCAGGCCAAACAGCCCCGTGCGGCTGGGCTATATCGGGCAGCTGGGCGCGCATAAAGGCGTACATCTGCTGATTGATGCCCTGCGCGAGATAGGCGGATCGGATCTCACCCTCTCGATTTATGGTTCGGAACAGCAGGATCCGAACTATTCTGCAGACCTCAGGCAGCGGGCTCAAGGACTACCCGTGAGCTTCGAAGGAACCTTTGCGGTTGAGAAGCTCGCCCATGTCCTGGCCGGGCTGGATGTCGTAGTCATCCCCTCGACCTGGTATGAAAACAGCCCGCTCATCCTGCTGCAGGCACTGGCCACGCATACGCCCGTCGTGGTCTCCGATGTTGCTGGCCTGACGGAATTCATCAGCGAGGGCGAGAACGGATTTGCCTTTCGCCGAGGAGATCGCTCATCCTTGGCGACGATATTGCGGCGCTTCGCCGAGGCACCGGAGCTGGCGCATCGGATGAGTCTTAATACCCAATACGAGAGAACCCCCGGCGACATGGTCGATGATCTGCTCACCATGTTCGGCCAATACGGGGTCCGCGTGAGGGTATCATGAGCGACGCCGCTTTGGGGGCCCGGATTCCGTATTACCCGGTGCGCGATGCACAGGAGGCGCCGCTACACTTCCGCTGCCTGCGGCGTGCTTCTGGACGACTCAGCCTGGGTCGCATCGCGCTGATGCTCGGAGTCGCTGTCGTGGCGCTGCCCGTCATTCTCGCGTGCATCTACTACATCGCATCTGCGTCGCCGCGTTTCATTTCTGAAAGCCGCTTCGCTGTGCGAACCCCAGTCGAGGCTCCAACGCTGGACCTCGACATCGGCCTGACGGGCTCCGAATCCGGGACGGGCGGCGTCTCGGCGAACATCCCAGGTCTTGGCGGAGTAGGCGGGACTGGAGGACTGGGTGGCCTCGGAGGACTGGCCGGCGGCGTCATTGGCGCGGGATCAAGCAACCTGCAGGACCCGTTTGTGGTCGCCAGCTATCTAATGAGTCCGGAGATGACGCAGCGCCTCGACAAGGACGGTTGGCTGCGCGAGCGGCTCTCGCGCCGGGGCATCGATCCACTCTCGCGGCTCGCGGAAGACGCATCCTCTGAGGAGCTTTTCGCCCACTGGCGCCGGCTCGTCTCAGCCGCAGTCGATCGGCGGTCGAACGTGATCCAGCTCCGTGTGCGCGCCTATTCGGCCGAGGATGCGCAGGCAATCGCCAGTAGGGCGCTCGCGATCAGTGAGGAGATGATTGCGGATCTGACTATGCGCCAGCGCGAGGATACGCTCGCCTTGGCGCGCACCGAGCTTGCCGCGGCCGAGGCGCGCTATGAGGCGGCAGGCCTGCAGCTAAGGCAACTGCGACGAGGTTCCAGGATCGTCGACCCGGCGCGAGAGGCGGAGGCGGCTGGGACCAGCTTGCTGCGGTTGTTGCGCGAACGCATCAAGACCAAGACTGAACTCGAGACGCTCAAGCGCTTGGCGGGCGAAAGAGCCCCGGGTATCGCGGAGCTGGAGGCAACGATTGGGGGCCTCGATCCGCAGATCGATGCGGCCAACAAGCGCCTCACGGGTAATGCCCATGATAGTACAATCCTCGCCGCCGTGGCGGCGTTGGAGGAAGTGGAGCTTGAGCGGCGCTTCGCCCAGGTCATGCTGAACCTTGCGACCAGCGTCTTCGATCGGGCGCGGCGCGAGGCCGAGCACCGCGCCTCATTTATTCTGGTCTATCTCGAACCGACCCTGCCGAGCGAGGCACGTGAGCCGCGTGTCCTGATCTCCATTGCCTTCGTTGCCGCCCTGGCGTCGATCGTCTGGCTCTTCGCCATGACGGCGACAGCCATCGCGCTCGACCAACTCGATTGACGCTTCATGCTCTTCAACATCGACAGCGACCAAGGTTCGCGCATCGAGGGCTGGATCATGCCCGACAATCCGTCGGTGACTCCGACCGTACTGGTTGTGGTTGACGGCGAGACAGTCGCAACCGTCAAGGCGCAAATCCTTCGGCCCCTGCTGCGCGAGCAGGGGCTGCATGAGACGGGCGTCTGCGGGTTCGTCCTAGACGGCCGCAATATCACTGGGTTGGAAGTCGCTGACGATATCGAAATCTACGACTCCGACACCAATGTTCGAATCTACCGCCGTCGGCCGCCGACCGCCGGAATCGAAGCCAAGTTGTTTAGGCTCGAAACGCAGGTGCTGCGCAATGCCGTATTCAATGAGGCCTTGGAACCACTATTCCATATGGCCTTTACCAAGTTGGAAGCGCTGCCTGAGGAAACTTCGAAGTCGATCCTTGGGCTACCATTCACTGCTTCGAACTATGTAACCGGGCGGGTGCATTTTCGCGTTTTCGATGCGCTCTTACGGGACCGTGGCTTCAAGCCCTGTATGGTCCTGAGGGATCCGCTAGAAGAGCTCGCCGAGCAGCTCCTACTCCTGAAATGGGCAGGAACACGGCCAAAGCAGGCTCTAAGAGGCGTTCTTCAAGAGAGCTTGCTCGGCCTGGTCGAGACTATCGATCCGGATATGTCGACCGAGGTCGGGCAGCTGGAAAGTTGGTTGATGCGCCTGTCGACGCGCGCGCGGCATCCCTTGACCGATCCACTGACGCGGCTGCTGACCTGCCTGTCGCCCGACGACCGTGCCGCCCCGCAGGCGGCGGCGGATGCGCTCGATACGTTGGCGGAGTTTGCGGCGGTCGGCTTTCGTACCGATATGKAGAGCTTCTCGTTGCATCTGGAAGGGGCCCTGGATTCGCAGTTGCCACGATGGACACTTCCAGAGCCGGCAGAGCGCGTCGTCGAACTCGCAGTGCAACTCGGGAAGCTCGATATCGCTAGGCAGATGCTGGCAACCGATCTTGAAGTCTATGCGGTTGCGCGGGAGGCTTGGGTGGTGGCCAAGGCCGAGCCGGCCTCGCGTTCATGATTCTCAGCGCGTGCGTTCGCGGACCGTCTCGAAATAGAGGGCGGCAATGCCCCAGATCGCGGCAAGTGCCAGCGTCACGAGCAGCGTCATCAGGAAGGTCCTGGGATGGACTTCCTTCTGGCCAAGGGTGGGCGCCATGAACACCTCCAGGTAAACCTGCTGGCGGGCTGCGCTCAGCCGCGCCTGGGTGAGCGCGGTCTCGGCGCGCGAGACACGACGGGTTACCAACTCCCTGCGCGCTTGGAGCGTGTCGAAGACGGACGCAGCCGCCAGCAAATCACCATCGCTGGCCGCGTTTGGCTTCTGCTCCGTCGTCGCCTTAAGTAGGAGCTCAATCTGGGCATCCAGGGAACGGATGTTCTCATCCGCGAGGATCAATGTCGGCGAATCCGTCTTCAGCCGCGCAGCAGCGGTGGCGCGAGCTGCGATCAAAGTGGCTCGGGCGTCTCGCATTTTCCCAACGAGATCGGCATGGTCGGTGGCGGTCTTAAGTGGGTCCAGGGTCGCTTCCCGGCCCCGCGCCAACTCGAGTGTGGCCAAGAGAGCATTTAGCTCAGCGTGCGCCGCTTCGGAATCGACTTGCGCCTGTTTGAGCTGCTCAGCGCGCACCTTGCTCGTGAAGCTTGAAACCAGTGCTTCGCTGAACCTGAGCACTGCCTGATTGAGACCGAGCGCGTCTTGCGGCGTAAAGGCATGGATCCGCACCGTCACGATCCCGGTTGTCGAATCCACCTCGGCCTGCGCMATGCGCTGCCAATACTGCGCTATCTGATCGCTCGTAGCGTCTTGGCCCAGGCGCCAGATTAGGTCGAGGCGAGGGCGGGAAAACAGGGTCGCCAAATCATAGGATGCAGCCAGATCCATGACGATCCGTGGACTGCGAATGTAGTCTGCAACGACATGCGCCTCCTGCGAATTGTTTAGGGCGGAGAGAACGCTCGCCTGCCCGACGGATTCGATGCTGAGCTTCTCCAGGCTCCCGCGCACGACGAAACGAGATTCCGACACATATTGCGGTGCGGCGATGAGCGCGAGATAGAGAAAGCAGGCGATCGCGGGAATGACTACGGCAGCAAGGAAGCTGATCGGTCCCCACGGAGGCTGCGAGCGCACCGCCATAAGGGCGGCAGGTGATGTAATCTCGTTCGGTGTGGGCTCAGCGAGGGCGTGCAGATCGGCGCGGGCAGTTAGCGATGTGCGTCTCGCTGCACCTGGCAGCACGTTGCCGATCCGCGCCAATGCCCCAGAGACCGGGGTATTGATGCGGTCCAGCGACGCGAATTTTCGAATCTTGTCTTTGATCTGCGCCATATCTTTCGCGCGTCGCGCGCGCGGAACAACCACCTAAAGGCCAACCCTCTCCGAGGCTACTTGACGACTGCGGCTACGCCTACACCTTGAATGACCGGCGCGGTCAGGGTGCCGACCAGCTGGAACAGCTTTAGGAGGTCGGCGGCCGGAGCATTCGCAACGTAGAGTGCGTCCTTGTCGCGGATCTGGAATTGACGCGCCACGAAGATTGACGAGGCTTGACGCATGTCGAGGCGGTAAATGACGGGCACTCGGTTTCCCAACGGAATGACCGACCCAGCGGGAGCAATCTCGCGGGCCAGAGGGGCGTCCTCAAACCGGAGCAAGTACACGCCCTTAGGGTCGGCCCTTTGATCCTGAAGTCCGCCTGCCTTGGCGACGGCTTCCTCGAGTGTGATGCCCACCGCCTCGAACGGAACGATACTGTTGCGGCCTGTCGCGCCGAATGCTGTGAAAGTCTGCGGACGCCGGATGACGGTGACCGTGTCCTGCGCGCGGACATAGACGTTTTCCTCTGGCCGGGCGAGCAGGGTCTGCATTGGCATGACCACTGTGTGATTGCCCCGGCTCAGCCCGATAAAGGTTTCATGGACTGGCGAACTGGCTCCCCCGGCAGCCGCAATCACGTCAAGCACCCTGTCGCCACGCGGCGACAGGGGCATACGCGCCCCCCTCGTCACTTCGCCGAGCACGGTTGCCGCGTTGCTGAGCGAGCGCGAAATGCTGACGAGCGCCTGAGGCTGGATCGCGCTACCGGTGAGCTTCTCGACGATGAGCTTCTCGACCTGATCGGTGGTGAGGCCGCGGACCGAAACTCGTCCCGCATAGGGAATAGTGATCGAACCGTCTTGTCCAACTTGTTGCTCGGGGACCACGGTCGAACGCGATCCCACATTGACGCCGTTAAGCATCGGTGCGGAAAACAAACCACCCGAACCCGCTTCCCATATCGTGACCACGATCGCGTCACCGACACCAATCGTGTAACGGCTGGCCGGACGATAATCTCCAAACCGGCCGCCGAAGGTCGGCTCGCGGCGCTTGGAGAGGGAAGCCAGCACCGCGTCGTTGATGTCCGCAAGGACGAACTGTCCGTTCTCGGGCTGTTGGGATTGCTCGTTGATCTCCGAGCGGAGCGGGCCGGCACCCGGTAGAGTGTCGCAGCCCGCAACCAGAAACGAGAGCGCAAAAAGGCAAGACAATCGACAATTCACGCTGCGGTACCGTTAGGCTCGTTTCTCGACGCCGCATCCTTATCACAGAGAACCCATGAACAATGGGTTCAGCCCACGAATACGTGGGGTTGTGGCGGAAGCATCACACTTGCTTCTTGCTTGTCGTCAGAATTGAATTCCGTGTCGCGAATACACATTGAGAACATCGAGCGCCATATGAATGGTGTCCCGTTCGTACGATGTACATTGCGTTAGGCGCTCGAGTTCATCTCGATCGCGTTCCAGTTTTGTGAGCGCAGCGGCAAGCGCCCTGCTGCTCCCCGTTGATACGACGACCCCATTGACCCCGTCGGCGACGATCTCAGTCATGCCTGGTTGGTTGGAGATGATACAGGGGGTATGGCAGGCTAATGACTGCAAGAGGGTCAGGGGCGCGTTCTCGGCCCATATGGACGGCATGACCAGCACATCCAGACTGCGCAGCGCCACGTCGAGCGCTTCAATCGGAAGACCACCGCGGAAGAGGACCGGGCGCCCGGATGATGATTGCAGTAATTTGCTGGCATACAGAGGGTGTCGGGTCATGTCGCCCCAGATCTCAATCAGGAAGCGCCTGGGATCGAGAAAACGGGTCGCATCGACCAGCACATGGCAACCTTTGTGTTTGCCTATCTGGCCAATGAAGCCAACGCGCAATGGCCCCTTTGGACGGTTTGGCTTCGGGGTGCGGTCGGCTTCGATCCCGAAGGGACAGATCTCGATGGGAAGCGAGAATCCGTTGCGCCGGTAGGCATCCCGAAGATACTGCGTCGGTGCCAAGGCTGCGCGCAGGGGTGACAGCCTTTCGCGCAGGACGTCCGGGCGTTCGATCACAGCGCGAATATCGTCTGCGGCCTGCTTGGGCAGAAGGGGTAGCAAGCGAGGAAGTACGATCGCGCTGGTCGAACGCGCGAACCAGGATGCGAGATAGGCCAGCCCCAGTGAGCGGGGATTTTCCTCGGCGTGATCGCGTAAGCCGCACGACACGCAATTTGACCGGCTGGGGCTCGGACCTCTGCAGGCGTATTCCCACGAGTTCAACAAGGTCCCACGGTGGCAAAAGCCGTGAAAGTCGGTCAGGGTCGCGAAAACCGGGAGGTCCAGTGTTCGGGCCGCCGAGTAAAGCGCGGCCGTCAGACCGAGAAAATGGGCGACATGGATGGCATCCGGTGCAATCGAGCGGAATGTCTCTTCCAGAGCGCCAATCATCCGCGGGTCGTCGTAGGTATCACGCGACCCGCGAACAGGTGGCCTGAGGATCCTGCGAATCTCGATTCCGTCGAGCCACTCGACCGGCGCCAAAGCCGCCCCGTGCGGATCGGGGTTGATCCGGACGGTCACGATGACGGGCCGGTGGCCGAGCTGATGAAGGGCCTGCGCGAACTGCCTCACATAAACTGCGGTTCCGAAAAACTGCTCGGGAAAGTAGCCGTGCACGCAAATGGCAATAGTTAGCCGCCTTCGCATCGCTMAGGCCACGAGCACAGGGCGAACCTGATCCTTCCAGCCCGAAACGAGTTGCTTTGTCGCTGAAGCATTGGCGTGGCGCGCCTCAGGGTCGTTCAGCATGGCTCGAATTGCGGCAACCCACTCTGCAACGCCACCCGACACGAGGGATGCGGCTCCCCTAAGTTCTCGATAGGGCTCGAGGGCTGGAAAGATTGCGGCCGCCCCCATGCGAACGGCATCGATCGCCTTGGTCGGCGAGCGCGCCTGATTGAGCGGGGTGTCCAACATCGGCGCGATCAGGATGTCGGTACGACTTTCTCCCGAGACGTGCCGATAGGTCGGCCAATCAACTTCTTTGCGGAACTGGACGCCTGGAATTTCGCGCCACCAACGCTGGGCCCGGGCGGGACCGATCACGTCGATCAAGAGACCAGGCTGTTGGGCCGCAAGTTCGGAGGCAATTTGCGCCGCAAGCCGGTGGTCGGCCAAATGGCTTAGCTGAGCGTGGAAAGCGATGCGAAGCGCGCTCGCCTCCCTTCTCGGCTCGGCTGATAGGTCAATTTCGGACGGCGCCGGTCGCAAGATCGTGGCTCGCGCATTGATGTAGCGCTCTTGGAGTAGGGGAGTGGATACAAAGATGTCCGTCAACTTTCGCGCGAGCATGCGCAAGGGGACAACGATTCGTCTCGCCACGTCGAACCGATAGGCCAGGGGCACAGTCGAATCGGCAAGAAACGCGACATAATCGTCATCAAACATCAAGCCGATGCCCGATAATCCCGGAGTTGAAGCCAAGCGACGGGCCCAGCGCCAGGTTAGATACCGGCAGGCCAGCACGTAGTCGCCCGGAAATAACGGCTCGTTGAGCGCAGAGGGGTCAGACATATCAATGACGAGGGACGGGCGGTCGCCCAAGCGCGGTTTAATATAGTAGTCGAAAGTCGGATTCGGGCCAGATACCAACACAACGATTCGCGTTGCGCAGCCGGATCGAGGGTGTATCGGGCGAATTTCCGGATATTGAAATCCAATAACGTCCGGAAGGCTGCCGAACACAATGATCATTCCGCCGTTGAGCAACAAAAAAGAGAGCGCTAAACCTCACAACTCTGAGACTTCTCCCCCAATTTCCTCTTAATCGAGGAAGACATGGTGGTCCAGAGGCTCCATAGATTGTAGGTCTGGTTGGAAGGAAAGCGTGTGTGCGGGCCGGCACTTGGTCTAGCAATCGTGACTGGCGGATCGAGTGGAATCGGCAAGGCCTGCGCGGCTCGGCTGATTGATATCGGCCATCCTGTGGCCTTGCTGGCGCGCGATGCGGATCGGCTGGCCGTGGCCCAGGCTGAACTGCTATCGCGGCGTCCGAAGGCAGTTGTCGTTACGATATCGGTCGATGTCGGCGACCATGAAGCGTGTCAGCGGGCGATCGAGCAACTGATCGAGTCTTACGGCGCGCCGGATTGGGTAATTTGTAGCGCGGGGATCGCCAAGCCTGGATTGTTCCTCGAACAACCGCTTGAGGATCATACTTCTCAACTCAGAACCAACTATCTCGGATCGGTTCATGTGGTCAGGGCGGCCGCGCCAGCAATGGCAGCCGCGAGGAGGGGGCGAATCGTTCTTGTTTCCTCCGGTGCAGCCTTCTTGGGCATCTACGGCTACTCCGCCTACGCTCCTTCCAAATTCGCGGTTCGGGCTCTGGCCGAGGTCCTTCGCGTTGAACTTGCGGAGTGTGGTGTATCGGTAACGGTCGCCTGTCCTCCCGATACCCTCACGCCACAACTCGAAATGGAAACCCACAGTAAACCGGAGATTACCCGAAAAATAACGTCCGGAGGCGGGGTTTGGGCGGCTCAAGATGTTGCCAAGGCTATCATTGATGCTGCATCGCGCGGGCGCTTTTTCGTGGGGCCGGGGTGGTCAATTCGGGCACTTTGCAGCTTTCACAGCTTACTTGCGTCATTTTTTCGTTTGCGTCAGGTGCGCTTGATAAGGCATGAGCTGAAAAGCCGGTCTGCAGGCGATCGTCGTAAAAGAAAATAAACTCGAAGTCTTCTTGACGTGTCGCTGAGGTAAGGCTGAGGGGCTACGGAGCGTTTCAATACGCACCGGCGATTCAAGCGGGTTCGGGGAATACATTTCAATCATGCCTTCGGCGATTATTGGTTTGGCATCGCGCTTGCCGGGTGCGCGTGATCTAAACGAATTCTGGCAAATCCTAATTGACGGCAGGTGCACCGTCCAGGACGGGCCCGTTGGTCGTTGGTCGGTTGAGCGATTTCTGCATCCCAATCCGGCTGCGCTCGGATACAGCTACAGTTTCGCGGGCGGCTATCTGGACGACCCGCTCGCGTTTGATCCTCTCGCTTTTGGAATCTCTCCGCGCGAAGCCGCGCAGATCGATCCGCAGCAGCGCCTCCTGCTCGAGCTCGTATGGGAAGCCCTAGAGGATGCCGGCATCCCGCCCTCGAGTGTCGCGGGCGAAAAGATCGGTGTCTATGTCGGCGCCTCGAACGTCGATTACCAAGGTGCTGCGTCGATCGATCAGGCAGTGATGGAGAGCCATTTCATTACTGGCATTTCGCTGGCGATTGCGTCCAACCGCATTTCCTACACCTTCGACTGGAAGGGGCCGAGCATGACCGTCGACACGGCATGCTCATCCTCGATTGTTGCTCTCGACAAGGCGATTCAGGCGATTGATGCGGGCATCATCGACACGGCCGTCGTCGCCGGCGTCAACATGCTGCTGTCGCCCATCCCATTCATTGGCTTCTCGCGCGCTCGCATGCTCTCGCCAACTGGTCGAAGCAGGCCGTTCTCAGCCAAAGCGGATGGGTACGTCCGGTCGGAAGGCGGGGCTGCGCTCGTCCTGCGTCGCCTGGACGTCGCGCGACGGTCGGGAGATCGTGTCCGCTCCGTCGTAGTCGCGACTGGCGTGAATTCGGACGGGCGGACAGTCGGAGTCTCGCTGCCTTCGGTCGACGGTCAAGCATCACTCCTGAGGGAGGTGTATGCGCGTTCAGGCGTACCGCCCGACCGGCTGGCCTTTGTCGAGGCCCACGGCACCGGAACGCCCGTCGGGGATCCGATCGAGGCGCGTGCCATTGGCCAGGCACTCGGTGTCGGGCGGCGTGAGCCGCTGACGATCGGTTCGGTGAAGTCAAATATCGGCCATCTCGAATCGGCGTCCGGAGCGGCCGCCTTGGCCAAAGTAGTGCTGTCGCTCGAACAGGGAATCTATCCGCGGACGCTCCATCTTGACGAGCCTAGCCCGCATGTTCCCTTCGCGGAGCTCAATCTCCGGCCGGCCGCGCATGATCTCGTCCTCCCCGAAGCAAACGGCGATGTGGCGATCGCGGGCATCTGCAATTATGGCTTCGGCGGCACAAATGCGCATGCCATCCTGCGGGCTCCTACGGCTGAAGAGCGGGGCGAAGTCTCTGCCGCGCCAGCTTCGCGTGCCGAAGTGCTCGTTCTCAGCGCGCACACACGGGACGCCTTGTCGGCGGTCGCTTCGGCCTATCACGCGGCCCTGTTGGACGATGCATCCGAATTCGATCTCGTTGCCCGCGCCAGCGCCCGGCAGCGCGATCTGCTGACGCATCGGCTCGTGATGCCACTGTCTACGCGCGAAGAGGCTCTCTCCGCGCTCTCGCGTGTCGTGGCGAGCGACGATGATCCGAGAGTTAAGATCGCCGTAGCTGCGCCGGCGACACAGCTTGCCCTGGTTTTCCCCGGCAATGGCTGCCAATGGCCGGGAATGGGTGTGGCCGCCTATCGCAGCAATGCTGATTTCGCGCGCGAACTCCAGGCCGTCGATCGGATCTTCCAGCCGCTGGCCGGATGGTCATTGATCGAGGCTCTGCACGCTGACGACATCAAGGAGCAGCTTGCGAGCACCAGTGTGGCGCAGCCTCTTGTCTATGCAATCCAGTCGGCCTTGTTCGCCGTCCTGAAGCTCTATGGGTTGCAGGCCGATTTCGTCCTTGGACACAGCGTTGGCGAGGTCGCCGCAGCCGAGGCCAGCGGCGCGCTGACCCGTGAAGCCGCGGTGCGTCTCGTCATCGAGCGCAGCCAGCATCAGGAAAGCGTGCGCGGCCTCGGCGGCATGATGGCCATCTCGGCCGATGAGGCGACGGCGCGCGATCTGGTCGAGGCGGTCGATCGCGATCTCGAGATCGCTGCGGTAAACAGTCCCAGTTCGGTGACTGTGAGCGGCGACGAACTCGCGCTCAAGGCGCTGGCGATAGAGGCGCGTCGGCGCCGCATTGCGACGCTGAAGCTCGACCTCGACTATCCCTTCCACTCGGCGCTGCTTGAGCCGGTGCGAGAAGGCTTGCTCAAGGGCCTGAGCAGTATCGCGCTCCACAAAACCCGTATCCCCTTCATCTCTTCGGTCACGGGGGGCCCGATTGAGGGGGGGCGGCTCGACATTGCCTATTGGTGGAGCAACGTCAGGCAGAAGGTCCTTTTCAAGGATGCGACCGCTTTCGCAGCCGAGAACGGTGTCACGCTCTTCCTCGAGATTTCGCCACGCCCGATTCTGCTTGGCGCCGTTGCCGATACGTGTCGCAGCCTCGGATCGGCTGCGGCGGCCATAGGCAGCCTGAACGAGAAGGACGGCGAGGGCGAACGCGATCCGGTTCTGGCCCTGGTTTCTACGCTACTTGCGCGGGGCGCGCTCCCCATCCACGACAAGCTCGTTGGCTCGAATCCGAACATCCGGGTGCCGTTGCCGCATTACCCTTGGCAACGCCAACTTTGCGTGCTGCCGAAAACCAAGGAAGGCATTGAGGCCTTCGGCCGGATCGATGGCGGCAAGCATCACCCGCTGATCGGCACGCGCCTAGTGGATGAATCGCCTGAATGGCGGATGCTGCTCGATGCCGAGCTCGTTCCCTATCTGGCCGATCACCGTGTCGGTGGCGAGATCGTCGTGCCTGGTGCCGCGCTAGTGGAAATGGCTCTGGCGGTGGGGCGGGAGGTTTATGGCGACCTGCCGATCGAACTGAACGATGTCGATATCTTCCGCCCCATGATCATCCCCGAGGGCGGGATGCGCGAGATTTCGGTTCGCTTTGAACGCTCGCTGTCTCGCGTCGAAGTCTGGAGCAGGGCGCGTTTCGCGGATGACTGGACGTTCAATGCGGCCGGTCGTGTGGCGCCGGCACAGGGCCAAGCCGATGACCCCTCGAATGGGCTCGACGAGGCCAACATTACGACCCACACGCGCCAGGATGTCTATCGCGCCTCCGAACGGGCCGGGCTGCAATATGGGCCCTCCTTCCAGCGGGTCCGGGCACTCCGGCGCAGCGGTTCTTGGCTGGATGCCGAACTCTCCATCGAGCCGCCACCTCTCGGGCAGTTCCAGGATCGGCATCTCATCGATCCCTCGGCGCTGGATGCCGCGTTTCATGGTCTCTTCGTCGGGTTGACGCAAAAGGCCGGCGAGACCAAAGCTTTCCTGCCCGTGCGGATCCAGCGACTGAATTGCTGGCAGCCGGGTGCGCGGATCGCCCGGGCGCTCATCGAAGTTGTCAAGGAAACACCGCGTTCGCAGAACCTGCGTGGCTGGCTTCTCGATGGAGCCGGCGGAGTGGTGTGCGACTTCGAGGGTGTCTATCTGCGTGCCGCCATCCTGGGGCGGACGGATCATGAAAGCCGGATTTTCCAAACGCGCTTCGAGCCGTTGCACGCCATTGATCGGGCTGCGCTCCCCGCCCTTTCATCTGCCAGTGGACAACGCGACGCCGAGGCGCCGCCGGCCTGGCTCGTCACCCGAGCCGCAGTGATTTCGGCTGCGCACGCCGTTTTGCTGAAGCTCGCGGACGGCAGGCCTTTCGAACCGGGAGCGGCAATCGAGCACGGTCTGGTTCATCCGGATTCTGCCGCACTGCTCGGCGTTGCGCTCCGCTTGCTGGAATCGGCGGAACTCGCGACGGAGCGGGACGGAGTCTGGACGATCGTCGCGGAAAGTCCGTTCCCGCCTCCCGCTCCGCTGATTGCGACGCTCGCCGAACGGTTCCCGGAGGCACAAGCAGAACTGCTGTGCGCCAATTCCGTGGCCACGCGCTTGTCCGATCGGCTGCGCGCTGGAAAGGGTGAGTTGTTGGCCGATGCCGCTGCGCTGTTCTGGCAGTCTGCATCCTTCCTCAGCCAGACGGTGGACGCGATCGAGGACCGCGTTCGCGCGATAATCGCCGCTTCGGCACCGCGGCATCCGCGCATTGCTCTGATCGAGCCCTCGGCCCATGCGCTTTACGAGCGTCTTGAGGCGATGGCCGCGCGTGGGGAGATTCTGCTCCTGACGGCAGGCGATGCGCCGGCGGGAACTCGCCGGCGCATCGATCTTGCCAGACATCTCGACCTTTCGTCGGAGGACCGGGAGGCGAGCGGCACGCTAGCGGTGATCGATGCCGTCATTGCCCTTCCGAGTGGCAGGCTTCCGAGCGCCACCTCGCTTGAACGCTTGCTTCCCTTGCTGGCACCGGCCGCGCCGGCCGTTGTGGCGGCGCTGCCTCAGGACGATGCCCTCGACCTGGTCCTGGGCCTGGGGCAGGGCTGGCTCGAAGCGCAATCCGATCCCTGGTTGACGACGTCTGTCTCAGCCACGGCCGAAGAGATCACTGCCGCGTTGAAGCCGCTAGGTTTCGTGGTGCAGGCCGAGCTTGTCAGCGTCGCCKGGAGCACCCTGGTCGAGGCCGTGCGGCGGACGCCGCCATATAAGGCTGTCGGGACTCGTCCGCAGCTTATCATCTCTGGCAGCGCGCGAGACGCATCTTCGCTTGCCGCTGCGCTTGCCTCTGGCTCAGGGGAGGGCGGCCCCGTCTGGATCGACCTGCCCGCCGATGAAAGAGAAGGTGTCGAACTACAAGCCAGGGCTCTGCGCCTCACCGAGCGKCTGCAGGTCTTTGCGCGGAACAACGAGCAGGGCCCGCTCTGGATCGTCACGCGCGACGCCTTCGGCCTGGGAGGCGTCGCCAACCCCGCTTCCGATGCAATCTGGAGTTTTGGCCGTGTCGCGGTGAACGAGTTCCCGGAGATCGATATCCGGCTCGTCAGCATCGCCTCGTCCCTGCCCGCCGAAACAGCTGCGGAGCATCTGCTGTCCGCGATCGCCGGTGCCGGAAATGAGCGGGAACTTCTGATTACTGATCAGGGCTTCCTGGCTCCTCGAATTGGCGGCGCCTCAGTGACCCGGCACGCTGGAACGAGCGGGCAGCGTAGTCTGCTGAAGGCCGAGCCTGGGGCCGGCTTCGAGAAGTTCGAGTGGGAATGGAGCAATCGGCGTGAGCCCGCCGAGGGCGAAATCGAAGTCGAGGTTGAAGCCGTCGGGCTCAATTTCCGAGATGTCATGGTCGGCATGGGGTTGCTCGACGAGAACCTCTTGGCCGGAGGTATGAGCTCAGGGGTGCTCGGTTTCGAATGCGCCGGGCGGGTGACCCGAATCGGTCCCGGCGTGACGGAGCTTGCGGTCGGCGACCGGGTCATGGGTTTTGCGGCCGCGGCGTTCGCCTCGCATATAACTTCTCGTGCCGAGAGCTTCTGCAAGGTTCCCGGCTCGCTGTCGCTAGAGGCCGCTACGACCATACCAGTGGCGTTCGCGACMGCCCGGTTCGCACTCATGGAGGTCGCGCGCCTGAGGGCTGGTGAAGTCGTACTGATCCACGGGGCGGTCGGTGGCGTCGGCCTGGCGGCGATGCAGATTGCACGCTCGATCGGAGCGCGGGTGATCGCAACCGCCGGCAGCGAGGAGCGCCGGCAGCTCGCCCTCGCCCTCGGCGCGGAGGCTGCCTATGATTCGCGCAGCCTCGATTTCGCCGAGCAGATTCGATTGAACCATGGCGGCATCGACGTCGCACTCAATTCGCTCGCCGGCGAGGCCATGCGGGCAACTCTTCGTCTGCTGCGCCCGTTTGGGCGCTTCATCGAGTTAGGCAAGCGAGACTATCTCGAAAACACCGCGCTCGAACTTCGCCCCTTCGTTCGCAATCTGAGCTATTTCGGCGTCGATCTCGACGAACTGCTAGCCCATGATCCCGCGCTGGTCCGCCGAATGCTTGGCGATCTGGCCGACCGCTTCGAGGACGGCGAATTGAGGCCTTTGCCCTATCGGGTTTTCGACGGAGAGCACGTCTCCGACGCTATGCGGCTCATGCAGCGCTCTGGGCATGTCGGMAAGATCGTGGTCCGGCCGGCAATGAGGGCACGCGATCCCGACGTGATGCAGTCCTTCGTTCCGCGGCCGGGCCCATTCATCGTGCTCGGGGGCACGGGAGGCTTCGGCCTGGAGACCGCCTTCTGGTTGGCGGATCGAGGAGCGACGCGGGTTGTCGTCGCCTCGCGCCGCGGGATCATCGACCCCGCTGCAGCAGACCGTTGGGCCGCCTACGCGGATCGGATCAGCGTGGAGCAGGCTGACGCCACCGATGCATCCTCGGTAGGGTCGCTGATCGCGCGGGTACGCGAGAACTTTGGCGCGATCAGAGGCATCGTCCATACCGCGATGGTGCTGGAGGATGGGTTGCTCGAAGGTCTCACACCGGAGGCCCTCGATGCGGTCGTCGCGCCGAAGGTCAATGGGGTGATGGCGCTCGACGACGAAACCCGGGACGACCCCCTGCAGTGCTTTGTGGTGTACTCGTCGGCAACGACGCTGATCGGCAATCCGGGGCAGGGCGCCTATGTTCTCGCCAATGCCTTCATGGAAGGCGTCATGCGCAAGCGACGGGCCCGGGGTGTTCCGGCGCTGGCCGTCGGCTGGGGTGCGATCTCCGACGCGGGCGTCATCGCGCGTGACCGTCAGCTTGGCGAGCGATTGGCGCGAACCACTGGCGTGACTGGCGTTTCGGTGAAGGACGCTCTGAGCCATCTCGGGCGCCTGCTGGCACAGGGCGATTCCGTCGAGCCCGTCCAAATCTACAGTGCCATGGGCCGGAGTTCGGTCGCCAATAGCCTCGCTGTCCTGACAACGCCAGCCTTTGCGGCAATGCGCCAATCCAGTGATGGCGTTGAGCAGGGTGATACCCTCGACCTGCGCGCGCTCGTCGCGGGCAAGGACGCGATCGAGGCGCTGGAAATCGTGCTGGGTGTCACCAAGGGCGAGATCGGCCGTATTCTGCGCATCGACGTGGCGAGCATCGACGCACGACGCCCGCTCGCCGAGATTGGCATGGATTCGCTGATGGCGCTCGAACTGCGTCTTGGCGTCGAGAAGCGGATCGGCATCGAGCTCCCCCTGATGTCGCTCGGAGACAGAACGGCAGTTCACGTCGCGGAGAAGATCCTGGCCGGTATTCTCGGGGACGCCGAGGACACCGACGAGACGGTGCGCCTGGCTGGAGAAATGGCTGCGGCTCATGGCGCCGATGGTTCAAACCTCACCGAGATCACAGCCGTCGCCGAGGGGATGCAACTGCCTGTGCGGGCAAAGGACGGGGTGCTATGAGTGGGACGAAGCCGGGACCCCTCTCCAGAGCGGAAGTCTCATCGATCATCGATCTATCGCGCGCATCGCTTGGGGCGAGATCGGCTGCGCCGCAGCCTGCCCGCCGGCCAGTAAGCGTTCCTCCTGACTATGACGTTTCGTTCGAAACTTTGCCGGCCTATCAGCAATTGGTGATGCAGCGTGCGGTCGGCGATCAGCTCGGCCTGCACAATCCCTATTATCGCGTGCATGAGGAGCGCGCCGGCGCGGTGACGCAAATCGATCGCCGTGCCATCATCAACTTCGCTTCCTACGATTATCTTGGGCTCAACGGCGACGAGCGTATCACTACCGCGGTGCAGGAGGCCGTGGCACGCTGGGGCACGAGCGTCTCGGCCAGCCGGATCACGGCGGGTGAGCGCGAAGCCCATCGCGAACTTGAGGCCGAGCTCGCTCATCTTTACGGCGTCGAGGATGCGATTGCCTTCGTCAGCGGCCACGCGACGGCTGTATCGACTATCGCGGCCCTGCTCGATCACGGCGACCTCCTGCTTCATGATGGCCTGATCCATAATTGTATCGTCGTGGGGGGCCTCGCTTCGGGCGCATCCCGCCGGGTCTTCGCCCATAACGATCTCGATGCGTTGGAGAGCATGCTCAGGACCGAGCGCGCGCGCTTCCGGCGCGTGATGATCGCGACGGAAGGGCTGTTCTCGATGGACGGCGACGGCCCGGATCTCGCTCGCCTGGTCGAGATCAAGCAGCGTTATGGCTGCTGGTTGCTCGTCGACGACGCGCATGGGCTCGGAGTTCTTGGCGAGACCGGCAAGGGAATCTTCGAGCATGCCGGTGTCGCGCCAGAGTCGGTCGACATTTGGCTCGGCACCCTCTCCAAGAGCATGGTCAGTTGCGGCGGGTATGTCGCTGGCAAGCGGGTTCTAGTCGACCTGCTCAAATGCATCGCGCCCGGTTTCGTCTATAGCGTCGGCATGCCGGTTCCGGCGGCGGTGGCGGCGACCACCGCCCTGCGGCTCATGCTCGCGGAGCCCGAGCGCGTTGCGCGGCTCAAGGCCAATGGCCGGCATTTCCTGACTGGTGCTCAGGCGCTGGGGCTCGATACCGGAGCCAGCTGGGGTTTTGCCATCACGCCGATCATCGTCGGCGATACGCTGCGGACCGTAAAGCTCGCACAGCGCCTGCTCGATCGCGGAATCAATGCCTTCCCGGTCTTGCCGCCCGGCGTGCCCGAACGCACAGCGCGCCTGCGCTTCTTTGTGTCTAGCGAGCACAGTGCCGAGCAGATCGACGCTGCGCTTGTCGCGACGCGTGAAGAACTCGATCGGCTCATCGGCGAGAATTTCGGAATGGATGCGCTGCCGCGCCTGATCGCGTCGGCAGCACCGGGCTGATCGCCAGGCCACTTGTCGACGGTTTGAAAATGGGCGCGATCAACCGCACGGTCCTCATGCTGCAGGGGCCGCCCTCAGGCTTCTGGCGGCAGCTCGGCGATCGTTTTGGTCAGGCCGGCGCGACGGTTCTGAAGGTGAATTTCTGCGCGGGCGACCACGTCTATTGGGGACGGCGCCCGGCGTTTGCCTTTCGCGCGGCACGCGAGTGTTGGCCGGAATACCTGTCACGCCTGATCGAAGGGCACCGCGTAACCGACATCCTCTATTACGGCGACCGTATGCCCTATCATGCGCGTGCTGCAGAGGTCGCTCAACATCTGGGCGTCAGGACCTACGCTGTCGAGTTCGGCTATCTGCGACCGGGCTGGATCACGCTTGAGCGCGGTGGGATGGGCGTCCATTCGCACTTCCCGGCAGATCCAGATCTAATCCGATCCCTCGCAGTGACACTGCCGGCCGTCGACCCGACGCGGCGCCATGCGCATCCGTTCGCTGTCGAGGCCTTCAACGAGGTCGCCTTCAATCTGCTGAACACCTTCGATTGGCTCTGCTATCCGCGCTACGATCCTGACCGCTTTTATGCGCCGTTGCCGGAGTATTTCAGTTCGTTTCTTCGAAGCTGGCGCCGTAGTCGCGCGCGTGACGACGCTGAGCGGGTCTTGGCCGAGGCTGAAGCGCGCGCCTGGCCCTATGCGCTTTACGCGCTGCAACTGCAGAACGACTGGCAGATACGCGCCAATTCGCCGTTCACCGATCAGCGTGAGGTACTGGAGAAGGTGATCGCGTCGCTTGTGCGCGAGGCACCGTCTGCGATGCGGTTGATCGTGAAACTGCACCCAATGGATGTCGGGATGATCGATTGGGGCGCCGAAGTGCGCGCCATCGCGGCTCGCCATAGTGCTGCGAACCGCGTTCATTTTGTCGACGGAGGGAATCTCGATGCCCTGATGGCCGGAGCAGGTTGCGTGCTCGTCGTCAATTCGACGGTCGGGCTTCATGCGTTGCGTGCGGGACGGCCAGTGAAGACATTTGGGATGGCGGTTTACGACATGCCTGGCCTGACTCATCAGGGCGAGCTTGGTCAGATATGGACAGCACCTGAAGCGGTTGACCGCGCTCTGGTCGATGACCTCATCAGGGTCCTTGCCGCCACCATTCAGTCGCGCGGATCATTCTACGGGACCGAGGGCCGTGATGTGGCGGCTCGGGAGATCGCGCGGCGGGTTCTCTCCGATCAGGTCAATGAACCGGGCGCCTTCGTCGATCCGCCGCCGCGCTTTGCCTCCGCCCGGGCCTTGGGGATGAGGCTTTGAGGCGCCGCCGCGCACATTTGGACGCCGGCTCGCGTGCGGCCAGGCTCAGGACTTGTTGATCAGAGCCAGAAGACGACGGCTGCGGCGATACAGATGGCTGAGAAGAATGTGTGGGCGCATCGGTCGTAGGGTGTTGCGATGCGTCGCCAGTCTTTGAGCTTGGCGAAGAGGTTCTCGACCTTGTGGCGCTGGCGATAGAGCGCCTTGTCGTAGGGAAGGGATTTTGCGGCTTCTGCTCGACGCAATGCAGGGCTCGATGCCAGGCACTGAGCGCCCGGCGGAACGTGGCGCTATCATAGCCGCGGTCGGCGATGAGGGTTTGGCTGGCGGCAGGGCAGCGAGCAGCTGCGCCTTTCCGGCAGAAAAGCGCGTAAGGGAACCCTTAAATCCGCTCCAGAAGAAAGGTATTTCGTCACAGCATAAATCAAAATCTTTGTTTCGAAATTAAAGACACAATACACTCGATCCGAGACAATAACTCAATTATCTGATGCCTCATCACTTACTGTTTGCATGGTCATGAGTTCGTAATCTATAATTCGATCTCGTCCAACTCGTGGATATTTTCCGCAACTCACTCGCCGAGATCAAGTCGCATGCAGATTTCCCAGTCTCTCGCTCATCTGCCAACATCGGATCGCGTGACGCTTCTGGATAATGGCCAGACGATCATCCAGCACATTCGCAATCCTGGGCGCAAGAGCGATACGCTGGTCGTCACCTTCGCCGAAATACTGATGAACTATCCGTCGAAGGCGGGGTTCGGAGAGCAATTCTTGCTGAAGGCAGGGTACGACCTTGTCATCGTTCAGAAGCGTTCGGAGAGCTGGTATCAGGACCTGAAGGTCGAGGATTTCGCCGGTGCCGTTTCCGGAATCGCGGCGCATTATCGTGACGTCGTCTGCTATGGCATCAGCATGGGCGCCTTTGCCGCGCTGTATTTCGGCGGCTCCATCGATGCCTCGATTCTCGCCCTGAGCCCCCTGTGCTCGATCCATCCGCGCTATCCGCAGCTCGGGGGGCGGGAATACCGGAAACATGTCATCGCCACCCAATGCGATCTGGCGGACGTTCCCAAATCCCGACAGCCTGTCTTCATCGTCTTTGACCCCCGGCTCCAGCTGGATGCCCTGTACATGCGGGCGGAGGTCATGCCGGCCTTCCCCAACGCCACAATCGCGATCGCCCCTGGAGCCGGTCACCCCGTGAGCCGGTGCCTCAATGGCACGGGCCTGCTTGGCCCGCTGGTGCTCGACTTCCTTCAGGACCGCCGGACGCCGGACATCGCCGCGGCCCTGCGTCCGCATCGCGCAAGCTCGGCCTTCTGGCTGGCGAATCTCGCCGATCGCTGTGCCCGGCGGGCCCGCTTTGCCATAGCGATGTCGCTCTACGAGAAGGCCATCGATTTGGCGTCCGATCCGGCATTCTTCATCGCGAAACGCGATGCGCTCAGGAAGAAGCGCATCGGACCTGGCGCTTCGCGCGCGGCGGCTAGTCCCCTTCTGGTACTCATCGCGGAGGTGTTCGATGAATTCCTGCCATTGCTCCACGGATGCATCGCGTTTGGCTAGGCTAGTCCGACTTCGCCGCGTCGCGGCCGGCTACGGCCTAGACGGAGATCAGCTCGTAGCGTGCACCCGGCGCCGCGGGCAGTAGGAAGTTTGCGGGAGGTGGAAGCGAGATGGCCTGACAGTCGATCGGTGTTCCGCAAGCTTAATGCTCAAAATGGCACTCGATGCCGTCCCTTTTATGAGGCCCGGAACGCGCGGATCTCCATCTTGGCCAGGGCTCTGTCCTGAGACCGGATACGTTGACGCAGACTGCCTTTGCCAGATCGTAGAAACCGCTTGCAGACGGGGCGGGCCATACGTTTTAGCAGGCCTGCCGCCGTGCGATGGGCCTTGAGATGTGTCACATCGATCATGCGCTCGGGCTTGGGCCCTTGCCCGGTGAAGATCCGGTCGAAGACGCCGAGCCGGCTTCAGCGGATGAAGCGGTTGTGAGACGCGTCTTGTGGGGACCGTATCCCTTGGGCGCGTCCTTCCACTGCAGGCCGTTGCGGATGACGTAGACGATCCCGCTCACCACCCGCTGGTCGTCGACACGCGGCACGCCATGAGACAGCGGAAAATATGCCTCGATCAGCGCCAACTGGCGCGCTCAGCAAAAATAAGTCCTGAGCCTAGTCGATCGTGTTGTCGAGAAAATACCACTGATCGAGATTGGCGAGAACGATCGGCTCGATGACACCGTTCAAGAAGGCGGCGTCGCGAACCGCTCTCGTGCGCGGATCGCCACTGTCCTGCGGCAGCTGAAAGAAATCGGTCGCATCGAGGAAGAATCTGCTTTTGTCGAGCCGACGGCAGTGAAACACGATGAGACGGGCGTCGATGTCCCGAGCAAGCCAGGCGGCGACACCCAAATTGCCCTCCCGATGTGGCCGGCGGCCGAAGAAAGGCCCCACTGTAAACCCGCCGCGTGCCTCGTCGCAGAATATTGAAACGATGCGACCCTGTCGCAGCTCTCTACGTGCGTCCCTTAAGCCGCGAGTGTCGGGGTAGAGAATGCGGATTCCGAGCGCCTTCCGTGCCTTTGATGCGATGACCCGTTGGGCCCACGTCTCGGGAGGTATGGCAAATGTTGAGAGGGGAATCCGATGCTGGTGAAGTGCCGCTCCGCATACCTCCCAATTTCCGGTGTGTAGAACAATCGCGACTGTCGCCTGCTCCTTCGCGGTCTTAACGAAAGAGGCGCAACGCTCGCTGATCATAATGCGGCCTGCACCATAGAGGCGGTGTAGGACCACGAACTCCGCCATTAATCGCCCTACATTGTCGAGGAAGCGCTGGATCGCCGTTTCGATAGCCGCCTCATCGAGATCGGGGCGCAGGCGTCGAAGATTGTTGCGGGCGCCTTCGATGATCCAGGGCCGATTGCGCGGCACGCTCCAGCGCACGAACCGGCTGCCGAGGTCCGAGATCATGTCGATCGGCGCCCGCCGCAGCAGATAGTAGAGGGCGAAATGCACCCAGTCCTGCAGGCGCGACCCGAGCGTGTGCTTCGGCGGATTTTCGAGCAGGGGATCCATCACCGCCGCTCAACTGTCACCGGTAAACCTGACTTCGGACGCAGCGTAAGGCGGCAGACGGGTTCGACCCTGGTGCCCGGCGTGAGCCGCACCCGGAATCGTTGCGCAAGCGTCGCCAGGCAAAGAATCGATTCCGTAAGGCCGAAAGCGAGCCCAGCGCAAATCCGCGGACCGACCGCGAACGGGACATAGCTATAGGGACGCGGGCGGGGCGATTCCAGAAAGCGCTCCGGCCGGAAGTGATTGGGTTCGTCCCAGAGTTCGACGGCCCGGTGCAGCAGCCAGGGAATAACCAGCACGAGTGCGCCCTTCTCGACCTGAAGCGTGCCGATGCGATCTTCCTGGCTTGCTTGTCGCGAGAGTATTGGGACCGGCGGGTAGAGCCGCAAGGTCTCCTCGATGACGGCGCGCGTGTAATGCAACTGCGGAACATCCTCGACCCGGGGCGGACGGTCGCCCAGGACCCGCTGCAATTCCGAATGCAACGCTTGCTCTGCCCAGGGTGAGTGAGCCAGGCAGTACCAGCTCCATGTCAGCAACGATGCGGTTGTTTCGTGGCCCGCCATAAAGATGGTCGCTGCCTCATTGCGCAGGGCTTGGACATCGAGGCCAGCGGATGGGTTCTTGGCCTGGCGTCGGACAAGGAGCTGGATCATCGACCCCTCGTCGCCCGCACCGGCGATATGCTGCTCTACGACATCTTCGATGACGCGCTGAACCCGGGCTGCGCCGCGCTTCAGGCCGCGCGAACGACGCACCGGCCTACCTTCGTCGGCTCCCAGAAAATAGCCGAGATTAAAGCTGTCGACGTGCCGCTGATACTCGGTGAAGCCGGCGATAACCTCGCGCGCCGCCTTGGTTCCGAGATCTCGCCCGAAAACGGTGCGTGCGATGATCTCGGCAGTAAGGCTGGCCATCTCCGCCAGCATGTCGATCGGTTCGGCTGGCTTCAGGGACGACCAGCGCTCGACCATTTCGAGCGCTGCGTTTTCCATTGTCGGTGCAAAGCTAGGCAGCCGGTTCTTGTGAATGATGTCGGCGACCAGCGGACGGCGTCGCTGCCAGGTCGCTCCATCGCTAATGAACAGACCGTCGCCGAGTAGACATTCGAGGGCGCGCCGCATCTGGGGGCTCTTGCGCTCGTAGATGTCGTTCCGGGTCGCCATTACGTGTTTGATCGCGTCAGGCTCGTTCACAATCACGATTTGGCGCTTCAGAATCCGAAAGCTGTCCACAGAGGCCCGATAGTGGTGAGGCATCCAGTCGCCAATCAGGCTGTGCCGAGCGCCGAGGGCTACCCCTAAAATGTTGAGCGGCGCTTTACGAGGCTCAGGATGAGCGGGAATGAAATAACCGGCCCCGATCTCTTCAATAATCGGCTGCGGCTTATAGAATAGGCCGAGCATGCGCGCGCTTTCCTTGATCGTTTCTGCTCGCTGTCAGGCGCGCTTTAGGACAATGAGATCCTGAAAAGAATGAATGGCCCCGGGTACAAAATTCAGAACCGTGAAACGCCGACTAAACAATTTTTCGGCTTTACGTCGCGATATGAATGTTGTCCCGTAGCAGTAATTATCCTGGGTGAGATGCGTGTATTGTTCGATGAAATCGAACCCTGTTTGTTCAAGTGTCGCTTTCGCCTGTTCAAGACGTCCGGCTTCGATTCCCATTAAGCGTGCAACGGTCGTATCGTCTAGCCCGCGTTGCAGGGCTCTTTCGCCATGCAGGGTCAGGAGGGCGATGCCGTCGGGGCGCAGGAGCCGATGCAGTTCGTCGATGTAAAAAGCTGTAGTGGCTTCATCGATATGCGTGAAGACCGAAATGCTGATTGCTGCGTCGACCAAGCCGGATCCGATCGGAATCGCTGCATTTGGCTTGCTGCGGACCGCGTCGACCCAAGGCATTGTTTCAGCTATCCACCTCAGATTGTCGGGGTCGATGTCCAGGCCGATATACCGGCCCGCAAATCCCTTAAAGTAGCGCGCGACCCGCCCAACCCCCACTCCGAAATCAAGCACGGTGCCGAAGGTATTGAGCGGGTATGGGCTTGCTCCCGACAGTGCAGAGATGATGTCCGCGCCATGCTGCGCGAAATCCCGGTTCTTCTGCAGTCCTGTTGTCCGGTACATCAATTCAGCGGGCGGAAAGGGAGCAGCATAATCCGCGGCGCGCGCGCTAGTGAGTGCGCTCGTCAGATTGAATTCGAGCCATGGTTCGAGCGAACCGGCCATGCCAGCGAGCGCGGCCTCCGGGGCCGGCCCCGCATGCTGCTCGAACAAGCGAGTGACATGTCCAGCGTCCGGGGGGCGAGGCCGGCAAAGATAAATCACATTGTCGCAGAGCAACTCTCCGCTTTCGATGAGGTCTTGCTCGGTCCGATAAAGGGCGGCAACCAGCAGACGCCCCTCGTCGTCATCATTGATTGCGGGATCGATGCAGCCATGGGCAAAAAGCGGGCCGAGCAAGGCACCCCCATAGGTCGTCGTTGCGTCGATTTGGAAATACGCGCGCAAGGCTGCTTCAGCATACGGCCGCACGCCAAGGCTTGCCAGCCGAGTAGTTTGATCGAAAGGTTTACATCCTTCCGTCAATCGCCAGCGGGCAGGCACCTCTCGAAGCAACCGCTCTATGAGAACCTGTTGGTGAGGGCAACAAACTTCGGCGTCGCCTTGGCTCGGCGCAAAATGTAGCCACAAGCGTCCTTGTGGGGTGAGATTCTGTCGGACCTTTTTAAAGAATTGTTCCCAGTCGCGTGACGTTGCGGCATCGATCTCTATGAAGGCCGCATCGAATGCGGGGGGGCACCCATCGATCTGCCGATCGGCCAACGCCAAAGGCTTCCCGATTGGCGTTGTTTCGCGGCTCCAGTCCAACTGGTTGCTGGAGTGGATGGTCAAATTCGTACCTACGTCCTGCAGTGCGTTCGCCAGCCGGCTGTTGTCTGCCAAGACCAGGCAAGTTTCGATCGGCCCTTGCTCGCAAAGCACTCTGGTCGCCGGATGCAGATCGGGCTGGCCGGTTAGTCGCTCGTTGATGGCTGCGATCGTTGAGCTGAGTTGATCCCATCTTGGAATAACGGGCGCGATTGGGGCGGTCTTTTGTGAGGCAGGAGCCGGGACGCCCAAAATCCTTTCAGCAGCCCGGACCACCCAATTCATCGCCGCATCCTCTTCGTGAGGGCTCTGCTTAGCCGCCGGCCATGGTCTGAGCAACAACTCCGGGCACCGAATGCGGAAGAGACGAGCCTTTCTGTCGGAAAGGAAAGTGTGCCACGACAGGTCTTCGCCCACGACTTTACGCCGGCGACGATGACCATTCACGCCCTTGCTTTGAAGTCCGGTCCTATTTGGGTTCCAGAAGGCCGGAGAAACCTGATCTATTCAATTGCATGATTCGGCGTCAGGATGTGGATATCTCGTGATTGCCGGGGTGTTCGAGATTCTGGTGGGGGAACAGAGGAGCTGGGAGGTTGGATCGAACCACGCTGCCAGCCCGCTGGCTGGGGGAGGGCGGGGTGATCTTGTGCGAAGCCAAGCAAACGCTGCGGGCTGCGTTATCGTTCACGCGTCAGCGCATTCATGTCGATCGCATGATCAGCCTTGGTGGCCGCTGTGAGGTCGCCTATCAGCTCCGTCGCATCGGGACGACCGAACGGGCCTACCCTTTCGACTGGTGGATTACGCCTCTGGATGCGTTGCCGCGGATATTGTCAGGAGGCACCTCATCGCTCTTCGAGGCTGCGCAAATACACAAGCTACCCGACTATGGCGGGCGAGCGGGCGTCTACTCGCATTATGCTCGTACCGTCCATTTACACGAGTTCGCCCATGGCGAGGATGGATTGGCCCTCTCGATCGCAGAAATCTCGGAACGGCTCGGGAATAAATACGAAGCGCTCTACCGGCGGATGATTGGCGAGGTTGCCCAGGGGCGCACGCTTTTCGTCCGGCAGTTTCTCGATGGTCATGACCCGCAGTCGGCGCGGGGTCTGGAATCTCTCATCGACTACCTGGAAGTGGAGCTTGCGCGGCTGACTAGTGATTACCTGCTGCTTCTCGTMGGGTATTGCGAGATCAGCCCGCGACCGCGCGTTCTGCAATCCCGGCTCGGGCTGAGTTCTGCAAACGGACTTGGTTCGAATTGGAGCTGGACTACTATGATGAGAGCCAACGTAATTTCCTGCAGGCGGGGTACGAGATGGAGTTCGACCGATCTGTTTCGGACGCTGCCGAGAAGTGGCGCCAAACCTGAGAGATAAGCTCTGCGGCGACCGAGGGAAGGCGGTGTTTGCCAGAAGCTGCCGACGCGGCTCTAGCCGAGGTCCAAGCCAAAGAGAGCACCGACGTGAACATCCGCGCGAAGTGGCAGTTTAGGTAATGGCACGTCCCGATAGGCTAGCGCGTTGTGGCGCCAGCGCTGGATGGAGCGACACTGAATCTGATCTAAGGACKGGTAACGCGTTCCAGCCTGATCGTACCAGTGAGACCGTCCCCGCTCAGCGCCAGTGTATTATCGTCGAACAGGCCAATAAACTGCCTGCCTCCCGTTGAGAAAACCACCATACCGTCAGTGATGTTTCTAATGATCAGGGCGTCCCGCTGAAAAGGTCTGCCTGGGTCCAGGTTGGCGAGCAGGCGATCCATGTCCAAAACGATGACATATCCTTCTCCCTGCCACGTTCCATGCATGAAGCGAAGCGATTCTGGCGCGGCCGCAACGGGAGCCGCAAAGCATGCTAAGGCCGCCCAAGCACCGAATAAGAACGGCCTTCGAGTTGGAGTGGTCAGGCTGTTCGCTCCCGGTTGCAGTTCAGATGGGCCTGCCACACCATTACGATCTGTTCGCGAAGGCGCAACATATGCGACGTGCAAGCTGCGTTGCTTTCGCCTAGCTTGTCGCGAAGCGGATGGCGCGCCATCATCGATTCGGCCATGAATATTCAGCTTCCCCTAAACGACGTGATTCCTCCCGAGATGCGGACGCGGCTTAATGCAGCGCGCGTCTCTGCCGAGGCCTTTGCCGCCGAGCGGGAAGCTCTGGCGACATGCTGGACGTTCCTTGGCTTCGAGCATCAAATTCCTGCTGCCAATGACTGGTTTCGCACAATTCTTGGCGGGCGCTCCATCGTCGTGCAGAGATTCGACCGAAGCATCGTCGCCTTCGAGAACAAATGCGCGCATCGCGGCTATCCGCTGCGGCAACACGACAAGGGCAATGGACCGCTGGTTTGCGGGTTTCACCATTGGCGTTACAATCAGGACGGGCTTGCACTCGGCATTCCCAATTGTCCCGACATGTTCGGCAAGCCGCCTCGCGAACTCAATGCGCGGCTGAAACGCGTCGAACTGGCTCAGGTGGGCGGAATGATTTTCGGGCGCTTTGCCGATCCCGAAGGACCTAGCCTCGAGACTTGGCTCGGGCCAGCGTTTGCCATTCTCAAGCATACCTCCACCTTTATGCAGAAGGAGGCTAGCCGAATAGAGTACGAGGTGAACGCCCACTGGCGGTATATTCATGAGATTTCGCTCGATGATTATCACATTGTTGCAATCCATCCATCGACCTTCGGAAAGGACGGCTACATTCCCGGCGACGAGGCGCACTATGACCGGATAGGACCGCATAGTGTCTATTTCCGCGGCGGCAACCCAAAATCGCTTCCTGATATGGTGCGCCAATGTGAGAATGGGGAGTTCGTTCCGGAGCGTTACCGAATACTCCAGATATTCCCAGGGCTCGTGGTGAGCTTCGTCCACGCTACGCACTATCTCCGCGAAGGCTACTGGTACGCCGTCGTACTTCAGATATTGCCCTTAGCGCATGATCGATCGAAGTTGATCTCGTGCTCGTTCCGGATCCCGCAACCTGCATCCACGCAGGTCTGGCGCCGGGCCGCGCGCGCGCTCGCATGGCCAACGGTCGACCGCATCTTCGATTTTTTCACGCGGCGGGTGCTGGCGGAAGATAATGCCGCATGCGAACGCTTGCAGGAGCAGGCAGCTATCGACGATCCGCCCCCACGCCTCGCTCTCCATGAACAACGCATTGGCTGGTTCGAGGAGGCTTACGCCCTCGCAGTCTCGGGAGTGCGCAATGGCTCATTTCGTTGGGGTGAATGAGAGCGTTACGCCCGATATCGCGCACGGAGGCGGATCGTACCCAATACCGCAAGCCGCCGGCAACGGCGACGACGTCGTAGGGGCGGTAGCGCCAAGGGACACGAGCCGGTTAAACCGAGGGGCCGCGATCCGAGGGCTCGATCTCGGCGTAGCCCGCCAGCGCATCGTCGGCAACGGTGTCGCACTCGCCGAGGCACGCCACTCGGAGCCCATGTCGCTCAGGGATTTTCCGCGATTTCACGCGCGGCTGCTCAAGACGATAGATCGGAGGATGCGCGATCTCATCACTCGACCGCGTCGCACGTTGTCGATGCCGCCCGGTTGCAGTGCGCAGCCGGCATCGGAGGCCTCGCAGCGCCAAGCCTAGGGGTTGGCTGCCTTGCCATTACTTTCTGCCGGTCAACGGGAGGTGATGTTTCCTCATCTGCCGACGGGGGAGGCGCCGTCACTGACATCAACCGCTGCCGCTACGAACGATGTAACATCTTCCCCCAAGGTCAAATAGATCGTTCGTGACCAGGCGCCCCTCTTCGTTGCGAGGCAGTGTCTCAAAGACACGCAAAGGCTGCACTGCAGGCTACGATAGGGCTATACTGCTTCCCGAATTCGTGCGGTTCGATATCCATTATCGTCCCTCAATGCGTCGGATTCTTACGGCCTGGAAGGCCCAGCCGAGCGCGAGCGTCCGCCTCAATGTGATCGAGTAACCGATCGATGCGAGCGAAGAGGTCGGAGCTTGTGTCGATCTTGGCTCCGGTCGTAGCAGCTCCCTCTGCAGAAAGGCTGGCAGCACCTCTAGAAGCCGCCCTCCTAGCGTGGGTGACGCCGTCTTCCGGGGAGCCCTGATGCAATCTCGCGTGCTCGACCATCGACTCAAGCAGGGCAACGTACAGACCATTTCCGATGGCCTTTGCCCATATTTCCTCATTCGTCATCCCACCCCCCAATATCGCTGCGTAAGATGGCATGGCTGTACGGATGGCGTCGAGCCGAGATAATTAAACGGTCAACAAGCGTGCTCGAAACTGCGTCACCGTCACGTTCGATGCTAGCTGATGTCTTTTTGCACGCACCTCGTAGGGGCCGCTCCACTCGCGTGGCAGCTCAATGCGAAGATTTCCATATCGCTTGCGCGACTTCTCCGAGTGTGCCGTTTGAGCCACGGAATTCGATTGATCCCTCCTGAACTCCGCGTTTCCGCTTGTCGTACCGCTGCATTCGCGCAAGCCTACCGCGCCGAGTGAGGGAGTTGCCCATGAATGCGCAGTCTAGATCATCCGACGAGACGATGACCCACTGTCACGGAGTTCTAATAAGAACGGCAATCGTCGTGGTCATTGCAGCCGCAACACTGTTGCCGCTCATCCGGTGAGTGCCCAGCCGAAGTACKGGACGCGGCAGTATTTGGTGCCCTCAGCTTGGTTCCGATTTTCACTAACCGGAACAGCCGGGACATTCGGGTAGAAGGCGGACGGCGCCCCCATCTTAGGCATTTTGCGGAGATTTCCGTCGGCAGCTTGAACGGCGATGAAGTGGTTGGAAAGTTTTGCGGCCAGCGATGGGATTGGCGAGCTGGTTATCAATCATGGTCCGGTCGGCGGGGATGACGTCCCCATCCTTCACCCGGCAGCCAAACGCGAGCAACTCCGCGCCAATTATCGGAGCACGTTCATCGTGGATCGCGTCCGGTCGGCGCTTTCGGGCGTAATGCGATGCCCCAAAGAGCGTCGGCGATGATTGGAAGGGCGACCCGGACTGCGACGACTTCCCTTTCATTGGGCGGACAGGACGGGTTTTACGCCGCCCGCACCGCCCCAAACGCCAGCGCGTCACTGATGGTTCTACCACCGCCCTGCATACTGTGTTGGTTATGAATGTCCAATTGCGCCTGCCGACCGCGGCCCCAGCACGCTGCGCCCAAGCACTTTGTTCGGTATCGTCACAATATCAAGATATTAAGGCGAAAAGGGGTATGTGCCGCCGGAAAGGTTACGTATAGCATCCCTAAAGACGGCGTTCGAACTTTCGAGCGGCATAGCCATGAACCTATTGAATTCATCTTCCGCAGCGAAGATGCTGTGCCGGTTGAAAAGATTAGTCCGAAGGTAATGGATGTTCACGATATCCGCGGTATCTTGGGGGTACAGGGCCTCGGCGATCGGATCGTTCGGGAAATTGAACCGAATTGGCAACGTGCGAACTGGAAGGCCCGCCCTTTCGATGCCGAACGTCAACGCAATCTGTTCGTAAAAATCGTTGTCCAAAATCTGCCTTACCAGAGGAACAAGTGCCTTGTGCTCTCGATAGAATTCCCGGAAAAGAGCAGGTGTGCTCGCAAAGAAGCCGAGATTGATGTAGAAGGGGCAAGGCTCCGGCTCTTCGCGCAGTGTATAGGAAAACGGAAGATCAATCCTGCGGCCGAGTATCTTCCCTCCGAGTATGTCCCAGAGTTCGCGTGCGCTCCGAACGGGCGTCGGCGCCGGAGTGCGGAAGTCATTCATGGGCGGCGGATAATGGGCGATGCAGCCGGAAAGGGCAGGCGAGCGGATCATCGCGCTGACGAAATCTTCTGGGAATGGCTGCAACAGCAGCGTGTCCGCATCGCAAATGATCGAGATGTCCGCCGAAGGCTTCATGACCCGGTAGATCAAGTCGCTTTGCGCGAGATCGCCATGCAACCGGTACTCGTCCGCGTCCGCCCAAAACACCTCGATGCGCTCGAAGGGCTTTTGCCAACGCGCGGGTAACGGCATGCGCTCGGGTCCGCCCACACACAGGACCAGTCTCGCCTCTGCATAGTCTCTCCCAAGAGAATCCAGCATAAGGCGGTAGATGGCGGCTTGCGACAGGAACGCATCGGTGTGGTTGCCGCACATCAGAAACTCAAATTTCTGGTTGCTCATTATCCCCGGACTTCGACCTCGCCTTTAGAAGCAATTGCGATGTTGGCAGGCGAGCCTATTCGTATCTGTTTGACCGCGCGAGCTGCATTGCAGAGCCCAGATCAATTGAACCGCCTCAAATTTCCTTTTTACCCCAATACATGCCGATGTTGTGAGCATCGAACAATCCGGCATCCTTGTCGTAGAACGCCTTCAACCCCGCCTTTTCGAAGGCGCCAAGGTACTCCTCGTGAGTAAAAAGGCCGAGTTCCTCGCGCTCGATGAAATACTCAATGCCCTGCGGCGTGCCGACGAGATAGTGGATGTCATAAACTGATACCCTGTTCTCCACGCGCGTAATGAACATGCGAGAGATCTTGCGTTCAGGCTCTTCAACATATTCCGAGGAGAGTTTGCCTACCCAAAAATTCTCAGGATAGACCCAGGGCTCGATGAAAAGGACACCACCGCTGTTAAGATGACGCGCCATGCTCGCCACCGCCTGCTCCATGTTTTCCACCGTCCGCACGTAGCCAATGGCTAGGAAAAGGCAAGAGATCGCATCGAAACTCCGTCCGAGATCGAAATCAGTCATGTCGCCCTTGTGGATGGGGATATGGGGGCAGCGCTTCTTGGCGATTTCCAGAAACCCCTCGGAGAGGTCGAGGCCTTCGCAGTGGTAGGTGTGCTGCAAGTTGTCCAGATACTTGCCCGAGCCGCAGCCAACATCGAGCAGGCTGCGCGCGCCTGGATTGTGTTTCTGGATAAGCGACGTAAGGCGCCTCGATCCCTTTTCATAATCCGCGCGCGGAATATAACTGTCGTAGATGAACGTTGAACGACCGTAGGCGTCGTAGGTCTTGACTTGGCATTCACTCACGAATGTCTCCCTCGCATACTCAGAAATATGCTCCAGCTAGGGCGGCGGAGTGCTCGCAGATTGATGCGCTTGGGTTTGGTGGTTTTCAGAATTCTCGACCAACAGTGATGCAAGCTCCTTCCTTTCGCCTACCCAATTACCAACATCAACTGAATGCTCCGCTGCGATAGGCTGGAAAATAACTTGAACCCGTATGGGATGCGATGGCGGACAGTCGCGAGTAGTTCAGGGGATCGATAATCCTTCCGCAAAGATACGTTATCCTCGTACCGCTGGCCCAGCCCCGCTTGAAGGCCGTCAACCCGTCCCGCCCGTCGCCGAAGGCGCCTGCACCGGCTCCGATATTCAATGTTTTGATTCCCGCCTCGGCAAAATACTGGATGATCGACCAGACAAGCGCGTAGGATGCCTTGCCGCGATATCCGGCTTCGTTGTAGGCGCCGAGATGGAAATAGGCGCTATCGCCCTGCACCATGCACAGAATCATTCCGATCGTTGCGCCGTTGCAGCGCGCCCTAAACATGGAAAGACCCGGCATTTGTAATTGTAGGCGGAACGTCTGCTCGGTCATTCGGGCCGGGCCACGGATGTCATGACGGCGGACCAGATTGCCATAAAGATCGAGCCACTCTGCGATGTGATCGAGAGGATTTTCGCATAGCTCGACAGCGATTTTCCGCAGCGCGCGGCGGGCGCAGCCGCGATGGTGGGGATCGATGAACCTTTCCATTGGCGTTGTTAGATTGATGACAAAATGTGCCTTGTAGCGGCGAACCAAATGACTGAAGCTCTCCCGCAGCAAGCCTTCATCGACGTCCGCCATTGGGTCAGTGATAGCCGTGACACTGACGAGGGAACCATTTAGTTTGGCGATGTCGTCTTTCAGCCCGCGCCAGTCGTGACACACTAGAAACGGATAGGGGGCCATTGCATCTTCGAGTTCGATTCCGGGAATCCGCCGGACAACAAGGACGCCGCCGGATTTCTCGAGCGACGCCAGCTTTCCGTCCGCGGCCATTGATGTTGCATAGGCAGGATCAAGATAGCCGGATATTGGCATTCCGCCTCCTCAGGAAATCTTTGCGTCGAAGCGGTAGTGGCCGCCCGGTCGGCCGGCGCTGTAATCATCTATTTCACATCTGAGACCCAACTCATTGCAGACATCGCAGACTGAGTCCTTTTGCCACCATGTTCCCAACCGGTCTCGACCTTCCATCTGATAGCGCTCATACATCTGAAGCTTCTCCGGAGTGTCGAGGAAACGGAGCTTTCGTTCCACATCAAGCACGCCGCCGAGAACAACGATGCGATCCGCGCCCGTGTGCTTCAGGAAGCCAGTGAGCAGGCGCTTGAGATCATGTGGCTGGAAATGCTGGAGTGCAGCATACATCAGTACGCGGCTGAAGGGGCCTTTCGCCAGCGCTGGAAGACCGTCCAGTTCGAGGGCGTTCATCACCCGGTAGCCGATATTGTCTCTTGCGTTGAACTTTCGCGCGACAGTGATAAGTGGAACAGAAAAATCGACTCCGAGCGCGCTCTGGCAGTGCTTGGCCAATTCCACCGTCATCACGCCATTTCCGCAACAGATATCGATCAAGACATCGTCGGATCCAAGCTCCAACGCATCGCGGACGCTGGCGATCATCGCCTCAAATTGCGGTCTCGAGTAGGGCTTTCCATTGACCGTGTGACCAACCTGAACAAGAAATTCCTGCTCACCGATAGAAGCTGGGTATTCGGTCCAGAATTCTTTCCAAGATTGCATCAAAGTTCCTGGATTTTATTGCACGGGAGCGAGGAGCGACTGCACCCGCTATTTTACGCGGATCGCGATATAGGCTGGATTCTGAACCGAGCGACGCAGTTGGATTGACTTCTCAATTCCGCCTGATCGGGCGGCCGGAAAGAATCCGCAACCCGAGTCAGACTCACCGGAAGTTGCTGGCACTGCAGGGGCTTTACCCTCTTCCACGGTCAGGCCGAAATCGGCTGCGCGACCGGCAGTCGTGCTTGTGTTCTCGGGAGGCGGGGGCTCTCCGAGGCGCAATGGACGTCTTGCAGTCCGCGTGTCCGCAATGGTCCGACATATTATTTCTACTTGTTGGCTCGTCAGGTCTGGAGCCATTGGCAGCCCAATCAGCCGGTTCGCCAGGGCTGAGCAGACACTGAGGTTGTCATGGGGGCTGCTGCGGTAATGTGGGTGTGACTGCATGCCTGAGCCATACCAAAACCTGAACCCGATGCGCTGCCCGGCAAGGGCGTCCTGCATGCGGCGACTCTCCACCGCGCTCGCGAACAAAAATAGCGGGTAAATAAAATCCGTGCGCGGATAAAGAAGAAGATAGGGGCCTAGACCCCCGACGTTTGCTGCTCCGCGATAGAGGCGGACGACACGGAGGAAACGTTCGAGTTTGACGGGCCAGTTGTCGAGTTCCGCGAGGCCGACGGCCGCGTGGTACTCGCTCATCTTGCCGTTTGAACTGGAGGCGACGCTGAGCCGCGAACCATAAAACCCGAAGTTCAGGGCTTCGCAGAGCCGCCGCTCGGATTCGGGATCGGACCAGACGACACATCCGCCTTCCCCCACACCAAAGCTCTTCGTGGCATGGAAGCTGAGGGCTACAGGGACGGCGCCAATATAAGCGTCGGGCCTTATCGACAGGAGCTGGAATGACGCCGCTCCGTCGATCACCACGGGGATTCCCGTTTCTCGCATAAAGCGCAGCCACGGCTCCTGCGGCACGGGTCTGCCGAAAGCTGCAACAGGGATGACGACGCCGACCTCATGAAGGCGCCGATGATGCAGCAGCGCCTGCGGATCGAGCAGCCAGCTTTTGGGATTGACGTCGACGAGGTAGGGCTCGTAGCCGCAACGTTCGGCGGCCGCTGCTGTGGCGGGAAAAGTCAGGCCGGGGATCATCGCGAGCGGCCGTGACGTTCGGCCCGGACCGGCGGTAGCCAAAATGGCTCCTATCAAGGCTGACGTCCCGGAACTCGTGCAGATTACAGAATTTTCGCCTGTCCCAAACATCCCGGCGAGGCGGCCCTGCAATTCTTGCGAAAGGGGGCCGAAATTCGAGTAATTCCGAGTCGCATCGACACGCCTCAGATATGGCAATACTTGGTCCGCTGTCGGCAGCATCGGCCGCATCACCGGGATTTCCGGCAACGGATGCAATCCGTTATCCCMAGTCGAAGGCTCAATATTCATTCTTAGACCTAACGTAATTAAATTCCACAACGGATGGTTGTGAGGCGAGGAGGCCTAGTTTGATGATGATACGTAGTAACCTAAAAACGCGCAAGTAACTAAACTCACAAAATACCAAATTCTCGAAAGTGATGATCCGCGTCACTCGAATTGGTCCTCCATGAAGTACGTATTTTAGCGGCGTTGTCGCGTTAACTCCGGCGTAGCGGAGAGCTGCGTAGGTGGGTGGGACGATCCAGACACCCATCAGCTACAAGCGTCATCGATTTCCGCTTGCGATCATTGCTCATGCGGCTTGGTTGTACTTTCATTTTCTCTTGAGGCTTCACCTCGTGCTGGAGATGCTGCTGGAGCGCGGCATTGCGGTCTGCTACGAGACGGTGCGGCGCCGGGCGATGAAGTTCGGGCGGGATTACGCACGCCGGCTCCGGCGGAAGAAACCGGGTCCGTGCGACATCTGGCACCTCGACCCGAAGCACTGGCTGTGGCGCGCGGTCGATCAGGATGGCTATATCCTCAATGAGATCGAACGCCGATCGGGCCGCCGCCGATGTGGCAAAGCAGGCCGAGGCGCGACGCTTTCAGGCGGAAGGCACGGCTCGCTGCTCGGATTCGAGATCGGCCTGACCGCGCCGGACGCCGCAGCGCTGGCCGCGCTCTGGTTGACGCGCGAGGCCGAATGGCTTGCCGCTGCAGCTGAAATTGACGCCCCCCCCCGGCTCACAGCGAAAGCGCCGATCGACGCCGCGATCGAGGTGATTTCACCGTGAGGGCCCGGTCTGCGCTGTCGCTCGTCGATGCGGCTATGAATGTCGTCGCCGGGTCAAACGTGGATCTTCACGTCGGCGTTGGGCAGCGCTTGGAAGGCGGTGATATTGGAGATGAGACCGCTCTCTACAGCCATCTCAGGGCTGACCAGCGTTTCACCCTTGAACAGGTATCGGCAGTCGTCGGGCAGCCGTCCCATGCGATCGGCGATAATGTCGATCATGCGGTTGTTCCGTGCGCGGAGTGCCTCAAGGTTCAATTCCAGGCTGGATTGGTTCAGGATTCCGGCCTTGCTGAGATCGATACCGCCTCCATGAAAGCCAAAGTAGCAACCGGTATTGCTGAGCCTGAGCTTGCCACCAAGAAACATCAGGATCGCCGCTGAATTCACGTTGCCAATGTCGTGAGTGACGATTTCGAACGGCATTGACAACAGCAGATTGTAGATCGCCGCTCCGTTGTCGACGTTTCCGCCGCCGGAGTTGATCGCAATCGTCACCCTCTTCGCGCCGCTGGCGTGAAGCCCCCGGCAGATAACTCACCAACGAAGTGTGAGCGCGCTGATCGATGTCAGCCGCAAACACCAAATAGTGCTCGGACACGTCTAATCCCCCCAAGACGATTCACTCATCGCATCGCATCCGGAGCGTTTCAAACGATCTCGGGAACGGCATCCGGCTGATCGTTCTCAGGCGCAGCGACCAACCACGCGTCCTCCGACAGCCATTCGTGCGTCCTGCCGCAAGCGGGGCATGCATTAATGATTCCTCGCACCCTCATCGTGCGCAGGCTCGTCTCGGTGCTCGCCATGCCGGTTTGGACCGGCAGGCCCGTTCTCGGGCACCGAACAATCCACTCGCGCATGATCCCGGAACCCTTGTAGTGAAGCCAGTCAACATCTGTGCCCGGACCGTTGGTCAACACTGACAGGCCTCCCGGCGCCGACACTTCGCCCTTGGGGCGCCCCAGCCATTGCTACGACGTAACACGCCTTTCCCTAGGTCAAACAGAGTGGTCGTGACGAGGCACCCCTCTTCGTTGCGAGGCAGTGTCTCAAAGACACGCAAGGGCCCATGGCTACGACAGCGCTATACTGCTTCCCGAATTCGTCGGTTCGATATCCGTCGTCCGTTCCTCAATGCGCCGGACGTTTACGACCTGGAAGGCCCAGCCGAGCGCGAGCGTCCGCCTCAATGTGATCAAGTAACCGATCGATTCGAGCGAAGAGGTCCGAGCTTATGTCGATCTTGGCTCCGGTCGTAGCGGTTCCCTCTGCAGAAAGGCTGGCAGCACCTCTAGAAGCCGCCTTCCTGGCATTAATGACGCCGTCTTCCGCGGAGCCTTCATGCAATCTCGCGTGTTCGACCATCAACTCAAGCAGGGCAACGTACAGACCATTTCCGATGGCCTTTGCCCATAACTCCTCATTCGTCATCTCACCCCCCAATATCGCCGCATAAGCTGGCATGGCCGAACGGGGAGCGTCGAGCCGAGATTGCTTGATACACAGAGTAGAACTCCCGAATCTCCTGGCCTCGCAACCAAGGGCAAGCGACGGGATGTAGTCCCGTGTCATGCTTGGCCAACGACACGCCGCTATAAGATCTCTTCCACACTCTTTCGCCCTCGCCGCGTACCGGGTGCACAACCCATTGGCGCCAGGCTTAGCCGACGTGAAGCCAAAGCCGCGGGCTTCAGGTGGCACGTGCGTGCTTTTGCGCGTTCGCTGCGCCGCTGGAGCTCAAAACTGTGTAACCGTCTCGTTCGATGCTTGCTGTTCTCATCATGCATGCACTTCAGAGGGGTCGCTTCACCTGCTTGGCAGCTCAGTGTGAACGTTTACACATCGGTTGCGCGACCGCTCGGAGTGTGCCGTTTGAGCCACGGAATTTGATTCTTCGCGCCTGAACTCCGCGTTTCCGCTTGTCGCCCCGCTGCATTCGCGCAAGCCTAACCCACGAGTGCAGGAGTTGCCCATGAATGCGCAGTCAACATCTTCCGACGAGACGATGACCCGCTGTCACGGGGTTCTAATTAGAGCGGCGATCGTAGTGGTCATTGCTGCCGCAGCACTGTTACCGCTTATCCGGTGAGCGCCTAGGCGAAGCACCGGGCTCCGTAGTAGTGCGTGCCTCTGCTTGGCTCTGACGTTCCTTAAGCGGAACGGCGAGCACCTTAGGCAAAAGGTTGACAATCGCTTGGCTCGTATCCTTCGAGCCTTTGCCGCATCTGAGTTCTTGAGCMAACGCGCAAAGTGATTGGCCGAGACTTCAACGAGCAGCTTCGGCAGCAATCACAACTCGTCTGACGTGAATGTTAGGTGCGGTAAATCCGGTACCATCAGTTCCCAGGGCGTAGCGGTTTCGATGGTTTAGAAGTGAAGAGGCAGGCGAAGAAGCTGAGGCTGGGAACCGGCCTTCTGCGACAGCTGTGCGGGCGAGTTGCAACGATGCTAGAACTGCGCGACCGCGCTCGAAAGCGATCGCTTGGGTAAATCGCTTTGAAGGCACCAAGGGGGCACAGGAATTGTCACAGAGATTTTGGCGCGATGGTGAGTATTGAGCCAACCGTTGAGCACCGGCAAGGGATGAACCTCCAAGGACGCTTAATCATCCTCGAGCAAATCCTTACAGATTTGCTGACGATGAGCGAGTACCGTCCAAGCATACTTCTTAGGGCTTCCGATTATCTCGCGCACTTGAGACAAAATCTCAATGCTCAAGACCCAGAGAATGCTTATCTCAATGAGATGTTGGAGGGCGCACAAGGTTGCCTGGAACGAATCGAGAGGGCTTCTGACTAGGCCCGCGTGAACCCACCCGCGGCCTGAACGGTGACCAAGCGGCGGATGCTTCCTTGAGCCGAAAGTGTCCACCGTCCCGGCGATTCCTGGACCTATGTTCACACCGCGCGGAGGGCCTCGGCTACGCTTCTCCCGATCGCCTGTCCGGGACGAGCTCGTACGAGATCTTTTGTCCGTCGCGCATGCCCGCCAGCTCGAGCGCGCTGATATCAACGAAGGAGTCCTGGCCGCTATCATCTGGCCGGATGAAGCCAAAACCCTTGGTCGAATTAAACCACTTCACTGAACCTGGCGCCATGATCCACCTTTCAATCAATCGGTGAGCTAGGGTTGCATAGCGGTCAAATTGGGCAAGCCGACGTTTTGGCGCCATGTCGCCGCCAGGGCGAAACGCATTTTCTTGTTGGAACAGCGTATCCCTCGATTTTCGGAAGTCCGGATTGGCGTTAACGAGCTGGCAGCCGTCGCCACAGAGTGATGCAACTGGTCAAGCAACTTGTCGCCCCGTCGCTGCGAGACACCCCGACGGGGCGGAATCTTCGGTTGTGCTGAATTACGCTGTCCTAGAGCCCGGAAGGCCCGTCGTTCCGATGCGCTGAGGCTTGCCATGTTTTGAGCCCGGATTTTGGCACATCTCGGCCGCGCACCAAGCATTCAAGCGGATAACCTTACTGTGCCATCCGGAAAGCATCTGGACCAACGATAGGGAAATCCGTAGAAAACCGTCATTCATGCAGGCCCAAGTACGGGCGGTGCCAGTATCGAGCGATATCTACAGCAATGAAGCCGCCCAAGAAGCCTTTTATCGTTGAATTTAAACAGGCGCGTCGCGTCCACATGAAGCCGCGGCCCTCAATTTGGGGAACCATCGATCTGAACGGCTCTGAGGACGTTCCAAAGTCCCGAATGAATTTAAAGACGCAGCCATCGCCCAAGCCTGTCACTCTATCGGACTCGCCTGAACCTCCGATGGCTAGGCGAATCCTTCCCACGCTCCCAGTAGCTCCCGGCCCGGGCCCAATGGAAATACCGGCGGCCGTCGGATCAATACCCGAGCGTGACGACGACTTAGAAGCGATCGTTCAGGCTCCTGTGGCATCTAATTMGCTCGCCACGGATCTGCAGGGAGAGCCCGACAAAGATCCAAAGCCGCGCCTGCGCCGCGGAAAAACCGAGTCGCTGCCAGCGGGGCAACGTTGGAAACGGCGACTACCGCGCATCTTACGAGAGGAGTTCGCCCGGTGACGCGATCCCAGGCCGAGTCGCGAGTTTTTTGCCGGTGTTGTCACGTTAACTTCGGCGTGGCCGAAAGTGGTGTAGATGGGCTCGCGGGAGCCCGCCCTGTGTCAGCTACAGGCGCCATCGACTACCATCGGCGATCATCGCCCCTGCTATGTGGCTTTACTTTCGCTTTCCCCTGAGCCTTTGCCAGGTGGAGGAGATGCTGTTGGAGCTCGGTATTGCGGTCTCTACGAGACCGTGCGTTGGGCGTTGAAGTTCGGGCGGGATTGCGCCCACCGGCTCCGGCGGAAGAAAGGGGCCCGTGACATCTGGCACTTCGACGAGGTCGTCGTCACCATCGGCGGCCAGAAGCAGTGGCCGTGGCGCATCGCCCGATAGGTGAGCGCCACGACCGCTCCGGCCAGGCGCGGTCATCAGCCGCCGGCACACGGGATCCCGGCGAACCCATTCGAGCAGCATTTTGTGCACCCGCGCGAACTCCTGGCGCAGGACGCGCCGGACGGTGAGCAGCGGCCCCACGATCGCCGACAGAGCGGACATGCCTTCCACCAAGTTGTGGACGCGAGCCTCGAACCCGGCCGTGCCGACCACGCCGCCCTGAGGCCGAAGCTACGCAGCGTGCCGCGCAGGTCGAACTCTATGTCGAGCATCCTGCGCTGCAGGAGGTTCCGGCTGGTCAGCAGCATCCGCTTCTCCTCGCTCGCCAGCGTCTTGACGTGTACCGGTTTGAATGGGCCGACGCGCATCATCTGCGCGATGCCACCAGCGTCGTGACGGACCGACTTGTTGAGCTGTTGCGCCTTCAGAGCAGGTGAAGCGCACCAAGGCCCTCAACGAAAACGGCGCCGCCAGGCGGATCTGACGGGGCCGAGAAGATGTCCGATGCGGAAGGGTCCCGGCGCTCGACAGAATACCGATCATACATCAGGCTGCACCAGAGGACCAAAGTGATGTGGCCATTTCCGCGAAGCGCCGAACCAAAGCTGATCGTTGACCGCGTCATCAGCCTGGGGGCGCTGTGCGAAGTGGCATATCAAGCCAGGCGGCTGTCAAAGTCGAGCCGCGCCTACCCTTTCGACTGGTGGGATACTCCGTTCTCGGGCCTTCTCCGAGCCCTCGAGACAGGCTCACCCGAGGTCTTCTGCGTATCCCATATTTCCAAGCTGCCGATCGATGCTGGCTCGCTCCCCGCCTTTTATTCCAGCCTCTCCGGGACTGTTCATCAGCACGAGTTTCCCAGAGGCGAGAACTTTCTCGCGCTCGATKAGGTCGAAATCTCGCAGCGACTCCTGCCCAAATACAAAGCACTGCATGCGCGTCTCATCTCCGATTGTGCGAGCGGCACGACCTTATTTGTGCGGCAGCGCAAACCCGTCAATGACCCCGAAGGCGCAGATCTCGACGCTATGATCAGCGAACTTCAAAAGGCGCTTTCGGCGTTTGCGCCCGATTTCAATCTGCTTTTGGTCGACTACGATCCGATCGGCGCGGGGCCTTGGCTGCTCCAGGCGCATGTTCAGCGGCACCCGGACTGGACCGACCTCGGCTCGAATCGAGGCTGGGACGAAATGTTTCGCAGCCTTGGCATCGCCTGCCGCGGCACAGAGGATAAATTCCGTTTTGACGATCTTACCGAGACCTTTGCGAGGCCGTCGTCCATTCTAGCAGGCCTGCGCCAATCCTGGCAGAGGCGCCAGGAACTAAGGCGCCGGCGAGGTGCCGGCTGAGATCCGCACAGTGGGGCCAGAGCAAAAGGCCCGACTCGCGAGAAACCGGCCGGGCCTGAGTTTCAACCCAATCCGCCGGCACGTTAGACCGGCATGTTGGATCTCATCCAATCGCTGATGGCTTTGCCGGAGCCGGCGGACGCCCTGTCCGCCATCTCGACCCGCTAAGTAATTGAAGAGTTTGACTTTCATCCGATTCGACTGTGAAGCGGCATGCCGTTTGACCCCTGAATCGGCGCCCAAGGCTCACCCCATCAAATCGGCGGCAGGTTCCTGAATCGATTAGAGAATACTCGAGATACGCGGGGTCACGCAGGACGCCGATTCAGGGTCAAATTGGATGCCTATTCACACTTCCGACAAACCGCTGATAGACTTCGTCATGGACGGCACTCCTTCAGAGGGGTTGCTCAACGACAACCATCTTGGCACGGCCCCCTGAGAGCCAGATGCCGCCGCGGGCGCCGTCCACACCATCACGTTAACTCCGGCGTGCGCAAAGAGGTGCATTCGGCCTGGTGAGAGGCTCACGCGGTGACGCCGGCCACGGCTTTCCAGTGTGCCATGGCGCGCAGACGATGCAGATGGGTCGCCAGGGCGGAGCGACGGGACCGAGGCGGGACGAAGAGATTGCGGAGGGCGGAGAAGACGGCGACGAACCGCTGCAGGCCTCCCGGGGATCGAAAGCCCTGCATCGCCCGCTCTCGCTTTCGGAACGGCAGGTGCGAGTTCTCGGCCCGGTTGTTGAGACCCTTATGCGCGCGATGCTCGATCGCGGGCATGATCTGGCGCCGGGCGGCGGCATAGGAGCCGAGCTTGTCGGTGATCATGCGCCGGGGCGCACAGCCCTGCTTCTTCAAAAGACGCCTCAGCAAGCGCCGCGCTGCCTTGGTGTCGCGTCGCGTCTGCACGATCTCATCKAGGGTATAGCCGTCCTGATCCACGGCGCGCCACAGCCAGTACTTCTGGCCGCCGATGGTGACGACGACCTCGTCGAGATGCCAGATGTCGCGGGGTTCCGGTTTCTTCCGCCGGAGCCGGTGGGCGTAATCCCGCCCGAACTTCAGGGCCCAGCGACGCACCGTCTCGTAGGAGACGACGATGCCGCGCTCCAGCAACATCTCCTCCACCAGGCGAAGGCTCAACGGGAAGCGAAAGTACAGCCACACCGCATGGGCGATGATCGCCGGTGGGAATCGATGGCGCTTGTAGCTGATGGGCGGCAGGGTCATACCTGCGCATCTACACGGCTCCACGCCACGCAGCAGTTAACGTGACAACACCAGCGCCTGCGGATTTACTTTCTCAGCCGACGCGACCTGACCCTACCTCATCGGCCCTTCCGGCCCGGGACCACCTATCACCATATCCTTCGCTTGTATCAGTGCGACATGGAAATTCGCTCCGCCTGCTTTGCCGCAGTCGGCACTTTCGAGTTGCTCTTTCGCAACGCGTTGTCAGAAGCATTGAGCCAGGCCAACGGTAGTCACCCGTACTACGATCACTCCTTGTTCAAGGATGCTGCGGCCAATCTCGAAGCTCTTCGATATTTCATCGGTGTGTTCGAGAAATCGAAGGATCAGCGGGCCAGACATTATAAGCAGCGCTATGGCGCGCCTGTCTTGCCCCCGATCTGGACGATAAAGGAATTTCTGACCTTCGGAGCCGCTTCACGGCTCTATCAGTGCCTGGAAGGGTCTGTTCGCACGGCAATCGCGCGGCAGTTTGGTGTGGCATCAGATGCGATATTCAAAGATTGGGTCGAATGCCTTGTCGATCTTCGCAATATATGCGCTCACCACGACCGCCTCTTTAATCGCCGCTTCCAAAAACAGCCTCCGAATTACAGGCGAGCCGGAGTGCCGACCGCTTCCGTGCACACGCTCAAGGCTATCCTGGAATGCCTCGATCACCTCTTAGACTCGGCCGGCGCAAGCGCGCACATAACCAACAGGGTCGAAAGGATCATCCGGCGGTTTCCTGAAGTGCAGTTATCGGAAGCTGGTTACTGACGGTAGCTTCGCCGGGTTTCACCGCCGAAAGGGCATCGATGCCCCTTGGGGATCCGGAAAGACGCATTTCATCCGCGAGTATCTAAAGCAGCGCTATCCGGACAAATTGGGCGAGGCTCGCCCTTAATTGTTGGCATCCCTATTTGGGGCTCGCATGACTGAAGATCTGGACCGGCAGATAAGCTCCCAACTATTCAGTGCGTCCGACCGAGAGACCGGCGCGTTTCTGTCGTAAGCCATCACCGCGGGCGCGGCGTGGCTGAAGGCGGATAAATTAGCCTCGGACTTGTCGGAGAAGCGGCCATCTTGGAAGGCTCTCGCCGCGCAATATGTGCGAGTGCATTGAAGTCGCCGGCTGCCATGGATCGCGCGTTCATTCGTCACCCTCGACTACAACACCTTCGCCGATGTTTCGGCCTTCCCAGAGGTGGAATTTTCGGGCTTCACGAATAGCTCGCGCCCCATCGGGGCTGAGGAAAACAAACCCCAATCGGCGCGTTTCGCCAGGATGCATCCACGTCTCGTCGAGCATTAGACGGGCATCCCAACCATCCGAAGTACCTGCGGGAATGCAGGGGCAGCCATAACCCGGCGCGATGGGTCCGAGACGACCACCCGCGGCGGTCGTGTAAAGCCGCACGTCCGCGATGAGTTGTGGGCGCATGGTCTTCAATCGCTTGGCCAAGTCCTTCATAGCGATCTCCCGCTCTTGCGTGCGACGGTGTCCCCCGGATCAGAAGACAATGTATTTGCCGCAGCCGCCGATCTGCCCAGATTCATACGGGCCAAGTACGGAGAGGATTGCCAGTTGTGCCCCGTCCTCAAACGTCAGGTTCAGGCGAAAATCGGCGCTTGTCAGCGAGCAAATGCGTTTGCCAACGAGCCGATGAAGTTTCGTGGCCGGCGCTTGCGCAGCACCGACTATGAAGTTCCATGCCGTCCCATCCGGCTCAATGTGCTCAACGGTGTGTTCGGACGTAATAGTGCTTTGCTCGAACTGAAAGGTCACTGAAAAGGGGCCAAAATATACCAGCTGGAGGGTCTCCCCGATCAGATGCTCAATTTCGGATGTCGGCGGAAACTTGTCCATGCCGTAACGATGACCGATGTTTATCGTCCAATCAATCGAGGCGGTTTACGATGGATCATGACGGAGAGATCGTGGCCATCTCGGCTAGACCGGGGCCTTGTTGTTTCTGCGGGGAAGCCATCCGTGAGATTCGATGAGCTTCACAGTGAAGTTGGCCACTTTCCGCGCGTTCGAGGCGCCGCTACCGAAAGAGCTTCACGGATCCGCATGACGGTCTGACGGCTCACGTTGTAGTGCTTCGCCAGCGGCGCCACCTTTTGTCCATTTTGCAGTGCGGATTGAATTTCGGCGCGCTGCGAGGAGGTGAGGGCGGTAGGCCTTCCGAGTTTCCTTCCCTCTGACTTCGCGCGACGTAGTCCGGCATTGGTCCTCTCGATGAGAAGATCCCGCTCGAATTGCGCGACCGCGTTTATGACGTTCATGGTCATCTTGCCGGCCGGGCTCGCGAGGTCGACCCCTCCCAGCGCCAGGCAATGAACCCGGATACCAATTTCCTCGAGCCTATGTACGGTCGAGCTGACGTCGATCGTATTTCGGCCGAGGCGATCCATTTTAGTGACAATCAGAATGTCGCCGCGCTCGAGTCTATCTAGCAGGCGGGTGAATCCTGGACGTGCTGAGATCGCCACGCTGCCGGAGACCGTGTCGGAGATGATCCGGTGCGGCTCGATCCTAAAGCCGGCGGCCTCAATTTCCTGAACTTGGTTCTCGGTGGTCTGGCCGTTGGTGGAGACCCGGACATAAGCGAAGGTGCGAGACATGGATTTCCGTCCGAAAAGGGTAGGGCGAGAATCGGACATGTCCGGAATTATCGCAAGCTAAAGCACTCATGGTGGGGAAACCCGCGCGCAATAGTGGGGAAACCCGCGCGCTTCAGGGGGATACCTGAGCGTTGATCAGTTGAGGGCAGATCGATTTCGAGCGAAAATGCTGCGATTCCGTCGAAATTGCCGCCGTGCGACGCTGATATTTAGGTCGGCGGGCGTCTTGAGGCATAGATTCCAGGCTTAGTGGGGAAACCCGCGCGCCTTGGCAGGATCGGGCGCTGCGATGAATCCGGCTGCCGAGATAGGGAAGGCTACCGGATCAATCTGGCATTCGGATGTGATGAGGCCAGCGTCGAGCCTATCGGTCTTACTCGTCGATTGATCCGAGCCCATAGCACCAACTCCTCCGAGATGTGTAGTCGCGACTCGTGCCGCCGAGCCAGGACAGGTCATCGAGCACCGTCCCCAGCCCGCGGTCGTTCCGAACCGGCTCGACTTCCACGACTGATTGACGGTCACCGTCGGTCTGGTGAAACKAGAGGTCCCCCGCTTCCTGGTCGATCACAAGCACCGAAAGCCTACCCGACCAGCACGCAGCGGTGTCCATGGAGATTCGATTTTCGGTGACCATGGGACGCCCCTCTTCAATGACCGAATGGCCGTGCACGATGACGCGATCCAGTCTGCCGTGATGGGAAAAGAACGGTTCCTTGATCCACATCAGGTCCTTGGCGCTCTGGTCACCCAGCGGGACGCCCGGTCTGATCCCCGCATGCACGAACGCGAACGGTCCGTCGTCGATCATCAACGAGGAACGCCGGAGAAGCCCGAGGTGGCTCGAATGATCTTCAAGGATCAGCCGCCTCGCCTCGTCGACGTCGAGATTCGTGTAAGAGTCGAGGGTCTCCATTCCGCCGTTGTGAAACCAGGTGCGGACTTCGCGCCGATCACCCTCGAGGTAGCGGAGAAACCAGTCATCGTGGTTTCCGCGGAGGAATACCGACGTCGGATGGTCTGCAAGAAGGCGACCGACAACGTCGAGGCACCCCTTGCTGTCATGGCCACGATCGACGATGTCGCCGAGGAGCACAATCCGGGGCGGCCTTCCCCTGTGCGCGGCGTCGCGCTCCACGAAGTCGAGGATAGCCTGAAGCAGGTCGKAGCGACCGTGCACGTCGCCGATGGCGTAGGTGAGAGGCATGATAATCGATCGCTATTGGACATTATCTCCAACTTGCGGAGATTAGACCAGAGAATCGCCGCAGAATTTGCGGAGATTGAAGAGGCGGCCCGGTTATTACCACTTTCGCAGGAATGGTAATAACAACCGGTTCGACAGAAGCCCTGCCACCAAAAGTTTGCAGCTGCAAACTTTTGGTGCGAACGCCGCCGGCATAGAGCGACCGCAGTCGATGCGCACAGGCTGGGGGCGCCGCTCATTGTTTGCAGCTGCAAACTTCTTGGCGAGCTCGGGCTGACTTCCTCGGCGAGGTAAACCCCATAAATGACAAAGGGCCCGGAAATGATTGCGATCTCTCAGGAGATTCAGGAGGCATTGACTTCGAATTGGCATCGGAGCCGCCAGGACAAGAGTTTTGATCCGACGCCGGTGTTGAAGCTATTCCTGCCATGGGCGCCGGTTACGTGGCTCGTCTCTGAAATGAACCCGCGCGATCGAGACAGCCTATTTGGGCTCGCAATTTTTTCGGATGAGGCGGAGCTCGGCGACTTCAGTCTGGCCGAGATTGCTGCGCTGGAAGGTCCAGCAGATCTCCGCGTCGAGATCKATCAGCACTGGCGGGCTCAGAAGACGCTAAACCAGTACTTGGCCGAGCACTCAGCCTAGCTGCCGGCGATTTGCAGCTTCAAACTAGTCCTGGCCGGTCGGAGGGCGGTGGCCCGACCGATCGCACCGCGCTTGCTTAACGTACGTAATTGAGTACAATAGCGAGATGCGAACAACGTCCTACACCGACCTGCGAAAGAACCTAGCCACCATGCTCGACAGGGTGACGGAGGATCATGCGCCAATGCTCATCACCAGGGACAAGGGAAAACCTGCGGCGGTGCTGATGTCGCTCGAAGATTACGCCTCTTATGAGGAAACGCGCTATCTCCTCCGGAATCCGCGCAATGCCGACCGGTTGCTCAAGGCCGTAAAGGAGCTCGATGAAGGCAAGGGAACCGAGCGCGTCCTTGCCGAATGAAGCTCGTTTTCCACGAACAGGCCTGGGAGGATTACCTGCATTGGCAGGCGACCGATCCCAAGCTCCTGGTCCGGCTCAACGGGCTCATCAAAGAATGCATGCGCACGCCATTTAATGGCACCGGCAAGCCGGAGCCGTTGCGCGGTCCGCTGTCGGGCTGGTGGTCGCGACGGATCACACAGGAGCACCGCTTGGTCTATCGGCCGAGTGAGGGCGGTCTAATGATCGCGCAGTGCCGATATCACTACTGATGGCGCGTCCGCGAGGGCAGGTAGACGGGCCCGTGATACCTAAGAATGTATAAAGTGGAACGATACGCGCCTGAGAGTTAGGGGTCATCTGGCAGTGATCGACAAGAAGTCCATCCACCGGCTGTCTAAGCAGTTTGGCGCGCCTCAGAGCGAATTGGTCAAACTGATCGACGATATTACTAAAATAGTTGTTGAAATGCGGGGCTCCAAAAAAGAAGCCATAAACTGGTTCAAGAACCAACCTATTCCGGGGTACTCAGGGAAAACAGCGTACGATCTCGTTTGCGGGGGTGAAGCAAATCTCGTTCTAGAATATTTAGAGGCGGTGCGTGCAGGGGTATATGCATAAACCTGCTGATGGAGTGAATTACCCTTACAGAGATCATTCAATCATCGCGGCCTCCGTCAAAAGATTGGGCGATTTCAGACGATCGTAGTGCCTCTTTTACGCCGACTGTCGCGGCGCGTTGTAAAAACTCGGCCCGTTCAAGACCCTCAAATTTGGCAGACCGATCAATGCGAGTGAGATCCTCTGCGGAGAATCGTAGCTCGATTGTCACGGGTATGCGTTCGGTGGCGGGATCTTCCAAGCAATCACCATGAGAGAAGAGCGCAGTGAGAATCTGGATTCTATCCGATTTGCATCTTGAAGGGTTCCCATTTCCTTCGGCATTCGCTCCTCCCCGTCCGGCGTTCGATGTCCTGGTGTCGGCCGGCGATATTTGGCAGGGGAATATCCCGGCCGGATTCCAATTCCTGCGCCACCTGGCCGGAGACAGGCCCGTCATTGCAACGCTCGGCAATCACGAGCATTGGCGAGGCGAACCGAGTGCGACGATCGCCGCCGCTCGGCGCGCTGCCGAAGCCAATGACATCTCACTGCTCGAGGGCGACGCAACCAACCTCCAGGGCGTGCAGTTTCTCGGCGCTACGCTCTGGTCCGATTACAGTCTGGCAGGAGCCATCGATGCTACAATGCCGACTGGTGAGGACATTCGGTTTCGCGACGGAACGGGGGAGCGTCCCTTTCGCGTTCAGGATGCTCAGCAGCTGCATCACTCAAGTCGCGAGTGCTTGCGACATCTCATAGACCAGGAGACCTCTTTCCCTCGCGTGGTTGTAACTCATCACGCTCCGCACCCTGCCTGCGTAGCGCCGGCCGACACCGGAAAATGGATCGCCGGAAACTGTGCGTCTGACCTATCCGAGCTGACGGATTCTGGCTGCGCCGAGATGTGGGTGCACGGCCATGTTCATCACAGCATCGACATGCGCCGGCCAGGCGGAACACGGATCCTCTGCAATCCAGCCGGAGCCTTGTTCTCCAATTCGGCGTTTGACGAGAGCCTGGTGGTCGAGGTCGCCAACTAAGCCGGGTCGGTTCGAACTTTGACGTCCGCAAATCAGCTATTCTGTCTCCTCTGAGTGGCAAGCTGGGAGCACATTGATGGAAAGGTCACCTGAGGAACGAGCTCGCGTAAGCGCGCCGGCACTCCGCACGTTCTTGAACATCGCGGACCGCTGGGAATTGTCCTCGGCCGACCGGCTCGCGATTCTGCAGTGCGACGCGGCTCAGTTTCACGACTGGTCGACCATCGCGCGCACACACGGATCACTCGTCCTTGAAACTGCTGTCCTGATGCGGATCTCTGCGCTTCTGGGTCTCTATGCGGATCTGCAGCATCTTTTCGCATCACCGGATCAACAAAGGGATTGGCTGTTTGATGACCATAAGACGGCGCCATTCAACGGGCGGACAGCCCTGGATCTTCTAAGCGGCACACTCGACKACCAGCTTGCTGTGCGGAGCTACGTCGCAGCGATTAGATGGGGTGCGGGGATCGCGCCAAACGCGGTCGACGAGAACTTCACGCCATACACAGAGGCAAATCTGATCTGGCAGGACGCTACGCCGCAGATCCAGGCTGTCTGCTTCGATGGGTTCGGGACACTTGTGGAAATTGAAGACAAGCGCTGGCCGTTCAGAGCACTCATCGGCAGTGCCACTTCATCGAAGGCGGCAACCCAAGCGCTGACAACTCCGATGAGCCTGCGCGATCTTGCCCAGGATCTTGCGACGATCACAGACGATGCGCGGCTTGCCGAGTTGGAGGCTGACTTGTTGGCGGAAACCGCCTCGACACGGCTACGACCGGGAATCGATGCCATTTGGAACACCTTGGGGCAGCTCGGATTGAAAATTGGCGTCTGCTCCAATCTCGCTGCACCATACGCGAACGCTTTGCTCGATTGCCTGCCTGGTGCGCCGGATACGGTCGTTCTGTCGTTTGAGGTCGGCCTGATGAAACCTCAAGCCGAGATTTATCGGCTCGTTTGCCAGCGGCTCAATTTGGAGCCGCATCAGGTTCTTTTCGTCGGGGACAGCATCGAGGCAGACGTAATAGGCCCGCGGAAGGCTGGATTGTTCGCAATGCACATTGACGAATTCGAATCCGGACTTGCTCAGGGAACGGCGCCCGGGGCTCCGAAACCTGTCAACGAGCTCCTTGAACGCGCCGCGGTTGCGCCGAGCCATGTTTGAATGCGCGTGCACGTGCGTGCTTTATGACGCGATCTAACGCGTCATAAAGCGTTCGAACGCGTGTAGGCGCTACAGGAAAGCTTTCAGATTGCGTCATAACGCGTTCGAGCGCGTGTGGACGCTACAGGAAAGCTTTCAGACTGCGTCATAAAGCGTTCGAACGCGTGTGGACGCCGCAGGCTGCAGCTTGCTGGGTCCAAGCGCATCGCGTAGCGCTCCTCGGCGTCAGGCGGCTGAAGCGAGGCGCATTCCGCCAACAATGCCAGATAGATGAGGAAGGGCAGGATGCGCCTTTTGGTGATTTCCGATATGCATCTCGAATTCGGTCCGTTCCTGTTCGCCAAACCGATGCCGGAGTTTGATGTCGCGGTCTTCGCCGGCGATGTGCACAAGCCGATCAGTGCTGCGCTCGAGTGGATGGTGGAGCAGCGGGAAGCCGGGCCGCTCCGTGACCGCGAAATCGTCTACGTCGCTGGCAACCACGAGTTCTACAAGAGCGAGATGAAGGGCAGCCTGGCCGCTGGAAGCGACCTCGCTGACAAGGTCGGCATCCATCTACTGCATCGCCGCACCGTTATGATCGGGCAGGTCCGCTTCATCGGCTGTACGCTTTGGACGGACTACCGCCTTCTCGGGACGCCCAAGCCGTCGATGGTCTTTGCCGGGCAGGAGCTGAACGATCACCGCCTTATCCGCTACCGGGAGGAAAGCGGTCACTACAGCCGCTTTATGCCGTGGCATGCAGCGGCTGAGCATCGGCTCGATCTGGCGTTCATCCGTAGCGAGCTAGGGAAGCCGCACGATGGTCCTACGGTAGTGGTCACGCACCACGCGCCACACCCGCAATCGGTTCAACCGAGGCACCAGGGGAGCGAATTGTCGCCGGCCTTCGTATCGGACCTCGGCGCCCTGATCGAGGAATACCAGCCTGAGCTCTGGATCCACGGCCATGATCATGGGTCACATGACTACAAGGTCGGTCGGACGCGCATCCTGGCCAATCAAGCTGGCTACCCCAACCGCAATGGCGATCGCGAGAATCCATGGTTTGATCCCGGCTGTGTCGTCGAGGTTTGATCAATCCAAGGGCTATGGGCGCTCGTGCTGACAGTGCCTGTCGCCGCGACGTGACGATCTGGAGCGCCATCCGGTCGCCGAAGCCGGTCCGGCCCAGCGTGACATGGAAGAAGAAGCGCAGCGCCGTGCAGGCCTGGTTCATCCGCGAATAGCTCGCACCGAGCGAAGCCAGGTGAAGCTGATAGCGCCGCAGATCTTCCGGTTCGGCCCGGTCGGGCGAGACGCCCAGAAAGGCCGTGAACGCGCGGACCTGCCGAACATAGTCGCGCTGCGTGTGCTCACCGAACTGGCGGATGGTCATGTCCTCGATCATCCGCTGGCGCAGCGGGTTGACGGTGACGGGATCCGTCATGGAGGCCTCTGTGGCTGCCGGATCAAAACTCMTCAGAAGCGCCGTTTGATTTCTCCCCAGTTTAGCGCGCCGCCGGTCTCCCGGGGCGCGCCCCGGGAGACCGGCGGCGCGTCATCACCGATGCTTCTCCGTCGGGAGAGGGATTTCGGTGATCAAGCTMGGGGAGATGATGATGATCCTGGATCTTCATCGGCAGGGCCTGTCGGTGTCCGCGATCGCCAAGGCGACAGGTGCCGACCGCAAGACGGTGCGCAAATACATCGCGCGGGGACTGGAGCCGCCTGCTCGTCGGGAACCGCGCCTTGGTCGATATCCCGGCCGGGACCGCGATAACCTATGACATGATCGAGGAGCCCGCAGCCTCGCCGCTCTGGAGCCTGAGACGGCGGCAGGACCAGACCTTTCTGACGCAAGGTGAGGCCGTTTCTGCCCCCACGCTGGAACAGGTGTGATGGCAGCTCGCCCCCGGATCGTCCTGTTTCACGCGACGCCCGTCGCGATCGAGCCTGTGATGTGGGCGATGGCGCGGCTGTGGCCGGAGGCGGAACCGGTGAACCTGCTGGACGACAGCCTGACGACAGACCGTGCCAGGGATGGGGCGGATCTGTCTGAAGGGCTGACAGAGCGCTTCGTCGATTTCGGCCGCTATGCCCATCGCATCGGTGCCGACGGCATCCTTGTCACCTGCTCCGCCTTCGGCCCGGCGATCGAGCGCATGGCGCAGACGCTTCCCATTCCGGTGCTGAGGCCCAACGAAGCCATGTTCCGCCGCGCCATCGCCACCGGTGGCCGTGTCGGAATGCTGGCGACCTTCGCGCCTGCCGTCTCCACCATGACCCGCGAGTTCGAGGCCTTCGTGATGGAGGCACGGGCTGCGGCAACGCTCGATACGATCGTCGTCGACGACGCCATCGCCCTTTTGAACAGGGGCGACGCCGACAGCCACAATCGCTTGGTCGCCGAACGCGCGCGCGATCTGGGCGGCCACGACGCGATCATGCTGGCGCATTTTTCGACCTCGCGCGCGGCCGTCGCGGTGCGGGCAGTCGTCGATGTTCCCGTGTTGTCGGCCCCGGACGCGGCCGTTGCCCGAATGCGCGAGTTAGTCAAAGGGGGCTGATGCCGTTTGCCCCCCGCCGGGCCGCTTTCCGATGAAGACCGAAGCCAAGCAGCGCTATCTCGAGACCAAGACCTGATATCCCGCAGATCAAACATGGGGCTCCGATCAACGAGGGTTCCCGACCAAGGAGGAGATGCAAATGCCCGGCTTTTTTAAAGACGACCTGTGCCGCGATGGCCCTGGCTGCTTTCGCGGAAACAGCGGCGGTGGCTCAAACGACATCAACCACCTATCCGGCCGCCTACGCGGACGTGGTGGCGGCGGCGAAGAAGGAGGGCAAGGTCGTCGTCTACTCGCCGACTGATTCCGGGCAGGCCAACGCGCTCATCAGTGCGTTCCAGAAGAAATATCCCGGCGTCACGATCGACTATAACGACCTCTCGAACACCGCGATCTACAACCGCGTGGTCAGCGAGTTCGCGGCAAAGCAGGTCGGTGGCGACGTGGTCTGGTCGGTCGGCCTCGATCTCCAGGTTCGCCTTGTCGAGGATGGCCTCGCGGAAAGCTATGTGTCGCCCGAGGCGCCGAACCTGCCAGGCTTCGCGAAGTACAAGGACGCCGCCTATCTGACCTCGATCGTGCCGGGCGTGATCCTCTACAACAAGAAGCTCGTGCCGGCACCGATGGTGCCGAAGAACCTAGCCGACCTGACCCGGCTCCTGAAGGAGCATAAGGAGGTCTTCCAGGGCAAGGTCGCAAGCTGGGATCCGGAGAAGTCTGGGCAGGGCTATGTCGCCATGCAGGACGACATGCGCCACAATCCCGGCTTCTGGGCCTTGATGTCGGCCTTTGGCGAGTCCGGCGGCAAGATCTACTCCAATTCCGGGCAGATGCGCGAGAAGGTGGTGTCCGGAGAGGAGATCATCGCCTTCTACGTCAATGGCGCCTACGCGACCGAATGGGTGAAGGCCAATCCGACGCTGGGCATCATCTATTCCGACGAACGCACGAGCGCTGTCTCGCGTGCGGCGCTGATCGCGAAGAACGCGCCGCATCCCAATGCAGCCAAGCTCCTGATCGACTTCATGCTCTCCAAGGAGGGGCAGAAGGTGATGGGTGAATCGGGACTTCCCTCTGTGCGCAGCGACGTTGACGGCGTGCCCAATTTCAAGAGCCTGAACGAGCTMGCGAATGGCAAGCTGCAGCCGATCGCGCTCGATGCTGCGCTGCTCGAGAATCTCGATAAGACCAAGCGCGCGGATTTCTTCACCCGCTGGAAGCAGGCGATGCGCCGCTGAGCGGCGCCATCACGCCAAGGCAGAGAAGGACTATTTCATGCGTGCCAGGGGCGATGCCTTGGGTTTTCGCGGGATCACGATCGGCCTGCTCGGATTGCTGGTTCTCGCCCCTGTCGGGCTCATAATCTACCAGAGCGTTCTCGACGGTCCGTTCTTCTACGCGACCGCGGGATTCAGCTTCTCGTCCTATGCCTATGTCTTCGCCGACCCGGATTTCTATCGGGCGCTGTGGACGACACTTGCTTTCGCCGTCGGCCTCGTCGTCATCGCGGTGCCGCTCGGGGCGGCGCTCGCCTTCCTGCTGACGCGCACCGACATCAAGGGGCGTGCCTGGATCGAGCCCGTCGTGCTGGTGCCGATGTTCCTGTCGGCCCTGGTCCTCGGCTTCGGCTACACCGTCTCGGTCGGGCCCTCGGGCTTCGTCTCGCTCGCGGTGCAGGATGTGCTGGGTTTCGTGCCGTGGAATATCTACGGGCTGCCGTCGCTCATCGTCATCGGCGGCCTGAGCCATGTGCCTTACGTCTATCTCTATGTCTCATCGGCGATGCGGAACCTTCCGGCCGATCTGGAGGAGGCGGCGCGCACGATGGGCGCCGGCCTGCCGCGGATCGCGCTGGAGGTGACGCTGCCGCTGGTCCTGCCGGCGCTGGTCTACAGCGCGGCGTTGAATTTCCTGCTCGCCTTCGAGAGCTTCGGCCTGCCGCTCGTCCTCGCCGATCCCAGCGGCGTGCTCGTCCTGACGACCTATCTCTACAAGCTCACGACACTGCTCGGCGTGCCCTCCTATCACCTGATGGCGGCGGTCGCCGTGCTGCTGCTGATCGTCACCTTGCCGCTCGTGGCGATCCAGCGCCGCCTCCTCGACCGTTCGCGCCGCTATGCGACCGTCGGTGGCAGGGGCGGCCGGCCGACGCGGATCAAGCTCGGGCGCGCGGGCCAGGTCGTCGCCCTCTCCCTGATCGGGCTGTGGCTGCTGATCTCGGTCGTCCTGCCCATCAGCGGGATTGCGGTTCGGGCCTTCGTCGACTCCTGGGGGCAGGGCGTCGATCTGCGGGAGCACCTGACGCTCGCGAATTTCCAGCAGCTGTTCCGGATCTCCAGCCTGTCGCGCGGCCTCGTCAATACCGGGCTGATCGCGGTTGTCGGCGGTGCGATCGCGGTTGCGGTCTATCTCGTCGTGGCATTGGCGGGGCATCGGAATACGAGCTTTGCCGCGGTGGCGCTCGACTACATGATCCTGCTGCCACGGGCCTTGCCGGGGCTCGTCATCGGCCTCGCATTCTTCTGGCTGTTCCTGTTCGTGCCGTTCCTGTCGCCGTTGCGCGCGACGCTGGTGAGCCTGCTCGTCGCCTATGTCGTGGTCGGCCTGTCCTATGGCCTGCGCCTGATCCAGAGCACGCTGCTCCAGGTCTCGCCCGAGCTCGAGGAAGCGGCCCGCACCAGCGGGGCGAACCTGCGGCGCACCTGGACCGAGGTGGTGATCCCGATCGTCCGTCCCGGCCTCTTCGGCGCCTGGGCGATGATCATGATCATCTTCCTGCGTGAATACGCGACGGGCGTCTATCTCATGACCAGCGGAACCGAGGTGATCGGGTCGCTGATCGTCTCCCTTCTGGCCAGCGGCGATCTCGCCACGATCGCTGCCCTGTCCCTGATCAGCGTCACCTTCACGGCCCTTGGCCCGGCGGTGGCCTTCCGCTTCGGAGCCTATGCCAAATGACGGATCTGCGCGTCGAGAACATCGAATTGAGTCTCGGGGCGACCCCGGTCCTCAAGGGCGCGACCTTCGAGGGGCGCCGCGGCGAGATCGTCGCCTTGCTGGGCGCCTCCGGCAGCGGCAAGACCACGCTGCTGCGGTMGATCGCGGGGCTCGAACACCCGTCAAAGGGACGCATCACCATCGGGGGGAAACCTGTCCTCGATGTCGAGCGCCGCTTCAGCCTGCCGCCGGAGCAGCGCGATATCGGACTCGTCTTCCAGTCCTATGCGCTCTGGCCGCATCGCACGGTGGCGGAGAATGTCGCCTTCGGCCTGAAGCTTCGCGGCGTTGCGGCAGCCGACATCGGCCGGCGTGTCGCCGAGATGCTCGGGCGGCTCGGGCTCGGACATCTGGGCGAGCGCTATCCGTTCCAGCTATCGGGCGGGCAGCAGCAGCGCGTCGCGATCTGCCGGGCACTGGTCTACGAGCCGCGTGCGATACTGCTCGACGAGCCCTTGTCCAATCTCGATGCGAAGCTGCGTGACGAGGCCCGCTATTTCATCCGCAAGCTGATCCTTGACCTCCAGCTCTGTGCCGTCATCGTGACGCATGACCAGAGCGAAGCGCTGGCGATGTCCGACAGGGTGATCCTGCTCAAGGACGGCGCCATCCTTCAGGAGGGAACGCCGATCGATATCTATGAGAACCCGCGCAACCGCTATGTCGCGGAGTTCCTCGGCGCGAACAACCTGCTTCATGGCGAGGCGCGTACCGGGCCTGGCGGGGTGACCTCCATTCATGGCGCAGGCTGGCAGCTGGCCGGCTCCGCGCAGGACGGGGTGACCTCTCAGGCCGCGGTCGCGGTCGTCCGCGTCGACAAGGTGCGGGTCGCCGATGGCCCCGGCCAGAATCGCGTTCCGGTCGAGATCGAAGCCAGCATCTATCTCGGGCAGCACTGGGAATACCGGATGTCGCTGGGCGGCGCGCATCTGCGTGCGTTCGGGCCGCACCCCATCGCTCCCGGGCCTGCCTGGTGCGAGTTTCCGGCCGAGAGCGTGTGGATCTTCGCCGACCGCGCGTCGGCCTGACCCCAGCGTTCAAGCAGGCCGCTTCCAGTGCCGGACGAGCCGCGCGCGGCGAAGGGAACACTGTAGCCAAAGGACGGAAAATGAGATGAAGATTGCAAGCATCAACGCCGTTCTCCCAGTTGACCAAACATCGCCCAGGGACCTCCTTCCCGGCACACGTCGAACGGCTCCGAGAACCGTCAACTGCTTGAACGCCTCGCGATCAGCTGCTCCGATCTCATGCAGATCCTCCGGAACGCATCAGCAAACTGCCTCAAAGGTTACCGCGATCTCGATGGACCCAAGCGTGGCATCGCTTGCTCTCCGAGGACCGTCGCATCAAATGCATCCATCAGCTCGAAGTCGTTGCCCCCCTCCGGAGCTCCTGAATTTMGCGAGCCGCTTGCGATGATTCCTCACACATTGCGCTAAGTCCCCAGCAGCCTGCCGGAAAGCGGACGTCGCCAGCGTCAACAATGGGGCATCCTTCACCGTTTGGCGGGCTGCCGCGAACGTCTTACTTGGGTCGATCCTGGCCTTTCGATCTCGGTCCGAAAGCTGATTCGGTCGAGCCCTTCAACTCGGTTGCTTCCCTCGTATCCTCGCAACTGATCAATCCGGCGCCCTCGGCAGCACGCCCACGACCGCCCGCCCGCGCTCAGTTAGAGCGTAGGTGCTAAAGCCCGCCCACGCTGGCGCGGGCGCCCATTCGATCAGACCCTTGCGAATCAGTTCGTCGCGCGACTTGCTCGGCCGCAAATCGACGCGGCCGGTGTCTGGCCGAAACAATTGCAAAATCCAGATTTCATCGCGCGTCAGCATCCGCCTTCGGTCCACTCTCGGCGAGCGCCTACCAGCAATTTCGTTAGCGGAGCATCGAGCGCCGCGGAGGACTTGCTACTCCGGAGACCCCTCGCTCCGAAGTTCCTGTCCTAACGGGGCGTATCGACCGGCAACTGGCCGGTGTCTCCCACACCTCAGCGGGTGCGCACCGTGCGGAAATAGCTGGCGACATCACCGCCTCTGCCGGCCCACGAGGTGCATAGATTCCAGGCGACATCGCCGCTCGATCCGACATACTGGATATCGGTCTCGAGACCTAAACCAGCACATGAGTCGCCTGCGCCGCCTGCTGTGGATATCGTCACATCAATACAATCGATAGAGGCATCGGTATGGAGATCAATCCGATCTTTAAAGTCATTGACCCCAACAACGTGGCCGAGATCCTCGCAGTCGGTCCCTACAACTGCTCCTGTGCCGGTGGGCTCACAACCTTAACATTCACCCATGTCCAGCTAGATGCCGCCGCACTGTTCCAGTCTACGCCTGCCATGGAGCAGGTCGCGGTGGTTCGTGCTCGTATCGTTCTTCCAACGGAGAGCCTCCGGAATCTTCGTGATTCCCTCAACCAATTAATAGCTGGAGCTGATGCGCAGAACTCCCCCGGATACTCGGAAAGCGCAAATTGACCAAAGCAATCAGTTGCGCAGTCTGGTCCGACTGACCTGGCTTGCGATTGTCCAGAGGTCTCAGTCCGCTGTAATCCAATACTTACCCGGAAAACTTGACGCCGATGCGTCCAGGTGGGGGCGTTGAACTTGCTTCAGCGCTAGCGGTGGCGGGGCTGAAGTCCACGCCGCGTATGGGGCCATAGTCAGTCCCTAGCTATGAGCGCGAAAGCGCGAAGCGAAGAGCCGCACGCCATGGTGTGTGCGAGCCCACGGATTAGGGTATCTGGCTTCACGGCTGGGCGAGGAAGGCTCAAGTTGGCGCCCGGAACTAATTCGGCCAGATTGGATCAAAGGGCGGAGGGATGATCCGCCGAACGTGATCTGCAAGTATTTGAAATTACATTTTAAAATCCGATGCGATGTTCCGTATCCCAGCATTTGCCCCAACGCAGATGACATTCCGGGCCGAGCGCGCCGCCTTTCGAACCTTCGGACAGCTAGCTGTCGTTTCCAAGAAGGTTGTTCAGTCTTGTCCATGGCGACTTTCCGCCGAGGGCTCAGTGAGGGCGGGAGAGGTTGTAGTTGTCGGCCCATGGTCCGATGGCGGCCTGGCGCTCTGCCGAGCTCTGATAGGGTCTTGCATAGGCCCATTCGCGCAGGCTGGTCTGGATGAAGCGCTCGGCCTTGCCGTTGGTTCGCGGGGTGTAGGGCCGGGTGCGGAGATGGCGGGCGCCGGCCTTTGCGAGCGCGGCTGCGAAGAGCTTCGAGCGATAGGCCGAGCCGTTATCGGTCATCACCCGTTCGACCGTGGCGCCGAGACGGCCGAACCAGGCGAGCGCGCGTTCGAGGAAGGCCGTCGCGTCGTCCCGGTCGAGGCTTGGCAGAACTTCGACGAAAGCCAGCCGCGAGGCATCGTCGATCGCGACATGGAGGAGCCGGTCAGCCTGCCCGAACGTAGCTTCCAGGTGCCGGTTCGATCGGTTTCAGCCCGCCGGTACCGGGCCGGTAGGCGGGAACCTCCTCGGCGCCACGATGGGCCTCCATCCAGGCCAACCAGTGAGGCCACCACGACCCCTCGTGTTTTTCGGCGCCAGCCAGCCACTCCTGCGGGCTTTCGGGATAGTCGCTCCGTGTCCAGTAGCCATACTTTGACCGATTGCCCGGCGGATTGATTACCCCCGCGATATGGCCTGAGCCCCCCAGCACGAAGGTCGTCTCGCCGCCCAGAAGCTGCGTGGTTGGATAGATCGAGGTCCAGACCGCGATGTGGTCTTCCTTGGTGGCAAGCACGTAGAAGGGAACGTCGCTCTTACCGAGGTCGATGGGCGTACCGTCCATGGTCAAATGGCCGGGCTTTCGCAAGCCGTTCTCGATATACATCTTTTCCAGGTACCACAGCAGCATCGCGGCGGGCAGCCGAGTACTGTCGCTGTTCCAGAACAGTAGATCGAACGCGGGCGGCTTGCGGCCCATTAAATAGTTCATCACATGGAAAGACCAGATCAGGTCGTTCTCGCGAACCATCGAGAACATGTCCTGCAGGTGATGGTTTTCCAGGTAACCATTCTCAGCCATGTGCTCGCGCAGAACCTGAAGGCGGTCGCGGTCGATGAAGACGCCAATCTCGCCCACATCAGTGAAATCGACCATCGTGGCCAGGATCGTCGCTGTCGCGACACGCTTGTCGCTGCGCGCCGCCATCCAAGCCATTGTGGCCGCCACCAGGATCCCGCCGATGCAGAAGCCGAGGATGTCGAACTTTATTTCGCCGGTCGCCTTACCCATCACGTCCAGCGCCGCGAGTGGGCCGAGGCGCATGTAATCCTCGAAGCTCAGATGGGCGTGCGCACTCGTGGGATTCACCCACGAGATCAGGAAGACACTGTGGCCCTGCGCCAGCATGTAACGGACCATGCTGCTGTCCGGCTTCATGTCGAATATGTAGTATTTGTTGATCCAGGGCGGCACGAAGAGCAGCGGGCGCTTATGCTGCATCTCCGTCAGCGGCTCGTAATGGATGAGCTGCATCAGTTCGTTTTGCCAGATCACCTGGCCGGGTGTCGACGCCAGATCGCAGCCGACGTGGAAGGCTTTGGGGTCGTGGGTGGCGATGTCGAGCCTCCCCTCTCCGCGTTCCAGATCGTCCAGCAGGTTGCGGAATCCATCTAGCAAGCTGCGTCCTTCAGTTTCCAAGAAACGGTCACGCGCCGCCGGGTTCAACGCCAAGTAGTTGCTGGGCGAGAGAGCGCTGAGCAATTGCCGGGTATAGAAGCGGACGCGCAGGTTGTTCTTGCCGTCATGGGGCAGCGACCCGAGAAACTTCTCAGCCGCCCGTTCGATTGCCAGGTGGACGTCGCGCAACCCTCGGCTGAACGGTTCCGAACTCCAGCGACCGTCGCGGAAGCGTCGGTCACTGCTGTCCTCGCCCGGGCCGGACCAAGCTTCGAGCCAGGCGCTTGAGGCGTCCCTCCACAAGTTTATCTGGAATTCGGCCAGCGCCCAGGGATCTTTCAGGAGTTGCAGCGCCACCTGGGTGTAGGCGTTGGCTACCGTCTTGGCATCGACCACTGAGTAATCCTGCCCGGCAGCTTGTGCGACCGCCTTGGCGTGGCTCCACAGCGAAAGATCCAGCGCGCGCTGCATCAGCCMGACGAATTCGGCGGTTTGGTCGGCCATTCTCGACTGGTCCATCCCGTTCCCCTTGTCCACAGCCATGCTGCGCTCGGAAGCTTCTGCCTCAGTGCGAACAGAGTGGCAGAAAGTGCCCGATCGAGCGCGGCCCCGAATTCAGTTCATCAAGAATTCCTAGTCGGCCTCCTCGAGTTACTTGGGCGGCAGGGTGGCGCAATATCGGGGCGAAAATACAGGGACGTTTCATCAGAGGCCCGCGGGCTCCCAAGCTCAGAGGAGTCCGCGGCAATCTCGCCTCGGTGGCGGCGGGCTCGTCGGAGATCGGCGAATCGACGCAGCGCTGATGCCACTCATTGCGCCGCCTTCAATGCGCCAGTGATCCGGGAGCTATTCGTTCGTCTTTATTGGCACCTGGCCCTGCTCCATCACCAATGGACTGCGGGACAAGCCTCCGATGCGATCACGATCTTCGATCAGGGTATGGTCCAGGCGGTGGCCTCGCTCATCCTGCTCAGCGGCATAACCGACCGCGACCCTGTCGCACGCGCGCTCGACATCGTGCCGAAACCGGACCTGCTCATCCGCTTCGAGGCGCCACGCCCCCTCCTGGAGGTGCGCCTTCGGGATCGCTGGCAGAAGATCGGTCCGCTTCAACGCTACTTCGAAATCGATCTGCAAGGCAGCCTGGACCATGTGGACCATGTCGATCTGATTTCGGACATGGTCAGCGCACGCGGGCTCCCCATGAGCCGCATCAGCAGCATCGATGCCCCAAGCCGCAATCTGTCGATCGATCGGATCACCACCGAGGTGCAGGCCAGGATCCGCTGTCGCGGAGGAGCCTACAGCACGCGGTTATCCGGCGCTCTCACATTAAGGCATCGGCCCGAAAGGCGGCTTGCTGTTTTCGCGCGATGGCGAGGGCTCGGTGCTTCCATATTCTATCACGCCTGAGGACGCACTGCGTAGCATKCCGAAATAGTGGGAACGAAAGGCGGGGACGAGGGCCAGCGTCGGATAGAGCGGGTCTGTGAGTGTGCCGAGCCGGTAGGCGATGGGAGGAAGCAGCGTTTTCGAGGTCAGCTCAATCTCGAAATCAGGAAACAGGTCCTGGATGCGGCGCCGTGTCATGGCCCTGACATTGCGGTTCCAGGGATTGGGATAGCGCAGGTCATACCAGATGATCACTCCGTCCGGCGTCAGGACGCGGGTGATCTCGCGCGCTACGTTACTGGCCATGCCGGGGCTCAAGATCGAGGAGAACACCGTGAAAACCAGGATGAAATCGAAACGCTGGTCGGGAAACGGCACGTGCTCGGCATTCGCTTCCGTGAACGATACGTCCGGGCATTTCCGTTTGGMGGTTGCGAGGCTTTCCGGGAGCAGGTCGACCCCGAACAGACGGTCGTTGGGAAAGCCGTAGCGCTGCAACTGGTGGATCAGATCCCCTGTCCCGCAGCCCAGATCCAGGACCCGATAGCGCTTGAGGGGAGGGGTCGTTTCGCGATCAAGCAACCGGTACAGGGCGATATCGCGATCGCGCACCATGCGCAGGCGTCCGGGGCGTTTCTCCTTCTCCGGGTTTACGCGATCCCTGTCCGCATATTTCGCATAGGCGGATTTGAGGCGATCGACCTCGGCCGCCGTCGTGTGATCGCAGACATCGTCAGTGTGTGGACGCATTTGAACGACCGGCATTGCAATCTCCCAGGCTGAATCGCCGATTGCCTCTCGCCAGCAGATGCGCTCGGGGCCATGCCACCCTTTCCAGGCGTGGGGATCAATTGGAACCCTACCGACAACACAGCGAGCGGGACGACCGAACCGGCATCGTGCGTACCCATCGAGGCCTGGTCGCCGCCGAGCTCGAGCTCCCGCCTCATCCGGCCAGACGGTCATCGAGACGCCTGCGAGAGTTTGGAGGCCGCGACGCCCACGGTCGGCATCCAGGTCGCACGCTATGCGAGGGCTCCATTTGCCCGGGGCTTCGGTTTCAAAGGTCAGCTGCGCCCAAGCGAGCCAAGACTGTCTCTGGTAGGCGCGAGGCAAAGGCTCGACATCCTCCGAATGGAGGATGACCCGGCATTTCCAGGCCGTCCGAGTGAACATTCTCCCGTGGCACCGAGACGCCGTCCTGGCGCAATCGCTGCTGGCTTCGTTCATGCGAAGGATGATCAAGGCGGTCGCCGAATGTGCGGTGGCGATCGACGCCAACACCTATTCGGTGCCGTGGCGCTGATCGGCCAGCGGGTCCGGGTCACGGCCGGCGATGAGATCGTGCGCATCCATCATGGCGGGCGGGAGGTGGTCAACCATGCCGAGTTAAAGGGGCGTCATGGCCGGATCGTCGACGATGCTCATCTGGCCGCCTTAGTCGGAACGGCCGAGTGGCTCGTCTCGCTCCGCTAAGATCACTTCCGGATCGACGAGGCCGGCCGCCGCGAACTCAACGATCCGGGAGGCGCTGACGCTGTTTTGCGAGCGGGAGGTCGTGCGCTGCGATCAGCGCCGGATCGACATGTCCTTCGGGCTCGCGCGCTTTCCCTACGTGCGCGATCTCACCGGACTTCGACTTCGGGGCACACTTCTCGCTCGACAAGGCGCAGATCCGCGAGATCGCTACGGGACGATTCATCGCCAATGGCGAGGCGGTCCTGCTTCGGGGCCCGCCGGGCGTGGCCAAGACCCATCTGGCGGTCGCGCTCGGACGCGAAGCCATCGTCACAGGCTACTCGCTTCACGCCGGCGACGACGTTGGTCGCGCAACTAGCCAAGGCCTATGCCGAGGGGCGCCTCGAGGAGAGGCTCAGCCACTACGCCAAGCCGAAGCCACTGATCGTCGTTGAACGTGGCTATCTGCCGTTCGAGCTCGACGCCGCGCATCTGTTCTTCCAGCTGGTCAGCCGTCGTTAAGCTGGGCGCGATGCCGGTAACCTCCAACCGGGCCGTCAGAGAATGGGGCTCGGTCTTCGGCGATCCGATCGTGCGACAGCTATCCTCGATCGGCTCCTGCACCACAGCCACGTCATCACCATCCGCGGAGACAGCTATCGGCTCCGTGAAAAGCGTCGCAGCGGCCTTTTGCAAAAGGCTGCTGCGACGCATCAACCCGCAACCTCCTGAGAGGAAACGGCTTGGGGGTCAGTTCTTTATGACGGAATGGGGTCAGTTTCGGATGGCGGTGGACAGCATCGAATTTCTCGCGCGGTCAGCCGGCTCGAGTAACATGGGGCCGGCGGTCCACCTCTAGTGCAGCACGCCCGCGAGAGCTTGCGGGCCACCGCGACGATCACGCGCCTGCGGCCCTTCAGCCGGGAAAGCCGCGCGCCGAACTTGCGCAGTGGCGACGATTGTCCTCGACCGTTCATGATCGTGTTCGCGGCCAGGAACAGCGCCGAGCGCACCTCGGCATCGCCGGCTTTCGATGTCCGCCCCGGGTTGTCGCGCTCGCCTGACTGGTCGTGGTGCGGCGTGAGCACGAAGTGGGCCGCCACTGTTTTTGACCGCCGGAGCCGTGTCGGATCGTAGACGGCGGCCTTGAACGTCAATGGTGCGATGGAACCGACGCCTGACAGCGTCATCGCCCGCCTGGTTGCGGCACCGAGAGAGCCGAACGAACCGGACCATGGTCGCAGGTTTCGCTGCCACGCCCTCAGACCAAGGTCGGAGGTTTCGGCCCCAATGGGCACAGACCAGCGGCCCCCCAAAGGCACGCGCTGGTCCCGAAAATACCGTGACCTTGTCCTCTAACCACCTATACGTTGGTGGAGTTAATGTGCCCCTAATATTAATCCGCGTTTTGCAATTTGGGGTCCATCATGGCTTCGAGCTTTGTTGTCAATCTCGCCGATCTGAACAAGATTCTTGAGCAGATCAAGGTTGCAGAGCGTAACGTTGCGGGTGAAAGTCTTGTCGATATTATCGGTCAAGATGCATCCTTGCTGCCAATCGGCCTTAGAACGGTCGATGGCAGTAACAATCATCTCCTGCCAGGTCAGAGCCAGGCCGGCGCTGCGGACGAAATCTTCCCGCGGCTGCTGACCCCGACCTACATCAATGATGCCGATGGCGACATGATGCCGCTCGGCCCCCCCGGAGCACCGGTCGTCACCAATACMAATTACGACCCCACCATCACCACCTCGAGCAACCAGCCGGGTGTGAACGTCC
>NZ_JBFTKP010000029.1:0-78929 GCF_056396005.1 Allobosea sp. 05T439 | reverse complement strand
AGGCATCGTCGATGCAGACATGGGCGAACTCCCAGCCCGCCCCGACGCTGCGGCCGGCGCTGCGATCCCCGGTGACGCGATGCCCCGGCTCCCTGAACCGGTTGAGCTTCTTGATGTCGAGATGGATCAGTTCGCCGGGGMGRGCGCGCTCGTAGCGGCGCGCCGGCTCGGCCGGGTCGAGGTCGCGCATCCGGCTCAGCCGCGCTCGTCGCAGGATCCGGCTCACCGTGGCCGGCGAGACCTGAGCCTGCTTGGCGATGGCCTGGCCGCTCAGCCGCTGGCGCCGCAGTGCGATGATCTGCTCGACCTGGCCTGCCGGCGTCGGGCGATGCAGCCGGCGCGGACGCGACGAGCGGTCCGCCAGCCCGGCCATGCCCTCGGCGGCGAAGCGGGCGATCCATTTATGGACGGTCTTGAGGCTGACGCGGGCCGCCCTGGCGATCACGCCAGAGGCCGTGCCTGCCGCCGCCATGCGCACGATCCGCTCTCGACCCAACTGCGTCAGACGGGCATTCTTATGGATGTTCATCCGGTCCTCCTTCGATGGAGACTGAAGCTTCGCAACCTCAGCTTCCTCGCTCGGGACCGGATGGACAACCTATTGAGAGCTCACATCTAGCCGACGCGGGCTGTGTCGAACTGGCCCGTCTTGCGGAAACGCCAGAGATAGGACGGCACGATGGCCTCGACCGAGGTCGGGGTGATTCCGATTCCCTCGAAGCAACGCCCCTCCGCCTTCGCCTGCTTCGAGACGACATTATCGATCTCGAGCAGCGTGACCTGATCACGCGTCAGCATCAGCTCGTCCGGCAGCAAGCCGAGCGTCAGGGTGTTGACGATTTCCAGAATGCGCGCCTGAAGCCGCGCCAGCGGGAACKGCAGCGACGCCAACACACGCTTGCGGCCGGTMACCTCGCAAACATAGGTCAGCAGCTCCTTGAAGCTCTTCACCTCAGGCCCGCCAAGTTCGTAGATTCGGCCGCCAGTGATCGTCCCGTCGATGGCGCGCGCCGCAGCCTCGGCGACATCGCCAACGAAGACAGGCTGGAACTTGGTCTCACCGCCGCCGATCAAGGGCAGGACAGGCAGCATCCGGGCGAGCGAAGCGAAGCGGTTGAAGAAGGAATCCTCCGGCCCAAAGACGATCGAAGGGCGCAGGACGATGGCCGAGGGAACCAACGACAGAACGGCAGCCTCGCCTTCTGCCTTGCTGCGGTCGTAGGCGGACCGTGATTCACGCGCGGCGCCAATTGCGGAAACCTGGACCAGACGGGTGATGCCGTGGGCAGCGCAGGCCTGCGCGACGGCACGAGCACCATTGGCCTGAACGGCCGAGAAGCTCTGCCGGCCGCCTTCCTGGAGAATGCCGACGAGGTTGATCACCGCATCCGCGCCACGCACCGCAGCAGCAACCGAATCGGGATAGCGCAGATTCGCCTGCACCGACATGATCTGCCCGACGGTGCCGAGCGGCTGCAGGAAACCGGCGAGATCGGGCCGGCGCACCGCGACGCGCACGCGGTATCCGCGCTTGACCAATGCACGCACGACATGGCGGCCGATGAAGCCGGAGCCGCCGAAAACCGTGATCAGCTGCGAGGACGGGGTCTGGGTGGCCATATTTCTCAAGCTCCGCCGAGGACTTGCCGCTGTCCTAGTGGATCGAACCTGCGCTGTGAAGGCGAACATTCCACAGATAGGCGCATGCCGGCTCGATATCCCCGTTGACAGCCTCCATCCGCCCCCGTAAACGAACCGCCGTTGCCCAGGTGGCGGAATTGGTAGACGCACCAGCTTCAGGTGCTGGCGCTCGCAAGGGCGTGGAGGTTCGAGTCCTCTCCTGGGCACCACTCTTTATCGCTTCGGCGCCGAAGAGTTTGGTTTTGTAAAGACTTGTGGCCGACTGCCTTCAGCAGGCGGCTCTACAAAGGTCGATTGCAAGACCACCCCCCCTCGCTACCAAGAGGGGGTATGACGACATGATGATCCGGGCGCCCGCCGACCTCTTCAAGGTCGCGCGCGGCTGCACCGTGACGCTGCCATCAGCATCCATTTCGAGACCATCGCCAACGCCGCCAACGTCCCGGTGCAACCGCGGATCAGGGGCACAGCGCCGTCCGACGATGAGACTGTCATGGCCGGAGCACGCTTCGTCTACGCTCTGCAGCCCTTCATCTCCTCACGGCGCCGTAAGCGGAGCAAAACCCGTCGAGAGATCGTGCCCCGCATATCCATCACGACGGGAAACGCCCTAACGTCGCGTCATTGATTCGGCTGACGAGCGGCATTGCCGCATGTTGAGGGGCGACGGGACTATGCTTCGAGGGGAAGCCAAGCGCACAGCGCTTGGGTTGAGGACGGCGCGCGCGCTTGTCGCGGCCGGTGTGGCAGCCTGCTGGAGCCTGGCGCCCCATGCGGCACAGGCGGCAGAGAATGGCACCGGTTTCTATCTCCTCGGCGGTCGCGGGCCGATGGCGGGATATCTGCCTCCGCCCGGATTCTATTTCGAAAGCGACACCTATTCCTACGACGCCAAGCTCGATGCGCGGAAATCGCTTCCGACGGGCGGCAGGGTCATCGCGAATGTGCGCAGTCAGGCGCGTGCCGACTTCCTGAATGGCACCTGGGTGACGCCGTGGCAGGCCTTTGGCGGCAATCTGGCGGTGGGCGCCGTCCTGCCCGTCGGGCGTGTCGCGGTCTCGGCAGGCGTCGAACTCGATTCGCCGCGCACGAACACGGTCGTCGGACGCTCGCTCCGCGACAAGGCGACCATCGTCGGCGACCCCGTCCTGTCCGCCACATTGGGATGGCATTCCGGCAAGTTCCACTGGAGCACGACGGCGCTCGTCAATGTGCCAGTCGGCGACTATCGCAATGGGCAGCTCGCCAACCTCGCCTTTCATCGCTGGGCGAGCGATCTCTCCGGCGCCCTGACCTGGTTCGATCCGGAAACGGGCATTGACCTCTCCACAGCGGTCGGCGTGACCTTCAACGGCACCAATCACGCGACGGACTACCGGACAGGTACCGAGTTTCACGTCGAATGGGCCGCGTCGAAGGCTATCACCAGCGCGATTTCGGCCGGCATCATCGGCTACCACTATCAGCAGGTTACGGGTGACAGCGGCGCCGGCGCCCAACTCGGCGCCTACAAGGGACGGACCACGGCCCTGGGTGGAACGATCGCGTATAATTTCGAGATCGGCAAAACGCCGATCTCGGCGCGCATCAAGGTGCTGCGCGAGTTCAGCGTGGAGAACAGGGCGCGCGGGACGGTGGGTCTGCTCACGGTGTCACTCCCCCTCACCGCGTCTCGATAGCCAATAGACGAACGGCCGCGCCGGTCTTGCCAGCGCGGCCGTTCAGAGTTTCAGCTTGCAGGCCTCCCCCTTCGGGCCGCCGGCTTATGCAGCGGGCCGAAGGTCCGAACTTTCCTGCCTGCTCGTTCCCGCCTGCTACTTGGCGAATTCGAGCGCCGGCGGCGTCAGGTTGATCTTGAACGGCGCAACCCGCAGGGCCTTCGCATCCAGATCGAAGCTGTTCAGATCGACCGCACGCAGGACCTGATCCTTGTAGACCTTGATGTAGTATTTCTTGGCCCGCAGGTCGGCGACCGAGGTCCACTGGGTGTATTCGAGCTCACCGCCCTTCGCAGCCGAGTCGATGAAGCCGATCGGGATATCGAAATTGTTCATGATGTGCTCGACAAGGCGCACGGTCTGCGGACCATCGGCAAGCTGCTTCGCCGACGCGGCATAGCCGAGCGCACGAATGAAGCGCGAGGGCGGCGTCGGGTCGCCCGGGATGCCGAGCAAGCCGGAGCCCTGACCGAACGGCGCAAACGTCTTCCCACCGATCTTCAATGGGTCGGCCGAGACCGGCGACATCTTCACATAGTTTCGGATGTTGTTGAGGTGCCAGTCGAAGGGCGGCGAATTGGTCAGGACGCCCATCGGGTTGTCATAGACCTTCAGCTTCCCGTCGATCGGCTCGATGACGATCGAGGCGCCGGTCGCATCATGGATCGGAAAATGGAAGGGCAAGGTGAAGTTCACGATCGGCGCAGGCAGATCGATGATCGCAGTCTTGTCGAGCGCCGCCTTCACCTCGGCAACGGTCGAGAAATTCGACAGCACCCAGCTCAGGAACTCCCACGGTGCCAGCGCGGTGCGCCCATCGGCCTTCTCAGGCGGCGTATAGCTGGCGAAATCGGGGAAATAGAGCGCGCCACCGGCGAGCCCCTTCTCGTTCATGCCGTCCGAGACGAAGGGCTGGCCGAAGCTCATGACGCCGACAAAGGCATAACGCGCCGTCCATTTGATGCCGGGCACATTGCTCGGGCGCGTCCCGACGAACTCGTAGTTGCGCGGCACGACGACGACATCGGACTGGGTCTCGATCGCGTATTCCAGCGTGCGGCCATAGACCGGCGTTCCATCCGCCGCCATCAGAAGTATATTCGTGCAGGCCTGAACCGGCATCACCCCGGCCATCAGGCCGGCCATCAGGCCGGCCAGCGCGGCCGCGATGCCCCGTTTAACAAATCCCCAACCGCCCAGACGCATGCCACGTTTCTCCAAGGTAAGCGGCTGTCTTGTTAGGCGGGCGGGAGCCCAATAATCGTGAAGGGCTCCGGTCAACGCTCAACTTTTGAGCGAAAAGAACAAAGTCAGTAAACCTGCACTTAATGCCGACGCCCCCCGCCTGAATGGCGCCAGGGGGCGCCGGATCGCACAGGCTCAGAACAGGAATTCATCGACATCCGCTTCTGCAGGCACGGCGACCGGCGCACGCGCCCCGGTCACTACTCCGCAAGCCTCGAGCACGGCGGTATGGATCTGGCGTTCCGCCGCCATGGTGTAGTTCGGCCAGATTTCCTGCTCGATGAAATCCCCGACCCGCGCGCGCAGATGCGTCTCCGGCAGTTGTGCGCCGGCAGCGCGCAGCAGTTCATGCGCCGCCCCCGTGATGAGATCACGCATGGCTCCGGTGCTCGAGAAGGACAATCCGGCCTGCTCGATCACGGCGCCGAACCGTTCTCCCTCCCGCAGCAGCTCGTCCAGGCTCGCACCGAGCCGGTCGCCGCTATGGCGCATGGTTGCGAGCGAGCTGCGCATCGTCAGGTCGCGCGAGGCGAAATAGGCAGCGTCGAGCCTCCCCTCGCATTTGAGCACCGATGAGGCGGCCTGCATCTGCGTGAAGGCTGGAGTCAGCTTGCGCGAATCGGTCGACACTTGATCGGCCGCGAACTTCAACTCCTGCGCAATCACCACGAGACTGCGCCCACCGGTGCCGATACGAGCCGCGCGCAGCCCTGCATTCATGCCGATCAGGACGATATTCGCAGCGGTCGCAGCAAGCGCCTCGACCGTGCCCTGGCAGGTGTCGAGAACGCTCGCCACCGCTTCGGTGACGCGATCGACGCCCGCACGGGCGATGTCGCATCGGCCCAGCAGCACTGAGGCCTCGGCGAGGTCAGCCTCCAGCTCCACCAGGAAGGATGCGGCCCCGCCATTGCCGCCGCGATAGAGCGACCTGACGAGATCGATCAGCTGCGTGGTCTCGCGGTCGAGCAGGATCAGCGCGCTGTTGATCTCTTCGACATCGGGACCGAGCGCTCCTGACGCTGCTTCAAGCTGCGCCGACTGAAGCCGGAGCAGCACGTTGACACAGGCGGCGCGTGTCTCGCCGTCCTCGTCGCCGACCGCTCCCGGCGCCTCACCCAGGCGCAGCCCGGAAATGGCATGCTCCAGCCTCTGGCGCATACTGTCACCGGACTGGAGAGCGATGATGGCGCCTCCGGTCGCCAATGTGATGCGGCCCGAGATCGCGGCAGCCTCTTCCGTCAGCGCGACGCTGCGGCTCTGGCGCTCGATGACCTCCGCCAGCGTCTGGCCGAGCTTGCCCGCCAGGGCTGCCAGGGATCTGCCATAGCGTCCTTCGAATTCGCGCTGCGCCGTCAGTGCGGAATCAAGAAGGCTGCAGAGCTGCGCCTGGTCGCGCGCGCAGCGCTCGATCGTGCGTTGGGCCTGCGTAGTCAGCGTGCCGATCTCGCCGGCGAAGTCGCCGAAATCGCTCCCGACCATCGGAATGGAGATCGCCTCGATCCGCGCGCTGCGTGCGAGGATGGTGATGAGCCGCATATGCTCGAGCAGCCGTTCCAGGGCCTGAGAGGCGTTGTGGCTGTGAATCGACAGATCCTGAAGCGCGCTGGTTTCGGCGGAAAGGTCGTCGTTCAGCGTGCGCAGCTCGCCGGCGAGACGATGCAGCGCCGTACGGGCCTGTTCGATCTCGCTGCCTGCGAGTTCGCTCGACAAGGCCGCGAGCTGCTCGTTCAGTGCCTGGAACAGCGTCAGGCCCTCGCCAAGCTGCTGCCCGGCCGTGGCGAAGGTCACATCGATCGCGCGCGCATTCGCATCGAGCGACTGGATCAACCTCGGTAGTCCTTCGTTATTCCGGAACATTCTGCCCCCAACGCATTGCGATTCAGCCCTCAGGCGGTTTGGGCGATCTCGCCTGCCCCGCCGCGCCCGAGATGCGGCCAGGCCATGATTTCCTGCGGGACCCGCGCAAGGCCGACCACGCGCTGGGCTGCGCCAAGCTCGATGGCTTCCTTCGGCATGCCGAAGACGACGCAACTCTCCTCGTCCTGCGCGAGCGTGTGCGCGCCGGCCTTGCGCATTTCGAGCAGCCCGCGGGCACCGTCGTCGCCCATGCCGGTCATGATCAGGCCGAGTGCGTTGGCACCGGCATACTGGGCCGCCGAGCGGAACAGCACATCGACGGACGGGCGGTGACGCGAGACATGCGGGCCGTCCTTGATGGCGACGCGATACTGCGTGCCGGAGCGCTGCAGGAGCATGTGACGATTTCCCGGCGCAATCAGGACGCGGCCGGCGCGAAGCTCGTCGCCATCCTCGGCCTCCTTGACCTCGACCGCGCAAATGCCGTTCAGCCGCCGGGCAAAGGCGGCAGTGAACTTTTCGGGCATGTGCTGCACCACCGCAATGCCGGGGCATGTGACCGGCAGGGCGGTGAGAACCTCCCGCAGGGTCTCGGTCCCCCCGGTCGAAATCCCGATGCAGACGATGCGATCCGTCTCGCTACGGACACGTCCCGGGACCGGTGGCGGCATGATGACATCCGCAGTCAGCTTCTTCTCGACGGGCAGGCGGGCCTGCCTGGGGCGCAGCCGCGCCTGCGCGGCCGCCCTGACGGAGTGCCTGAGCCGGTCAGCCGTCTCGATCAGGGCGTTGCGCGTGTCGATACGCGGCTTTGGCAGCACGTCGACCGCGCCGGCTTCGAGCGCATCGAACAGCGCCCGCGATCCCGCCTCGGTCAAGGTCGAGCAGATGATCACCGGGATCGGCCGCTGCGCCATGATCTTGCGCAGGAAGGTGAGCCCGTCCATGCCCGGCATCTCGATGTCGAGGATCATGACATCGGGCAATTCGTTCTGCAGGCGGCGCACGGCGGCAAAGGCATCGGCCGCCGTTCCCATCACCTCGATGCCCGGATCGTCGTTCAGGATCGAACTGAGGACCTGGCGCACCGAGGCGGAATCGTCGACGATGAGCACGCGGATCGGTGGGCCGGTCATGCTGCTGACATCCTGGGCGCGGCGGGATCGGCCTGATAGACGGTCGGGACGACCTGCTGCAGTCCGGCAATGCCACTGCCCGCCATCGATTCGGAATGGCCAAGCATCAGGTAGCCGCCGGGGCGCAGATGCGACACGAGGCGTTCGATGACGGCCCTCTGAGTCGGCCCGTCGAAATAGATCAGCACGTTGCGGCAGAAAATGACGTCGACGTCCCGGTCGAATGGATAGCTCTCATCCATCAGGTTCAGGCGCTCGAAATGGACCTTTCGGCGCAGCTCCGGCGTGACCCTGACGACGTCCTGCCGCGGATCCTTCGATCTCATGAGATAGCGCTGCTGCAGGGCCAGCGGCACCGGAGCGACGAAGGGGCGCGGATAGATGGCCGCTCTCGCCTCGCGCAGGACCTCCGTCGAGATGTCGGTACCCAGGATCGAGAAGCGGATCGGTCTGGCGGCATTCACCAGGTCCTGCAGCACCATCGCAACCGTATAGGCTTCCGCCCCTGTCGAGCAGGCAGCGCTCCAGACCTTCAGGCCAGCCGGAAGCGAGCCATGCCGCCGCAGCAGCTGCGGCACGGCGACATTGCGCAAAAACTCGAAATGGCTCGGCTCGCGAAAGAAATCGGTCTTGTTGGTGGTCACGCAATCGATCAGGTGAACAAGCTCGTCGTCGAGTCCGCCGCGCTCGAACAGATGGGCGCCGTAGCCGGACACCCCCGCCAGGCCAAGCGCGCGGGCGCGCTTGCGCAGCCTCCCCTCGACCATGGTGCGCTTCGTCGGCGGCAACTTGATGCCAACGCGGCTCTCGATGATCGCGGCGATGGCCGAGAAATGCTTGTCAGCCAGATAGTCCGAGGAATGCGACATCGTTGGCCCCATCGGTCTCAGGCTGCCTTACCGGCGGCGAGATCGGTCAGGGGGAGGCCGTCGGCTTCCATCAGGCGCTCGAGATCGAAGACGACGATGAAGGCTTCACCCTTGCGCCCGATCCCGGCGATGTAGTTCGACTGCCAGCGACCGCCGACATCGGGAGCGGCTTCGGTCTGGTCGGCGTCGAGACCCGTGACCTCGAAGACCCGATCGGCGACGAAGCCGACGCCCAGCGTCCGGCCCTTGACCGGCACATCCAGAATGATGATGCGCGTCGCGTCGGTCGGCTCCGTGCGCGGCAGCCCGAGCTTGGTCCGCAGATCGACGATCGGGTAGCCGGCGCCGCGGACATCGATCATGCCGAGCAGGAAGGCCGGCGCATGTGGCAGCTTCGATATCGGGCGCATGTCGAGAATCTCGCGGACATTGCGGATATCGATGCCGAAGAGCTCCTGATCGATGCCAAGGGTCAGGTATTGGGCGGTGTCGGCCATGGAAGACTCGCGATGCGGCTAGGGAACCAGGCGGATTGGAGGGCAGCAGGACCGGCCCCGCCTCCTGGGCGGGGCCGGTATCCGCTCAGGCGCGGTGGAACGCGGCGTCGTGCTGATCCTCGCCGCCATCTATGTCAAAGGCGAAGCCGCCATTGACGACCTTCTTGGCCGGGCGCAACCCGGAGACAGGCGCCTTCTTCGGCTGGATCGCCGTCGCCATGGCCGTGGCCTTGCCGCGCAGCTGGGTGACCGCCCTGTCGACACCAACCGGGCGCTGACTGTTCTTGCGCGTGCTGCCTTCATCGAGCCGGAAGAAGGCGATCGTGGCCTGCAGCGTCTCGGCCTGAGCCGAGAGCTCCTCGGAGGTCGCGGAGACCTGTTCGGAGGCGGCTGCGTTCTGCTGCGTCACCTTGTCGAGCTGCTGGATCGCCTGATTGATCTGGGCAGCGCCGACATCCTGCTCGCGGCTGGCGGAGGTGATCTCCTCGACCAGCTCGGCGGTCTTCTTGATATCAGGCACCAGCCTGGCCAGCATGGAGCCGGCTTCCTGCGCGACCTTGACCGTATCGGCCGACAGCGTCCCGATTTCCGCCGCAGCCGCCTGGCTGCGCTCGGCGAGCTTGCGCACTTCCGAGGCGACCACCGCGAAGCCCTTGCCATGCTCGCCGGCACGGGCTGCCTCGACCGCCGCGTTCAGCGCCAGCAGATCGGTCTGACGGGCGATCTCCTGGACGATGTTGATCTTGGCGGCAATGGTCTGCATCGCGTCGACCGCCTTGCCGACGGCAACGCCGCTCGCTTCGGCATCCTTCGCCGACTGCGAGGCCATCTTCTCCGTCTGGCTGGCATTCTCGGCGTTCTGCTTCACATTGGCCGCCATCTCCTCCATCGATGAGGAGGCTTCCTCGGTCGAAGAGGCCTGCTCGGTCGAGCCTTGCGAGAGCTGTTCGGCGCTGGCCGACAGTTCCTGGCTGCCCGAAGACATGTTCTCGGCAGCACTCGTCACCTGCCCGACGACATCACGCAGCTTCTCGACCATGTTCTCGAGAGCGATGCCGAGCGTGTCCTTCTCCGACAGCCTCTTGGCCTCGACCGTGAGGTCACCATTGGAGATCGCGTTGGCGACAGCGGCCGTGTCGTTGAGATTTGCCGTCATCGTGTTCAGCGCGGTGACGAGATCGCCGATCTCATCCTTGCTCTTCACCGAGATCGACTGTCCGAGGTCGCCGATCGCAACCGCATTGGCGAGACCGACCGCGCTCGACAGGCCGCGGCTGATCGCAAGGGCGATCCAGGTGGCGGCGATGATGGCGATCAGCAGCGAGCCCAGAATGATGCCGATGAGCAGCGTCTTGGCGAAGGCCGCCTGTTCGCTTGCTTCCTTGGCCGCCGCCGCGGCGGACTGCTTGATGAAGTCGGTATACTCATCGAGCCCCGCCATCATCTCGGTGACGGCTTCGCTGCCTTCGCCCATCGAGATCGTGCTGGCCTTGATGTTTCCCGCCTCGCCCGCGACGGCTGCGATCCGAAGCGCCGAATCGATACCCTTGTCGAAGGCGGCAAGCATGTTTGCCGGCGACACTCCCTGCTCCGCGATGGGGGCCGCAGTCTTGGCGAGCGCAGCGCGAACGTCGCGAGCCTGCACTTCGGCAGATTTTTGCAGCTTCTCGACATCGGCAACGGTCGTCGCGCCGAACAGCTGCCCGATCGACCGCGTCAAGCGCAGCCATTCCAGCCGCACCGACTGGAAATCGAGAGCCAGCCGCAGCGCCTCGGGCGAAGCGGACGGTTTGGCGAGCTCGCTCAGGAGCGCCGTCGAGGCGACCGTCACGCCCTGGATGAGCGGCGTCATCTCGCTGATCCAGAGTTCCGCAGCACGATTGTTCGAGTTCAGCTTGGCGTTGCGGATGACCTCGTCCTGCGCCGCGAAGAAGCGATTGATCTTCGGCGTCAGAGCCTCCCAGCGGCGCTTGCCGTCGTCGCTGGCCTGAGCCTGGATCCGCTCCTTCAGCTTCACGGCGTCGAGGCGGTTCTGGACGGCACTCGCCGCATGAGCGAGCGTTTCCTTGTCGGTTGCCGCCATGACGGCATTCTTTTCCGAGCGAACCGACCTGTTCATCATGCTGCGAACGTCGCTGATCTGGTCCAGCCGGTTGGTCCAATTGATCAGCACGTCCTGCGTCTCGGACATGTCGGACAGCCTCTGATAGGAAAGTCCGCCTGCCACCATGGACAGGGCAATGACCATGCCGAAGGCACCGGCCAGTTTAGTCTTGATCGTCAATCTCATAGTCAGTCCCCGATAAGCAACGTGAAGGGTGTCTTGCGCTGGATGGGTAGCGCTTCAGCTCAGAATTTTCTCGAGATCGGGAACGATGACGAATTCGTCGTTCCATTTGGTGATGAACCGGATGAATTCCGGCCGCCAGTGCATTCCCAGACGCGGTGTCTGCTGGATCTGGGCGGTTGAAATCTCCGTGACCTCGTAGACCTTGTCGGCCATGATCCCGAGCGCAACGGGATCACCGTCGATCTCGATCTCCACGACAACGATGCGGGTGTCGGCGGTGTCGGTTCGTCGCGCCATGCCGAAGCGCAGGCGCAGATCCGCCAAGGGGATGACATTGCCGCGCACATTGATGAGAGCCGGCAGAAAGGCGCGCGCGCCCGCAACCCGGGTGACGGGAACCGGGTCGATGATCTCGCGTACCATGTCGGCCTCGATCGCGAAGATCTCGCTGCCGAGCCCGATCATCAGGACCTGAAGCCGCGTCTCCGCTGCCGTGTGAGGGCCGTGGCCGGCGCCGCCTTGCGTCTGAATCTGCATCACGCCGCCTCCGGTGTCTTTTCGGTCTCGGCGCGGCTCTGGCCGAGCGAAACAAGTTGGGCGACGTCGAGAATGAGGGCAGCGGAACCATCGCCAAGGATGGTGGCGCCCGAGAACATCGTGACATCGGAGTGAAGCTTGGACAGCGACTTGATCACCGTCTGGTGGCTGCCGATGATCTGGTCGACGACCAGGCCGACGCGCGTATCCCCCATCGTGGTGATGATGACCTTCTGATGCGGGTCGGCCTCGCCGTCGGCCTCGAAGAGATCGCGCAGCCGCAGGAAGGGCACCAGGTCGCCGCGCACGTTCAGGAAGTTGCGTCCGCGCGCCCGAGCGTCCTCGGCCGCGGTCAGTTCGACGCATTCCTCCACCGCCGAGAGCGGAATGATGTAGCGCCCCTCGCCGACGCGGATCAGCAGGCCCTCGATGATGGCGAGCGTCAGCGGCAGCCGCAGCGTCACCGTGCTGCCATAGCCAGGCACGGTGGCGAGATCGATCGTGCCCCGCATGGCCTCGATCGTGCGTTTGACCACATCCATGCCGACGCCGCGCCCCGACAGCGCGGAGATCGTCCGGGCAGTGGAGAAGCCGGGATGGAACAGGAACTGATGGATCTCGTGTTCGCTCAGGGGCGTCCCGGCCGCGATCAATCCCTGTTCTTCGGCCTTGGCGCGGATGCGGGCCGCGTCGAGCCCGGCGCCGTCATCCTGCACCGTGACGAGCACCTGCGCCCCGACATAGCGCGCGGCGAGTTCGATCCGCCCCGTCGGCGACTTGGTGGTGCCGGCGCGAGCCGCAGGCGCTTCGATGCCGTGGTCGATCGCGTTGCGGATGAGGTGGACCAAGGGATCGGCAAGACGCTCGATCATGGTCTTGTCGAGCTCGGTATCCTCGCCGACCGTCACGAAATCGACGGGCTTGCCGAGATCGCGCGAGAGGTCGTGGACAAGGCGACGGAAGCGGCCGAAGAGCGAGCCCATCGGCACCATGCGCACCCCCATGGTCGAATCGCGCAAGCCGGACGCCAGGCGCTCGATTTCCTCGGCTATCGATTTGATCGCGAGATCCGTTCCGGAATGCGCGAGCTGGCTGAGCCGCGCCTGCGCAATGACGAGTTCGCCCACGCGATCCATCAACTCGTCCAGGCGCTCGGCCTGGACGCGGACGGTCGAGGTCTTGTCCTCACCGCGACGGGCGCCCTCGCTCCGCTCGCCAGTGGCACGCTCCGTCAGGGCGGGCTGCAACTCTTTCGCAACGGCAGGGACAGCGGGCGCCGCCGCAGCCACTGCGTCGATCTCCGCGCTCGCGGGACGCTTCGCATCCGCCGATCCCGCCAAGCCGAGCGGCGTGATCGCAAGCTTCATCTCATCGCGGACGAACATGAAGACATCCTCGATGTCCTCGCGCGTACAGCCCCCCTCAAGCTCGACCGTCCATGCGATCATGCATGTCTCCGGATCGAGCGCTCCGAGTTCCGGCACGCCGTCGAGATGCGCACTCATCCTGCATGAGCCAAGCGCGCGGAGGTCGTCGAGCAGGACCATCGGATTGGTCCCGTTGCGCAGGATATCCGGCTCGAAGGCGATTTCGATCAGCCAGCCTGCGCCGTCTGCGGCGGCCACCGCGGGAGGCTCGTCGAGGGCAGCACCGATGGGCGACGCCGTGCCTCCCCTCGCGCCCGTGGCGATCAGGGCCTGGAGCTCTTCGACGATCGCCTCACCAATGATCGGATCGGTCGAGTCGGGATCGTCGATCAGCGCGCGAATATAGTCCTTGGCGGCCAGGGAGACAGTGATGATGTCGCGCTCCGCCGAGATCTTGCCCTTGCGGATCAGGTCGAAGGCGGTTTCGAAATCATGGGTGAAGGCCGCGACCCGGTCGAAGCCGAACATCGCCCCCGAGCCCTTGATAGTGTGCAGCGCCCGGAACGCCGCGTCGATCAGATCGCTATCCTGGGGCGTCTGACCGAGATCGAGCAGCGCCGCCTCCAGACTGTCCAGCAGGTCGCTGGCCTCCTGCCGGAATGTTTCGGTCGGATCGAGCTCCATCATGTCCGCACCAGCTTGGCGACAACCGCAAGCAGTTGCTCCGGCTTGAAGGGCTTGGTGATCCAGCCGGTCGCGCCCGCGGCCTTCGCCTGCTGCTTGACCCCGTCATCGGACTCGGTCGTGAGGAAGACGATCGGCACCCCCGTAAAGGACGGGAGCGCACGCAGGCCCCGGATCATCTCCAGGCCGTTCATCACCGGCATGTTCAGGTCGGTGATGACGAGGTCGAAACGCTCTGCCTTCGCCTTGGCCAAGCCCTCGGAACCATCACCCGCCTCCACGACCTTATGGCCGGAGGGAGCGAGCACAAGCTTGATCATCTGCCGCACGCTCGGAGAATCGTCGACAGTCAGAATTGCCGCCATGCCACTCAAGCCCTGTTGATGAGAATGCAGTCACCGAACTGCGCGGGCGAGATGCCTGCCCGCACCAGCGCAGCGTTCAAGATGTCCGAAGGAGCCTGCAGCCAGATGCGCTTGCCCGCCGCTCGTGCGGTCCGGCCAGCCGAAATCAGAAGCTGCAATCCGGCGAGATCGATCACGGCAAGGGCCGAACAATCGATTTCGACCTCAGCCTCGGCCTGAACAGCAGAGGTCATCTGATCAAACAGATGACCTACCATTCGTAGCGAGCAATCTGCTGGAAGCATTAACGTCAGCACGAATTGAACCTTCTATATCTTGACCTTCGTTCCTTATGACCAACAAGATTCAATCTCCGACCGCGCACGAAATTCTGCCGAATTACAGCAGGATTACATACAAACAATCGAGATAGTTTAGGTCTGAAACGTTTGATAGGGCCAATCTTTACCTTCAATTCTGATCGATATATTAACCGCGAATCAGATATTGCGCTGTTTGTCAGGCAGTTGCGCCCGGCGAATCCAGTTTGCGCAATCTGTCCTCTCGCTTCGCCTACTGTAAAAAATCGTCGGCGGATTCAGGCAATCCGGTCGGCCTAGGGGCTTTCAGATGGGTCGACACCTGCGATGTCGGAAGCTGCCATGCAGCCAAGGGCTCGCCAGTACGCTTGCTTCCGCCGGCGATCTGTGCCGCGAGCCGAGGTCGAGAACGGTGTGATGACGCGCGCCCATCACCGCTCGACAGCGCGGCGCCAGACGCTGCTTCATTTCGTCACCCATGACCCTCACGAAGCCATGGACCACTTTGCAGCATGCGGAGTGAGCCTCTCGATCTCGCCGCAGAATGAGTCCTCTGGACGAATTGAGATCAATGCACTGAATCAAGCGTCGGACGGGATTGTCCTTACCCGTACGAGTTTCGAGAATGCCGTCGAAATCCAGCCACGGCAAAGTCCATGGGGATATCAGCTGCTGGTGGCGCTCAAGGGTTCGACGAGCATCGAGCTCGGAGATCGCGTCATTCGCTGCGAAAAGCAGCAGGCCGCGATCTTCGATGTGGGCGAGACCAAGGCGCTGCATCGTTCAGCCCATTCGGAAAACTATTCCGTTCTCATCGACAGAAACCTGCTGACCAACCGTCTGTTCGAACTGACCGGGGCGCCGGTCATGCGCAAGCTCAGCTTCGAGCCTGAGCTTGATCTGGAGCAGCCCTCAGTCGACGCCCTGCGTCGCTTCCTCGTGGGGCTCGACCTTTCGATGCTGGTCCGGTTGCTGCAGGATGCTCCACATGGCGCGAGGCGCCTGAGCGCCTTGCTGGCAGACCTCATCCTGGAGGTGTTGCCCCATAATCACGCCAAGGCGCTGGAACGGGGCTCGCATGTCATCGCCCCAAAGCACGTCAAGCGGACCATCGAATTCATCCGGGAGAATGCCCGCAGGCCGATCACCCCCGAGCAGCTTGCGGCGGTCGCCGGCGTCAGCCTGCGGGCCCTGCAATACGGCTTTCAGAAGTTCCTGGGGATGTCGATCTCCGAGTACGAGCGCTCGGTGCGGCTAGAGGCCGTCAAACGCGAGATCGAGGGCCATTCCGGCGAACGCGTCGGCGAGATTGCGCGGCGTTGGCGCTTCTCCAATTTCACGCGCTTCAATACGCAGTTCGAAGCAGCCTTTGGCCTAAGCGCGGTGGCACTGCGCACCCAGCTCAGCCAGCTGCCGCAACCGAAGGGAGCCGTGAAGCCCTAGATGCCGAAGCGACGAAGGGGGCTCGCCGGGGATCTCCGGGACAGGAATTCGAGCTTAGCGACTTCAACCGTCAAACAGGCGGCTCAGGCGCCACGCTCCAGCTCCGCCGCCGCAAAGGCGACATGGTAGAGGACGCGCGTCGGGACGATATCCTCGCGCGAACCACCGTCAGGACCGAGGCGGTTCGCCCAGAGCAGTGCGCCGTTGCCGAAGAAGAGCTCCCGGATCTCCGTGAAGTGACGTTCCGCGCGCTTCGCCGCGTCGCCGTCGCCGAAATGCCGCGCCCGCGCGATCTCGGCTTTCACATACTCGGTCTGCGGCCACAGCAGACGATCGAGAGACAGAGGATCGCCTGCTGCGCTCATCGCCTCGATGACCCCCACCCGGCCATCCGCGAAGCCCCGAACGCCATGCTGCATTGCCGAGGCGTAGAGCCGCTCGATGGGGGCAAGCACCCGATCATCGGCAGAGAGAGCATGGTATTCGAGCAGGAGCCAGACCCATTCGAAATGGTGACCCGGCTCGCGCCAGTCGCCCTTTTCCCCCGGGCAGGGCGCCAGGTCCTCGGTCATGAACTCGATCAGCGAACCGGTACGCACGTCGAAGAAATGCGCCAGGAAGAGATCGACGATGCCCCGCGCCCGCAGAAGCCACTCGGCTTCGCCGGTGACCCGGCATGCGGCAAGCAGCGCCTCGAGCAGGTGCATATGCGGGTTCTGGCGACGAGGGCCAGCGGAGGGCTCGAGGCTCTCGCGATAGCCGCCGGCCGGATGAGCCATCCGATCGTCGAGAAAGGCGATGGTCTCGCGCAGAACGGAACGATAGCCGGCATCGCCGGTCACGTGCTCCATCCAGGCAGAGGCGAAGGCCACGAAGGCATGATCGTAGAAGTCGCGGGTCGCCCCTTCGGGCCCGGTGCTCTGCCTGAAGCCGCCATCCGCCGAGCGCAACGCGTCGACGATCACGGCGAAGGCATCCTTCGCGGCCTTCAGCGCCCAGTCGCCCGGCACACCGAGCTTGTGTGCCACTGCAAAGCTGTAGGCAAGGCGAGCCTGGACCAGCAGCATCCGCGGCTGCCCGATCAAAGGCTCGCCGGATCCAGACAGCCCGCTCACGAAACCGCCGATGGGATGACGGGCAACCCGCGCCCAGCCTGGAAGCAGTTCCTCGGTCAGCCAGCGTCCGGCGCGGCCTCTGCGAGAAGCGAAATCAGGCATTCCGGCTGCCGCAGGATTCATCGTCACGTCTTCAAGCCACGCCATGTGTCGCCAGCAGATGCCGCATCCGTGCGACAGCCTTCTCGGGATCTATCAGGATGCCGGCCTGATCGGCCAGCCTGAAGACCCGCGAGAGATGCAGAATCGAGCGCGTGCTCTCCTGCCCGCCCAGCATTGTGAAATGGTCCTGATGACCGTTGAGCCAGGCGATGAAGACCACACCCGTCTTGTAGAAGCGTGTCGGGGCCGTGAAGATTTCGCGGCTGAGCGGAACGGTCGCCGCCAGTGTCCTGCGAAAGCGCTCCTGCTCGCCGCGCGCAAGATCGCCCAGCGCCGCGTTCACAGCCGGCGCAATCGGGTTGAAGATGCCAAGCAGCGCATCGGAGTGCCCGTGCTCGTCTCCCTCGATCAGCTCGGCGTAGTTGAAGTCGTCCCCGGTGAACATGCGCACTCCGGCCGGCAGGCGGCGGCGCATCAAGATTTCCTTGTCCTTGTCGAGCAGGGAGATCTTGATGCCGGCAACCTTGTCGGAATGGGCAGCGATGATGTCGAGCACCGTAGCCATGGTGGTCTCGAATTCGGCCCCGCCCCAGTAGCCTGCCAGGGCGGGATCGAACATGTCGCCGAGCCAGTGCAGGACGACCGGCTCGCGCACCTGCGACAGGATGCGCCCATAGACGCGGGCATAATCGGCCGGCCCGCGTGCCGCGGCGGCCAGCGCGCGCGACGCCATCAGGATGATGCGCCCACCGAGCGCTTCGACGGCCTCGCACTGGGTCTCATAGGCCCGCAGCACGTCATCGACCGTGACGCCCGGCCCCGGCTCCAGGTGGTCGGTTCCGACGCCCGAAGCGATCAGCGCCCCCGGGAAATCCCGGCTCGCCTCGACGCTGCGGCGGACGAGCTCCAGCGCCGAAGGCCAGCCAAGTCCCATACCGCGCTGCGCGGTATCCATCGCTTCGGCGACACCAAGACCCAGCKACCAGAGATGCCGGCGGAAGGCGATGGTGCGCTCCCAATCGATCGCTGCATCGAGCCAGGGATCGTGCTCGGCCGATGCATCCACCACGACATGGGGCGCAGCATAGGCCACGCGTGTGAACGGGCCCTCGTGCCGCTCGAAGGCGCGCGCCGGCGACAGGCTGAAGGTTTCGCTGCGCCCAGGCGCGACGGGTAGGACAAGGTTCGGCATTGAAGACCTCGGCGCTGTCACAAGCGGTGGAGATGGAGCCCGCCATCGACATGGAAGGCGTCGCCCGTGCTGAAGGGGAGTGCGCCGGTAGCAAGGGAGGCGACGGTGCGAGCGACATCCTCGACCTCGCCCCAGCGGGCAACCGGGGTCAGGCCGTCGGCGATCATCGCGTCATAGCGCGCGGAGACGGGCGCGGTCATTGGCGTATGAATCACGCCGGGCCGGATCTCGTGGCACATGATGCCATGTTCGGCGAGCCGCAAGGCAAAGAGCTTGACCATCATCGAGGCGCCCGCCTTGGAGATGCAGTATGCGCCGCGCTCGGGTGACGCCAGAATCGCGCTCGCGGAGGTGACAGTGATGATGCTGCGCGCGGTGCCAGGCGATGCGGCCTCGCCTGCCATGCGCCGGGCGATCGCCTGCGTCAGCAGGAACGTGCCGCGCAGGTTGATCCCCATCACATGATCGAACTCGTCAGCGCCACCTTCGAGAAGGTCGCCGCGCTGGCGCATCGGCACGCCGGCATTGTTGACATGGCAATGCAGCGGGCCAAGCGCGCCGGCCATGCTGTCGCCGATCCGCGCAGCGTCTGCTCCGATATCACCGGCGACCAGCGCATGGCTGCGACCGCACGCGACCACAGCCGCCGCGGTCTCTGCCAATGCCTCTTCGCTGAGATCGTTCAGGACGAGATCGAAGCCGGCCCTGGCCAGCGCGATCGCGATGGCCTGACCGATGCCGCGGCCTGCTCCCGTGACGCTGGCGATGGCCATGTCTCAGAGCCCCTGCCAGTTCGGAGCCCGCTTCTCGCGGAATGATGCCAGCCCCTCGCGCGCATCCTGCGTCGCCGACGCAATCGCTCCGCCCAGCGCCTCGAGCGCGCGTGACGGCGCATCGTTCTCATGCACCGAGAGCGCCAGCTTCGCAGCCGCGACCGCGACCGGTGCGCGTCCCGCGATCAGGTCCGCCAGGCGCGAAGCCTCGGCGCGTGCCCCTTCGCCTTCGAAGACACCGTTGACGAGCCCCCAGCCTTCCGCCCGCGCCGCATCGATCCGCTCACCGGAGAAGATCATCTGCTTGGCGCGAGGCAGCCCGACCGCGCGCGGCAGGCGCCCGGTTCCGCCCCAGCCCGGCAGTGTCCCGATCGAAACCTCAGGCATCGCGAACATCGCCTGATGCGACGCAATCCTGATATCGCAGCACAGCGCGAGTTCGAGGCCGCCACCAAAGCAGGCGCCCTCGACGACCGCGAGCGTCGGAACGCGCAACGCAGCGAGACGGCCAAACGCGGAATGACCGGGCACGATCCAGCGCTGCCACATCTCGATCGGCGTCAGGCCCGACCACGCATTGATATCGGCCCCCGCGCAGAAGGCCTTGCCCTCTGCCAGCAGCACGGCACAGCGAATGGCCGGGTCGGCCTCGATGGCGTCGCAGGCACGGATCAGTCCGTCGAGCATCGCCGGCGTCAAGGCATTGAGCTTGGCCGCGCGCCGCAAGGTGATGCTGGCGACAGGTCCCCGGACGTCGAATGAAAGCTCTTCGCTCATGGCCTGACTCCAAGGACGAGACCCATCGGGGCCGGATCGAACAGGCGAGGATCCATCGGCCTGAGATCGGCGGCGACCCTAAGCGGAATATCCGCCTGCTCCAGAACGTCGCGCTTCAGGTCGATGCCGTTGGCGATCTCGATCACCTCCGGCCCCTCATCGGTGAGGCGCAAAACGCAGCGCTCGGTGACATAGAGTACGTCCGTGCCAACGCTTCGGCTGCGGCGGCCGCTGAAGGTGACATGCTCGGCCTCCGGCACGAACTTCCTGAGCTTGCCTTCGCGCTTGATGGTCAAACCGCCATCGGCAATCGCAACATCGAGCCCACCCGTGGTGAAGGTTCCGCTGAAGACAACGCGCTTGGCGTGAGCCGTGATGTCGACGAACCCACCGGCGCCAGCCGTCAGATAGGGCCTCGAGCCCAGCCGCGAGACATTGACGTCGCCCGCGGCGGAAATCTGGAGGAAGGAGAGCAGCGCGCAGTCGAAGCCGCCCCCCTGGAAATAGGTGAACTGCTGGGGTGAAGGCAGGATGGCGTCGGCATTGGCCGCGCATCCGAAGGCAAAGCCTGTCAACGGCATGCCGCCGACCGCACCCTGCTCGATAGCCCAGGTGACGCTGCCGGCCTGCCCTTCGGCGAGCAGCACGCGTGGAACCACGGCCGAGACGCCGAAGCCGAGATTCACCGCCCAGCCAGAACGCAGCACCATCGCCGCGCGCCGGGCGATCACGGTCTCGATGCCGAACTCCGGCAGTTCGAAAGCCGAAGCCGGCACGCGGATCTCGCCGCTGATCGCGGGGTCATAGTCGATTCCGGTGGTCTGACGCTGGTCGGGGTCGACCACGACGTGGTCGACAAGATGTCCCGGCACCACAACCTGGCGCGTCGGCAGCGAACCGGTTGCGACGACACGCTTCACCTGGGCGATGACGATGCCGCCATGGTTGCGGACGGCCATGGCCTGGTCGAGCGCGCCGAGCGGTGCGCCCTCATGTTCCATGCTGATATTGCCGCGCTCATCGGCCGTCGTGCCGCGAATGATCGCGACCTTCGGTACGATATTGGGGAAGTGCAGCCACTCCTCGCCGCCGAACGCGACGACGCTTACCACCGGGGGACGGGCGCGTGCCGCGTCGTTCATGGCGCAGCCATGGCGCCGCGGGTCGACGAAGGTGTCGAGCCCGACCTTGGTGAGGACGCCGGCTCGTCTTGCCGCGACATCGCGGTGCATGTCGAAGAGAATCCCGGATGGAACGTTCCAGGCCGCAATCTCATTGCTGCCGATCATCGACCAGATCCGCGGGGACGGAAGCGAGGACGGGCCGGACGGATAGGAGCCGGCCAGGATCGCGCTGAGCAGGCCTGGCTGGGCGAGATGGTCGATGCCGTCGATGCCGTACATGTCGCCGGCGGCGATCGGGTGCAGCGTCGTCAGATTGCGCGGATGCCCCTCCGCCTTGAAGCGTTCGCCGATCGCCTTGAGCACGGCGTCGGGACAGTTCAACCCGGACGAGGACGAGACGGTGACGACGGCGTCGTCGGGGATCAGGCGGGCCGCGGCCTGCGCGGTGATGACAGATTTAGACATGGCGATGTCCAGGGAGGAAGGGGGCGCCCGTCGTGTTCCGGACGATGAGGTGAGCGGGTTGAAGGCAGGTCTTCGGCGGCGCGTTCGGATCGTCGAGGCGCTCGAGCACGAGTTCGGCCGCCTTGCGTCCAAGGTTGCGGGGCTCGATCGCAACCGTGGTCAGGGCTGGCGTCCGCAAGGCCGCCTCCATGATGTCGTCGAAGCCGGTGATCGAGAGCTCGCGGCCCGGTGTCATGCCGCGCTGCGCCAGCGCCAGCGTCGCACCGATCGCCACGAGATCGTTGAAGCAGACGAGCGCCGTGGGCTGCGGACCAAGCGCCAGGGCGATCTCCGCAGCAGCCACGCCGCCTGCCAGCGTCGGCGGACAGGCGATGGAGATCGGCGGCGGCAGACCCGCCTCGTCGGTCGCCTGCTTCAGGCCGGCGAAACGTTCGCGCTGGACCGAGGTTTCGTCATTATGCCCGGCGAAGGCGATGTGCCTGTGACCGAGCCCCAGCAGATGGCGACCAATGGCCTGCGTACCTGCCGCGTTCTGAGCGCCGGAATAATCCGAGACCAATCCCTCGACATGGCGCAACGCCTGGACCAGCGGCAGGTCGGACGGAATCTGGGCTCTCAATTCCGACGCATCGCTGCCGGTCGACGGGCAGAGGATCAGCCCGTCGAGCCGATGTTCGCGCATCCGGGTCAGGATTCGTGACTGCCGTCCGCAATCCTCGCGCGTGTCGGCGATCAGAACGAGCGCGCCCTCCGCCTCCAGGCTCTCGGACACGCCGGCGGCGAGCTCCGAATAGAAGGGGTTGGCAAGATCGAAGACGATCAACCCGATCGTGCCCGAACGAGCGCCCCGCATCGCGGCAGCGGCACGATCATAGATATAGCCCAGCTGGGACGCGGCGCGCTGAACCCGCTCGCGCGCCTCGGCCGAAACCGGGGCGCCGCGCAGCGCCAGCGAAGCGGTCGACTTCGACACGCCCGCCTGTTCCGCGACTTCGATCAGCGTGGGCCGGGACATCGCTAGAGAACGGCTCCGAGGAATTGCTGCAGTTCAGGAGTCTTCGGCGCACCGAAGAACTCCTCGGGTGGCCCCTGCTCGTGAATGCGTCCCTGGTGGAAATAGACCACCCGGCTCGCCGCCTTCCTCGCAAAAGCCATTTCGTGTGTGACAAGCAGCATGGTCATGCCGGACCGCGACAGGCCCTCCATGACCTTGAGCACCTCGCCCGTCAGTTCCGGATCGAGCGCCGATGTGACCTCGTCGAAGAGCATCACCTTCGGACGCATGGCCAGGCTGCGCGCGATCGCGACACGCTGCTGCTGCCCGCCTGAGAGCTGCTCCGGGAAGGCGTCGTATTTCTCGGCCAGCCCGACCTCGGCGAGCACGGAACGGGCGATATCCGAAGCCTCGGCCTTGCCGATCTTCTTCACCAGCCTGGGCGCCAGCTCGATGTTCTTACCGACCGTCAGATGCGGAAAGAGATTGTAAGACTGGAACACCATGCCGACATCCTGGCGCAGCGCACGCAGGGCCTCCTCACCCGGAGCAAGCGCGTGACCGGCAACGATGATCTGCCCGGAATCAGGCGTCTCCAAGCCGTTCAGACAACGCAGGAAGGTGCTCTTGCCCGAGCCGCTGCGGCCGATCACCGCGATCAGCTCCCCTTCGGAAACACTCAGCGAGACACCGTCGAGGACGGTGAGCGATCCGAACGACTTGCGAACGTCCTCAGCTACGACGACCGGCATGGAGCCTCCTCTCGAGCCGCTGGCTCATCACGCTCAGCGGCCAGCACATGGCGAAGTAAAGAAGTGCGACAGAGCCGAAGACCCAGAAGGGCTGGAATGTCACGTTGTTCATGAGGGTGCCGGCCCGCGTCAGCTCGACAAAGCCGATGATCGACGCCACCGAGGTGTTCTTGACGATCTGCACCATGAAGCCGACCGTCGGCGGTACCGCCAGCCTGACGGCCTGCGGCAGCACGACATAGATCATGCGCTGCGCCGGTTTCAGCGCGAGCGAGGACGCCGCCTCCCATTGCTGGCGCGGCACGGCCTCGATACAGCCTCGCCAGATGTCGCCCAGAAAGGCACTGGCATAGACCGTCATCCCGAGCGCCGCCGCCACGAGGGGTGGAAAGCGCAAGCCGAGGAACGGCAGGCCGTAGAAGACGAGGAAGAGCACGATCAGCACCGGCGTGCCCTGCACCACGCTGATCCAGCCGGCTGCGATGTTCCTGAGCATGGCGTTGCGCGACACCCGCATCAGCGCGACGACCATGCCGATCGCGCCGCCGCCAATKAAGGCCAGCAGCGAGAGCAGCACGGTCCAGCGCGCCGCCTCGACGAGAAAGGTGAATTCGGCAGGACCGAAGGAACGGATCATCGACGCACCGCCACCGCGCGACGGCGCGGAAACAGGAACCGGCCGGCGAGATCGAAGCTCAGGCGGAACAGCATCGTGAGGCCGAGATAGAAGCCGGCGAGGATGATGTAGACCTCCATCGAGCGATAGGTGCGGCTGTCGATCAGGGCTCCCGCAGAGGACAGTTCCTCGACGGAAATCTGGGAGAGGATCGATGAGGCAAGCATGGTGAGGACGAACTGGCTCGACAGCGCCGGCCAGACCCGCTCCAGGGCCGGCAGAAGCACGACGTGGAGCAGAATGTCGCGGCGCCTCAGTCCGAGTGCCGCACCGGCCTCGATCTGCGAGCGATGGGTGGCCTCGATTCCAGCGCGAATGATCTCTGCCGAATAGGCGCCGAGATTGAGGGTGAGCGCGATCAGCCCGGCCTGGATCGCCGTGATCTGAATGCCCAGGCCGGGAAGCCCGAAGAAGACGAGGAAGAGCTGGACGATGAAGGGCGTGTTGCGCATGCCCTCGACATATCCGGCTGCAAGAACGCGCAGGAGCCGGCTGCGTGCGCTGCGCGCGACCGCGCACAGGACGCCGATGACCACGCCGAGCACGATAGCGACAGCGGAGATCCAGACGGTCTGCAGAAGGCCGCTCAGGAGCGTGTCTAATTGCGCCCAAACGTCGGAAAAGACGAGGCTTGGCATAGTGCTGACATTTCGATCGCGGGAGAAGACGAAGCCGGTGCGCCGCCGGGGCGCACCGGCGCGCTAGCTCAGAAGACCGGGAGTTCCGGCAGAGGCGCGTTGAGCCACTTCTTGGAGATTTCGTCGAGCTCTCCAGAGTTCTTCATGAACCAGATCGTGTTGTTGAGCCACTGATGCAGCTCCATCTGGTCCTTGCGGACAGCCATCGAGTTGGGCTGCAGCGCGAAGGCAAACTTGAGCTCGGCGTTGGCGCCCTTGTTCTGACCCAGAATCTGATTGACCGTGGTGTCCGGAAGGGCCGCGGCATCGACCTGGCGGCTGAAGACCGCCTGGGCGCAGATCGCATCGTCATCGAAGCGCACGATGTTCGTACCCGGCATCGCCATGCGCGTCAGCGTGGTGTCCTGCGGGCTGCCGCGCGGAACCGCGACGCGCTTGCCGGCGAGATCAGCCAGAGACTTCGCGGCCAGATCGTTCGCGCCCATGATCGACATGCGGAAGGCGCTGTAAGGCATCGGGAAGACGATGGTCTTGGCGCGCTCCGGCGTCGGTCCGAGCGTCGCGACCAGCAGGTCCACACGCTTGGCCTGCAAGGCGGGAATGCGTGCCGGCGGCGCCAGCGCGGTGATCTCCGCCTTCACGCCCATGTATTTGGCGATGAGATTGGCGACATCGACATCGTAGCCCGATGCTTCGCCGCGCTCATTGACGATACCGAAAGGCGGCACGCCCGACACGACACCGATGGCAATGCTGCCGCGCTTGGTGAATTCCTCAGGCGTCGAGGCGCTGGCTGTCGTCGTGCTTGCAGTGACCGCAGCAGCGGCGGCCGTCCCCAAGGCTAGCGCGCCCAAAGCGGCGCGGCGTGACGGATTATGCTCGTCCATGCACTTTCTCCATGTCGCGTTTCCATGAGCCGGGCTTCTAGAACGTTCCAGCTTCGAACTGGAACGTTCCATATGACCAAATCGGTGTCAAGCCCATGAACGCTTCCATCCAGCTCATGGCTCTCCGCCCGCCAGCAAGAGCCGCCGAAAGCCTCTTCGAATTCTGGAGATCCAGGGCACAGCCGAGGCAAGCGAGCGATGCAGATGGCTGGTTCTCGCGCCTGGCGTGATGGCGCCTGCAGCGCGCCTGTGAGGTTGCATGCGAGCCGCCCCTGGTCGGTCGATCCAGGACTGAACGAACACTCCGGAAACCACCGCGCACGTGCCGCGCGATTTTTCCCGGGGGGCAGCTCAATTCTGCGAACAAGCAGGAATTCACCCTATACAACCTAAGCGAGAAACCTCAGGTTTAAGAGCAGCGCGGTGAGAAAATCTGCGAGCGGGGGAAATTGGCATGGCATGCCTTGATGTCGTTGATGCCCCCCACTGGATTCATCACGTCCTGGTCACGACGGACGATGTGAATCTGCGCCTCAAGCTCGACGCCATGGATGCGTGGCTCAGTCTGCGGGGAATCCCCTATCGCGTTGTCGCCCTGCCCAGGGACAAGATGGCGATACGGCTCTGCTTCCTGGAAGAGGAATCTGCCCACGCCTTCAAGGCGTTTGCCGGCGGGCTGAGTGTCCCCTCCGACGAGACGACCCTCGCGCTGGCTGCGGATCCCGCCAATGATGATTTCTATCAGGTGCTTGAACACCGGTTGGCTGATTGAGGCCGGATAGCGCTCGCCGCCCAAGGCCAGATCATCAGACCGGATATCGTATCCGGTCTGATGATCTGGCCTTCTGTGTTTGCATCGGCTTTTCCGAAAACCGCGATCCACTTTTCGGGCCGATGCTTTAGCCTGACGTCGACAACCCGCGCGGACACCCAGCCCGCTCATTTCGCGCTGTCCAGGATTCCGAGGTCACAGCGGTCCTGAGGACGGCCGCCTGACGTGAGCCCGGCGCGAACCAGCGCCCGAGAGATTTGCCGGGCCCGGCTTGGATCAGCGAAGGCGCCTGCCTTCAAGCGCCTCGACGATGGCCTTATAGCCCCGAGCGCGGGCATGTTGCAGCGGCGTAAGGCCGTCCCGATCAGCAATCMCGGGATTGGCGCCGGCAGCGACCAGGGCCCGCACGGTCGCGACATGCCGTGGGCCGCCATTGCCGAGCACCACCGCCTCCATCAGCGCTGTCCAGCCGAGATTGTTGACGTGATCGAGGGGCGCCTTCGCCTTGATCAGCTCTTCTACGATGCCCTCATGGCCGAGATGGGCGGCGGCGATCAGCGCGGTGCCGTCATAGCGGCTGGTGACGAGGGTCGCGGCCGCGCCCGCGGCGAGCAGAGCCTTCAACGTCGGCACATCGTCACTGACTGCGACGATGGTGACGGCATCATAACGCTGGTGGTCGAGAAGCGCCGGGTTCGCTCCCGCGACGATCAGGGCGCACGCCACGGCCCCCTGCCCGCGAAAGGCCGCGACATGGAGCGGCGTGCGGCCGTTCCCGTCCCGGGCGTTCAGGTCAGCCCCCGTCGCGGCAAGGTGGTTGACCCGGGCGACGTCGCCGGACGCGGCAGCGGCGTGGAGGCCCTGATAGGCGGACAATTCCGCGGCACTCGGCGGCGTCTGCGCCCGCACTTGGCCCGACAGGGTCGCGACCGCGAGGATTACGGCGGCGAACAGCGTTCTCGACATTGCCCCACTCCGACGATCCCGAAGACGGCCGAGCGCCGGCCGCCTTCATCGACATGCCTAAGAATAGTCTCAGCGCAGCTTCGCCTTCACCTTCTCGATGCCGGCATTGGCGCATTCTTCATCAAGATGCCCCCCGGGAGCGCCCCCGACCCCGACCGCACCGATGACCTCGTCACCGACCTTGACCGGCACGCCGCCGCCGAGCAGCAGGAAGCCTTCGATCGACGCAAGATGACGAGCGGCCGGATTCTTCTCGGCGCCCTCCGCGATCGCCGAGGTAGCGTTGCGGGCAGAGGCAGAGGTGAAAGCCTTGGCGCGGCTGGCCTCGACAGTGTGCGGCCCGGCCCGATCGGCGCGAAGCACGGCGCGCACGAGCCCGGCACGATCGACGACGGTCGCCGTCACATTGAAATTCTTGGCCGCGCAAGCCTCGACGGTGGCCTGGGCGAGTTCCTGGGCGATGGCCAGCGGCATGTTCCGTTCCTGAAGAACCTGAGCCCCGGCGACGACGGGGACAAGCGCAAGGGCTGCGGCGGCAGCAAGGCGGATCATGGACATGATTTCTCCGGTACTGAGCGTGATCGAACCCTGTGCTCGACGGAGAAAGGTTAGCCCGAGGCGGCGGCGAAGATTATCGGTGCGGTGCCGGAGCCATCTCCGTAATCATACGGAGACCTGCCGGAGGCCGAGCCCTAAAGCGCGGCCCGCACCATGGCGGCAACCGAGGTCGCGCCAAGCTTTACCCCGATATTGGCACGATGGGTCTCGACCGTGCGGGGCGAGAGGTCGAGAGCGCGTGCGATCTCCTTGGTCGACCGGCCCTGCGCTACCAGATCGAGAATTTCGCGCTCGCGTGGGGTCAGGCGAGCGAGCAGTGCGGCCCGCTCGGTCCGCTCTGCCTGATCCCGGCTCAGGTCGTCGCGCTGCGCGAAACCGGCCTCGATCGCTTCGAGCAGAACCTGCTCATCGACCGGCTTGGTCAGAAAATCGACGGCCCCGGCCTTGAATGCGCGCCGGCAGGCGGTGACATCGCCATGGCCGGTGATCACAACCGTCGGCATACGTACTGCCGCGGTGGCCATCCGTTCGAGCAGCTGCAGACCCGAGACCCCCGGCATGCGGATATCGACGACCACGCAGCCATCCTGCCGCGGATCCGGGCGATCAAGGAAAGCCTGCGCGCTCGAAAACGGCTTCGCGGCGAATCCCATGGTCTTCAACAGCAGGGTCAACGCTTCCCTGACATCGCTGTCGTCATCCACCAGATAGACCGTGCGTGCAGCCGGCTTCATTCCGCAGCAACCTTCCGCTCCGCGATCAAGACGGGGATACGGATCGTGAAGACGGCCCCACTCGCCGCTCCGTTCCGGACTTCCATGCGTCCGGCCGCGCTTTCGACCAAGCGCTCGCATAATGGCAGGCCAAGGCCCATTCCGCCGCTCTTGGTCGTGAAGAACGGCTCGAAGAGGCGCGCCATATCGGCATCCGCGATGCCGCTCCCCTGATCCGCGACCGAAATCACCGCCTCCCCCGCAACCTCCCGGACCCTGATCGTGATCACGCGCCGCTCCTCCGGCATCGCGTCGAGCGCCTCGGCAGCGTTTCGAACCAGATTATGCACGACCTGCTCGATGGAAACGCGATCCACCACCGCCCATGGCGGAATGGGGCTCAGCTCCAGCCGCAACGTGATCGCGCGCTCCTGCAGGTCGCGTTCGACCAGTTCGACCACATTGCGGGTAATCTGGTTGAGATCTGCAGGCTGCCGGACCGGATCACGTCGTKAGACATAGGCCCTCAGCCGCTCCAATATCTCGCCCGCCCTCCGCGCGTGACGGACATTGGCCTCAAGCACGCTCACGAGTTCGTCGGGGGTTTTCCCTCCCGACCGAGCCAGGCGAAGGCCCGCCTGGCTCTGGCTGAGGATCGCCGTCAGGGGTTGGGTTATCTCATGGGCAATGCCGGACGCCATTTCACCGACTGTATTGACCCGCATCGCATGGGCCAGCCGGGCCTCATGCTGGTGCAGGCGCATGGCCTCCCTTGCGCCCGCCGTTCGCCGTCTCTCGCGCCGGATCACCAGCAACAGGAAGACCGCGAGCCCCGTCGCGGTCAGGACGACGAATGCGGTGCGCGGCGGGAGGAGATCCGCCAGAACCGGCTGCCCGGCGAGGTGCAGCACGAGCGGCTGTGACCGACTGCCCAGCGCCCTTTCATAGGTGAGACGGGGGATCACTCCCTGTTCGGGAAGGGTTACCCCGGTCTGAACGAGGATCGCTCCGGCAGCATCCCGAAGCACGAGAGCGATCTCGTGCGGCTGGCCGCCCTCCGGTTCGACCAGGAGCTTGCCGTCGATCACCAGGATGAGCGCGCGGACTTCGGACGCAGTGTCGGGAAGGCGCTTGACCAGCGCGTAGAACGGCGTCCCCCCTCGGCTGGCGACCGTCCCAGCCTGCCCTGGCCCGAGTTCGCGGAGCTTTCCCGCAAGCGCCGCCATGTCGAAATCCCGGAGAGCAGATGGTGGGCTGCCGACATCCATTTCGGATGACTTGGGGAAATCGATCAGGGCGACAGCAGCGATGCGGGGATAGAAGCGCTGCATCGCCTCGACCACAGCCTGGAAGGTTGCGGATGATGCATCCGAGCTTGCGAGGACTGCTGCGAGGCTGGTCAGATGGGCGTCATGCTGATCGACGCGCTGCGACAGGACGCGGTGCAGCGTGCCGCCATCCCGCTCCAGCCCGTCCCGCACCCGGACGAATTCGGTAGCAGCCGCCAGGGCAAGGGCGATGAGCGCCAGCGGTATCCATAATCCGAGAAACGCGAGGAACCGTTGCTTCACGAGGGTGCGCCTAGTTTAGGCCAACCTATCGCGCAAGCCGTTCGCAGTCACCGTCGCGCTCGCCGAGCCGAAACAGCCAGCCTGTCCAGCCTCTCGCTTCCCACATCAGGCAGGATGCCAGAGGATGCGCGAGGCGGCGTTGAGCCTCGCGCATCGGCCTGTTTCAGAGATGACCGGCCTGGTCATCCGCCCTGCGGCCACCCCGGATATGGCCGGCCGGGTCGTCGGCGCCGCGGGCGCGACGTACGTCGCCGACCGGATTGTCTGCCCCACGCCCACGCCGGGCCTGGCCGACTGCATCGTCCGCACCCCGGCCCTGCCGCACATGGCCAGCCGGATCGTCCGCTCCACGCCCACGCCGGGCCTGGCCGACTGCATCGTCCGCACCCCGGCCCTGCCGCACATGGCCGGCCGGATCGTCCGCTCCACGCCCACGCCGGGCCTGACCGACCGCATCGTCCGCACCCCGTCCCTGCCGCACATGGCCGGCCGGATCATCCGCTCCACGCCCATGCCGAGCCTGACCTACAGCGTTATCAGCACCGCGACCGCCTCGGGCATGACCGGCTCCATCATCGGCGCCGCGGCCACGCGCATCGGCTGCGCTGCCACCGCCGCTCGACGAACCGCCGAGACCACCACCGCTGTCGCCACCGCGGCCGCTGCCGCCGCTACTGCCGCTGGAGCCTGAGCCGGAGCCGGAGCCACTTCCGCCGCCACTGCCTCCGCTGCCTCCGCCAGAGCCGCCGCTGCCACCACCGGAGCCTCCACCGCTCCCTCCGCCTCCAGAACCACCTCCGCCGCCGCCTCCGCCGCCACCTCCCCCGCCGCCGTCGCGCGCCAGGATGACGCGGGCCGCGTCCTCATGCGAGGTCGCACTCTTGTGAGCTGGGGAATCGTTCTCGCCCTCACCGCTCCGGGACAGGGCTGACGCCCCCAGGCGGATGATGCCTTCCAGGTGAGGCGAGCTGTCGTCACGGATGGCGGCGCTCGCGCCCTGCGAGCCGGTGGTCGCCACCAGGATGGTGGTCGCCAGCATAAGTGATCGCAATGTCATGGTCGTATCTCCTTGCCATAGCCACCGCCGATCATTCTCTCCTCGGTGACGGAGCAGAGCCTGCGCGCCCTCGAACCTCGCCAGCCTGACGCGGCCTGTCAGGGAAATGTCAGCTTGGGTGTCGTAGCTTCGAAAGCTACCATGCGACATTCACGCAACATCGCCCTGTGGCGCGCGGTTCCGGCCCTCGCGGTCGTATTTGCGCTCGTCACGACAAGCCCGGCCTGGATCGCCCCCTCCTTTGCCAAGGATGGCGGAGGCGATGGCGGCGGGGGCGGCGGCGGTTCTGGCGGCGGTGGGGGGGGCGGCGGTGGCGGCGGCGGCTCCGGAGGCTCCGGAGGTGGAGGTGGCTCCGGAGGCGGAAGCGGAGGTAGCGGTTCCGGCGGCGGCGGCTCCGGCGGTGGCAGCGGTGGCTCCAGCGGCGKCTCCGGATCCAGCGGCGGCGGAGGCTCCGGCAACAGCGGAAGCAATTCCGGCAGCGGCAGATCGGGCCATGACGGCGGGTCCGCCGCGAGCCAGAATTCGGGAGACAATCAGCGTGGTCGCTCGGGTCGCGGCGGCAGGAACGGCGAGGATGCCGTCAGCACCGGCCAGCACTGGGGCAATACGAGTGCCGATTTCGCACGTCAGGCGACCCAGGGAGGACAGGTCGTGTCGCTCGGCGCCGTCCTGTCAGTGGTGCGCGCGGCTGTTCCCGGTGACGTGCTCGAGGTCGATCTGCGCCTCGCGCCCACGGGCGAATGGCGCTATGAACTACTGGTTCTCGACGGCGCAGGCCGCTACCGCGAAGTCGTAGTCGACGCCCGGCGCAACCGGATCCTCCAAATGCGGAGGCGATGATGAGAATTCTCGTCGTGGAGGACGAACGGCGCATCGCCAGCGATGTCGCCTCCGCGCTCACGGAAGCCGGCTATGTTCCGGAGGTCGTCCATGATGGAGAGGCCGCCTGGTTTCGCGCCGAGACGGACGATTTCGATGCGCTCGTGCTCGACCTTGGCCTGCCGAAGCTCGACGGGCTCTCGGTTGTCCGCAAGCTGCGGGCAGCCTCGGTCAGGACACCTATTCTGATCCTCACCGCGCGCGGCGCCTGGATGGAGCGCGTCGAAGGCATAGACGCCGGCGCCGACGACTATCTGCCCAAGCCGTTTCAGGCCGAGGAACTGGTCGCCCGGGTCGGCGCACTCATTCGCAGAGCTGGCGGTCACCTGACGCCTCAACTGGTCTATCGAGACCTCAATATCGACACGCGCCGCAGAACGGTTGCGGTTGGCGGGCGCAATGTCGAGCTGTCTCCGCTGGAATATCGGCTGCTGCGCTACCTCGTGCATAATCAGGGGCGGGTTGTGTCGCAGGGCGAATTGATCGACCATGTCTATGGCGGCGATCACGAACCCGACAGCAACGCTGTCGAAGTGCTGGTCGGGCGCTTGCGCCGGAAGGTCGGGGCGGAGACGATCGGCACCCGGCGTGGCCATGGCTACATCATCGGGGGCTGAGGCGATGAGCTCGGGCTCGATCCGCAAGCGCATCCTGACGATCGCAGCCCTGACGATTGCCGTGACGCTCGCGGCCGCAGGCGCAGCGCTCATCTTGGTGTTCGAGCAGCATGTCCTGAAGCGCATCGCGATCGAGCTGGAGATCCGCTCCAGCGAACTCGCCAAGGCGTTCGAGCTCGATGCGGACGGCAACCCGCTGATCAACCACGATCTCGCCGATGCGCGCTATCAGCTGCCCTATGGCGGCGCCTACTGGCAGATCAGCGAAGGGGCGGTGCAGCATCTGCGCTCGCGCTCGCTCTGGGACCAGATCCTCGATACGAGCACGGCCAAGGGGGAGGACAAGAGCAAGGGCGCGTTCGAGATCGACGGGCCGAACAACTCCGAGCTCTACGTCCTCGAACGCTCGGTGAAGCTCGATGGCGCCGATGGCCCACGGACGTTCCAGCTGGCCGTCGCGCTTGATCATGCCGATATCGGCGAACTGCGCCACGCCTTCTCCCTCGATGTCGCCAAGATCCTGTTCCTGCTCGCATTGTTGCTGATCGGTGGGGCCTGGCTGCAGATGCGGTTCGGCCTGCGCCCCCTTCATCAGCTACGCGCGAGTCTCACCGCCGTGCGCGAAGGCCGCACATCGCGCCTGACAGGTACCCTTCCCGAGGAGATCAAGCCGCTGGTCGATGATCTGAACAGGCTGCTCGATCGCCAGGATGAGCTGGTGCGCAAGGCGCGCGACAGGGCGGGCCTGTTGGCCCACGGGCTGAAGACGCCGCTCACGATCCTGTCGAGCGAAGTGGCGCGCCTTGAAAAGTCCGGACAGCACGCGCATGCAGCCATTCTGCGTGAACAATGCGAAGCGATCGGCGCACATGTCGAGCGCGAGCTTGCGCGAGCGCGGACGCACGGTGCGATCCAGGCAGTGAGCATGAGAACGCTCGTGCTGCCGATCGTTAACCGGCTGGTCGATCTGATGAGCCGCATCGACAGCGCCGACAGCATCAGCTGGAGCGTCACGATTCCCGAACACGTCAGCGCCGCGATGGAAACCGACGACTTCGCCGAGGTCGTCGGCAATCTGCTCGACAATGCGCGCAAATGGGCACGCAGCGCCGTTACGGTGCAGGTCCACACCGCTGACGGCGGCAGCACCGTTCTCTCGGTCAGCGATGATGGGCCCGGCGTGCCGGGAGACCGACGCCAACTGATCCTGCAACGTGGCGTCCACTTCGCTCCGGACAGTCATCATTCATCCGGACTGGGCCTTGCAATCGTCTCGGATACATTGGCCGAGTACGGCCGGGAACTGATCATCGCCGACACCGAAACGGGCTGCACCATCTCGTTCGAAATCGAGCCGCCCCGGCGCAGCGAACGAAGGCAGGGCGATGGCACAGCGAAGCCGAGACCGGCAGTCATCCCCTCGGTTGCGCGGGCTGCCGAATGAAGCCCGGGCCGTAGCGCAGTCACAGCCGCAATCGCGTCAGATATGAATGGCGTGGCCGAGCGCCTTCAGCGCCGCCTCCTGCACGGCCTCGCCAAGCGTCGGATGGGCGTGGATCGTTCCGGCGATATCCTCGAGCGTTGCGCCCATCTCGATGGCGAGCCCGAACGCCGCGCTGAGTTCGGAGACGGATTGCCCGACTGCCTGGATACCCAGGATCACATGGGTGTTGGCCTGCGCGACGATGCGCACAAAGCCCTGCTCGCTGTGGAGCGTCATCGCACGGCCGCTGGCAGCCAGCGGAAACTGCCCGGTCTTAATTTCGAAGCCGGCGCGACGCGCCTCGCCCGGTGAAAAACCGGCCGAGACGATTTCCGGATCGGTGAAGCAGATCGCCGGAATGCAACGCTTGTCCCAGGCGCGCGGCAGGCCGGCGACGATCTCCGCCACCAACTCGCCCTGCGCCATGGCGCGGTGCGCCAGCATCGGCTCGCCGGTGACATCCCCGATCGCATGGATACCGCGCATCGAGGTCTCGCAGCGCTCGCCGATGCGGATGAAGCTGCCATCCATGTCGAGCACCAGTTCCTCGAGCCCGAGATCGGACAGCACCGGCTTGCGGCCAACGGTGACGAGTGTCGCGTCCGCCGCGATCCGCCGTTCCTCGCCTTCCGCCGTCTCCACCAGCAGGGACTTGCCGTCCGGAGTCGCGCCGCGCGCCTTCGCCCCGAGCAGAAGCCCGACGCCGAGCCTCGACAGCGATCTCTCGACCGGCGCGGTCAGCTCGGCATCGTAAAGCGGAAGAATCCGTGGCAACGCCTCGACGAGGGTGACCTGCGAGCCGAGCTTCGCAAAGGCGATCCCGAGTTCCAGGCCGATATAGCCGGCACCGACGACCGCCAGCCGCCCCGGAACCGCGGGCAGCGACAATGCCTGCGTCGACGAGATCACAGTGCCGCCAAAGGGCAGGAAGGGCAGCTCGACCGGCGCAGAGCCGGTGGCGATGACGATTGTTTCGGCCCGGATCAGCTTCGGGCCCGTCTCGGTCTCGACGGCAACGGTCTTGCCGTCGCGAAAGCGAGCCCGGCCATGCACGATCTTGACTTTGGACTTGCGCAAGAGCGCGGCGACGCCGTTGTTCAGGCGCTGGACGATCCCGTCCTTCCAGCCGATGGCCTGCTTAAAATCGAGCGCCGGCGCCGAGGCCGTGAGCCCGAACGGCGTCTTGCCCTGCGCGGCCGTGGCCAGCTTCTCATATTCATCGGCGACATGGATCAGCGCCTTGGACGGAATGCAGCCGACATTGAGGCAGCTGCCGCCAAGCTTCGTGCTCTCGACGATCACGGTGTCGATGCCGAGCTGGCCAGCCCTGATGGCGCAGACATAACCGCCCGGGCCCGCGCCGATGACAAGCAGTTTGCAGGTGATCTCGGTCATGGCGTCAGGCATCCACGAAGAGCATTGCCGGGTTTTCCAGAAGCTCCTTGAGCCGCTGCACGAAGACGGCCGCATCCCAGCCGTCGATGACGCGATGGTCGAAGCTCGACGACAGGTTCATCATCTTGCGCGGGACGAAGCTCGTGCCGTTCCACATCGGCCGGATCATCATCTTGTTGACGCCGACGATGGCGACCTCGGGGTGGTTGATCACCGGCGTGGTGGCGACGCCGCCGAGCGCGCCGAGCGATGTGACCGTGATCGTTGAACCCGTCAATTCGTCCCGGGTCGCGATGCCTTCGCGTCCCCGTTCGGCGAGCCGGCCGAGTTCCCGGGCGCAGTCCCAGAGATCACGAGCCTCGGCATGTTTTACGACCGGCACGATCAGTCCGGTCGGCGTCTGGGTCGCGATACCGATATGGATGCCGGCATGTTGGTGGACGATCCCGGCCTCGTCATCGAACAGCGCGTTCAGGTTMGGCTGCTCGGCCAGCGCCTTGACCAGCGCCCGCATCACGAAGGGCAGAAGCGTCAGCTTCGGTCGCTCGAGCGTCGGCTTCTTGTTCAGGACTGCGCGGAGGTCCTCCAGCGCGCTGACGTCGACCTCCTCGACGATGGTGATGTGGGGGATGCGCGCCTTGGACAGCGCCATCTTCTCGGCGATCTTGCGGCGCAGGCCGACGATCTTGATGTCGGTGACGGCGGTCAGGCGCGCCAGCCCTGGCGCTCGTTCGGCCTCGGGCCCGCGCAACGCGAAGCTGTCGAGGTCCTCGTGAGTGATGCGCCCACCCGGGCCGGAGCCCACGACCTGGCGCAGGTCGATCCCGGCCTCGCGCGCCTTCAGCCGGACGGCCGGCGAAGCGAGCGGCTTCTCGCCAGCCTGCCGCCTCGGTACGGCGCTCAGCGTGGGAGCTGAGACCGCGCGCGGCTTGGGCGATGCAGCGGGCCTGGCCTCGGTCAGCTTTGCCGGAGCGGGGGCGGGAGCTTCGTTCTTCGGCGCGGCGACAGGCTGCTCGACAACGACCAGCTCCGGCGCCGCGCTCCCTTCCGGTTCGCCAGGATCAGTCGCGCCCTCGCCTGCAACCTTCAGCCGGACCAGCGCCGAGCCGATCGCAACGGTGTCGCCGATATCGGCGCCGACCCAGACCACCTCCCCGTCGACCGGCGACGGGATCTCGACCGTCGCCTTGTCGGTCATCACAGCAGCAAGGAGATCGTCCTCACGCACKATGTCGCCGACTTTGACGTGCCACTCGACGAGCTCGGCCTCGGCAATGCCCTCGCCGACATCCGGAAGCTTGATGACCCGTTCCGCCATCATCGGCTCTCCATGATCTCACGCAGGGCGGCGCCGACGCGCGCCGGGCCGGGGAAATAGGCCCATTCCTGGGCATGCGGATAGGGAGTGTCCCAGCCGGCGACGCGCATGACGGGCGCCTCGAGATGGTAGAAGCAATGCTCCTGCACCAGGGCCGTGAGTTCTGCGCCGAACCCCGAGGTCAGCGTMGCCTCGTGCAGGACAATGCAGCGGCCGGTCTTGCGCACGGAGGCCACGATCGTATCGAGGTCGAGCGGCAGCAGGCTGCGCAGATCGATGACCTCGGCGTCGATGCCGGTCTCTTCGGCTGCCGCTTCGGCGACATGAACCATGGTGCCATAGGCGATGATGGTGACGCTCGCGCCCTCGCGCCGGATCGCGGCCTTGCCGAGCGGCAGCACGAAATGGCCGTCCGGCACCTCGCTGAGCTCATGTTTGGACCAGGGTGTCACGGGGCGATCGTGATGACCGTCGAACGGGCCGTTATAGAGCCGCTTCGGTTCGAGGAAGATGACGGGATCGGGATCCTCGATTGCGGCGATCAAGAGGCCCTTGGCGTCATGCGGGTTGGAGGGCACCACGGTCTTCAGCCCGGAAACATGGGTGAAGAGCGCCTCCGGGCTCTGGCTATGCGTCTGGCCGCCGAAGATGCCGCCGCCCGTCGGCATGCGGATCACCAGCGGACAGGTGAAATCGCCGGCCGAACGGTAGCGCAGCCTGGCCGCCTCCGAGACGATCTGATCGTAAGCCGGATACATGTAGTCGGCGAACTGGATCTCGACGCAGGGGCGCAGGCCATAGGCCGCCATGCCGACTGCCGTGCCGACGATGCCGAGTTCGTTGATCGGGGCGTCGAAGCAGCGGTTCACCCCGTATTTCTGCTGCAGGCCATGGGTGCATCGGAACACGCCGCCGAAGAAGCCGACATCCTCGCCATAGACCACGACGTTCTCGTCGCGCCCCATCGAGACATCGAGCGCCGAACGGATCGCCTCGATCATCGTCATTCGAGCCATCGCGTCAGACTCCGATCTGCTGACGCTGCCGGCGCAGGTGCGGAGGCAGTTCGGCATAGACATCCTCGAAGATGTCGCGTGCCGAGGGTTTGCCGCCGGCATGCAGGGTGCCGTGGCCCTCGGCCTCCTTCTGCGCAGCGATCACGGTTGCGAGAATCTCGGCCTCGGCCTGCTTGTGCCGCTCTTCAGTCCAGGCGCCCAATGCGATCAGATGCTGCTTCAGCCGGATCAGCGGGTCGCCGAGCGGCCAACCTTCCGATTCATGCTTGGGCCGATAGGCGGAGGGGTCGTCCGAGGTCGAGTGGGCGCCGGCGCGATAGGTGACGTATTCGACCAGCGTGGGCCCGAGATTGCGCCTCGCGCGCTCGATCGCCCATTGCGCCACTGCGTAGGTCGCAAGGTAGTCGTTGCCGTCGACGCGCAGGGCCGGAATGCCGAAGCCGAGTCCGCGCGCCGCGAAAGTGCCGGAGCCGCCGCGGGCAATGCCCTGGAAGGTCGAGATCGCCCACTGATTGTTGACGACGTTGAGGACGACCGGGGCCTTGTAGGTCGAGGCGAAGACCAGGGCGGCGTGGAAATCGGACTCCGCTGTCGAGCCGTCGCCGACCCAGGCGGCGGCGATCCTGCGATCGCCCTTGATCGCCGAGGCCATGGCCCAGCCTACCGCCTGAACGAATTGGGTGGCGAGATTGCCGGAGATCGAAAAGAAGCCGTGCGCCTTCGACGAGTACATGACCGGAAGCTGGCGGCCTTTGATCGGGTCTCGCTCATTCGAGTAGATCTGGCACATCATGTCGACGAGCGGATAATCATGCGCGATGAGGAGCCCGGCCTGGCGATAGGTCGGGAAATTCATGTCCTCCGGGCCGAGCGCGATGCGAAAGGCGCAGCTCACCGCCTCTTCCCCGGTGTGCTGCATGTAGAACGAGGTCTTGCCCTGGCGCTGCGCCATCTGCATGCGGGCATCGAAGGCGCGCAGCGTCATCATGTGGCGCATGCCCCGGATCAGAGCATCCCTGTCGAGATCGGGCACCCACGGGCCGACAGCCTGCCCCTCCCGGTCGAGCACGCGGATGATCGAATACGCGAGATCGCGAATTTCCTTGGGATCGATATCGACCGGAGGCCGGCGGACCGAGCCCGCTTCCGGGATGACGACATTGGAGAAATCCGGCCTGCCGCCCGGGCGGCTGGCGGGTTCGGGGACATGAAAGCGCAACGGCTGATCGGTCATGCCCGCACTCCGGCAAGGGCGCCCTGCCGACCCGCATGCAGCGAGCCGACATAGAATGAACCCGGCTCGTCGCCGAACTCGAAAGCCTCAACAGCTGCGAGCGCCGGATGGCGGGCAAGGCGGAAGCCGATCTCCGCGCAGTCCGAGACGCCTTCGGTCTCGATGACCATGCGGATCGCGGTTCGTCCGTCATCTTGGCGGGAGCTCGACAGTTCGACAAGGGCGAAGCCTAGGCGCTGGGCATCGAGCAGGAGTCTGACCAGCCCGTCATAGGCGTCGCTGGTCGACGCTTTCACCACAACTCGCCGTTGCATTCGCCCGGTCATCACGCACCCCCATCGCCGCAACGACGTTAATCCGGCAAACGGAAAGAGTTTTCCCGAAGACGCTCGACATTCGGCTCAATCTCGGCAAATTCTTCCGCCACTGTCTCCATTTACAGAAGATTCGCCCGATGACCGGCAAGTCCAGGCGCAGCGACGCTCTCGACCCTATCGACCGGCGGATTCTGTCCGCCCTGCGGGCCGATGGCCGCCTGACGACGAGCGCACTGGCCGAGAAGGTCGGGCTCTCGCCATCGCCTTGCTGGACGCGGGTCAGGCGGCTGGAGGAAAGCGGCGCAATCGAGCGCTATGTGGCAGTCCTGGATCACGCGGCCCTGGGGCTCAACAACACCGTCTTTGTCGAGATCACGCTCGACAAGCACGACGACAAGGTGCTCGACACGTTCGGGGACGCGCTGGCGCGCATTCCCGAAGTGGTCGAGGCGCATCTCGTCACCGGCGAATACGACTATCTCGTCAAGGTCGTGGTCAGCGGCACCGACCACTACGAGCGCTTCCTCCGTGAGACGCTGTACCGGATCCCCGGAATTCGCCAGTCACGCACGACCTTCGGTCTCAGGACGCTGAAGCGGGCGATCTCGGTCGATCCGCTGCAACTGCCGTGATGCACCATGCCAGGGGCCGGTTCAGTGCCGATGGCTCAGCGTAACCACATTGTCCTGCAGGCGCCGGACGATCAACCGCGTCACCGAGAGGGCCATGTTAGGGAACTCCGTCAGCAGAGCGACGAAAACCTCCTTGCGCAAGCGGAGCGCCGTCAGCGGCGTGGTCGCGATGACCGTTGCCGAGCGAGGATCATCCGTCACGATCCCCATTTCACCGAACAGGCTGTTGGCGTTCATGGTCGAGATCCGGACAGGCGGCCCCGACGCCTCGGACACGACGTCGGCCGAGCCCGTGATCAGCAGATAGGCGGCGTCCGACTCGTCTCCCTGGCGAAAGATGACCTCCCCCGCCGCGAACTCGACCCGCTCGCCAGTGAAGGCCAGCAACCTCAGGCGCACCGTATCGACATCGGCAAAGATCGGCACGGAACGCAGGGCGCGCAGCTCGATACTGCCCGCGTCAAACTGATCGCTCACGAACGCCTCGTCGGACTGAGCTTGCGTCTGAACCGCCGCGTCTGCGGAACTGACGGAGTTGGTTCCGTGGAATTCAAGGCTGGCGTCGAAACGACCCAGTTCCGCAATCTGCCGGCCGGCAACGAGAATGGTCCGCCCCTTCATGAAGGTCGTGATCCGTGCGAATAGCCTGGCAGCCTCGGCCTGCCCGAACGACGCCAACGCGTCGTTCAGGATCATGATCTGCGGGCGCTTGATCAGGCAACGTGCCAGAGCAACGGCCGCTTTCGCAGCCGGAAACAGGAACTGTCCGCCATAGCCGGCCTGTTGTTCAAGTCCCCAACGATAGACGTCACGCTCCAGGCCCAGTTCGATCAGGCTCTCACGGATGGCCTCGAGCGCGCGCTCCGCATCCGCAGCACTGCTGCTGGCAACGCAGCCGAACAAGAGATTGTCGCGCAGAGGGGCTGCCGGGCAGTAACGGGCCGGATCGTAGAAGGCGATGGCATCCGCCATCTCCGGGGTGGCCTGCGCGCGGAAAGACTGCCGCGCGGCGAGGATGCGGACCTCGTCCGCCTCGCTCAGCAGCCCCAGCCGATGCCGCGGCTCCGCATAGAGAAATGCCAGCGCGATCAACCGGGAGCGATCGGCCTCCCGGAGGGTGCGGGCCTCGGCCCGCCCGAGAATGACCTGATAGTCAGGGAACTGGGCCGCGGAAAGGAAGGAGAACTGCTCGAACAGGACGTGATCGGCTGGAAGATCGCGAAAGATCTCGAGCATGGTCGCCGCGATACGCCGCCCGATCTGGGTCAGAAGCGTGGTCAGGCCCTGCGCGTCCAGAATGGCGCGCACCAGCTTGTGACTGGCCAGGCGTTCCCCGGCGAAGCCGGGATCAGTGACGACGCCGAACAGGATGTTCTCGCCGATGGTCGCGTTTCGTGTGTATCGCTCGGGATCGTAGGGCTCCACCGCATCGCCCGCCCCGCGCCCAATCAGCCTGGAGCGAATTCTCGTACGGATCTCGGCAACCCTGTTGACGATCTCGGTCGGGTCGTCCGCACTCAATTGGCGCTGCAGGCCGAAGCGAAACACCGTTTCGGCGAGCCCGACCACGCCTAGCACCTCGACCAGGAGACGTTCGAGCTCGTGCCTGCTCGCGACGCCGGCGCCGCTGAAGTCGAGCGACCAGGGCTGGGCCCCGGCCTGGGCGACAACAGGGCGGCGCAGGCCATAGAGAATGTTGTCGCGCAGGGACGCATCGAGAATGACGGGCTCCGCTCCAAGATAGGCCAGTGTCCGCCCTCGCCGTTCGGAGGACAACGAAGCCAAGGGAATACCGGCCAGCGTCACCGCGCCGTCGAACGGCGCCATACTGCCCCCGAGCACAGACGCGAACGCAGCCGCCCCTTCCCCCGCCTTGTCGATCAAGGCGATGTTCCCCCCCAAGGGCAGAGCGAATGAAACGCGCTCGAGCAGCCGGTCGCCGGCCGGCCCAAGAACCGTCAGCCCCTTGGCCGCGATCATGCCTTCGCCAGGCACGATCCCATCTCCGGAGAGCGGGGCCTGCGGCCGTTCCGGCGCCGGGGCATCGTCCAGCGAGAATTGCTGGGTGACCTGCTGAAACCGCGCCTCGACGTCGAGACGCTGCTGATCCCAGTCGATCAGTTCCTTTACCGGCGTCGGCAGGTCACGATACGCGGCGATGACCGCGACGAGCTGGCCGATGTCGAGACGGCCGGTCAGGGCAAAATACCCCCCGATCGTGTAGAACAGGAATGGCGTCAGCTGGGCCAACAGGTTGTTCAGGAACTTGACCGCGAATTTGCGCCCATAGAGCTGGTAGCGGATGCCGAACAGCCTCTCGAGGCGCACTGCGACGAGTGCTTTTTCGACCGCAGAGGTGCCGTGGCCAGCAACCTCGTCCAGCGACTCGACGACCTCGCCGATCTTGCCGGCCAGGGCCCGCGACTCGATCTGGCGCTGTCGCCCAAGCCGGATCTGCTCACGCCGCATCCGGGGAATGATCACTGCCTGCACGAGAACGATGCCTGCCGCGATCGACCCCAGCGCCAGATTCTGCAGCAGAATGAAGATCAGCGCCGTCAGCGCCTGGCCACCGAGCAGAACCGGCTGGATGAAGGCATCACCGACGAAACCGCCGACTGGCTCGACCTCGTCCTTGATGACAGTCGCGGCCTCGGACGGTTTGAGCCGGCGCCGTGCCTCGGGCGTGAAACTCAGCAGCGTCGCGAAGAGGTCGGCGCGCAGGCGCTGCAGCAGCCGTTCGCCCAAGGCCCCCTTGCGCATGTTGATGACGTATTTGAAGGCGCCATTGATGAGCACCAGCAGCAGAAACAGGCCGGACAGCGCAAACAGATAGCTGATGCGATCGAGCATGACGCCGCTGAGAAGTTCACGGCTGCCCCCGAGCCAGGCCGGTAGGGCGAGCGAGAACCGGAAGAGCCGTGCAGTCTCCTGCCCACCGGAAAAGGCGCGGCCCTGGATGGCGTCCGTGATGATGTATTTCGGCAGCTCAAGCGAAAGATAGTAAAAGGGAAACGACAGCAGCACGATCGCGATGATCTGGAGCTGCTGCCGGCGGCTGTTGCGCCAGATATAGGCAAACAAGCCTGTTGCTGCGGGCGCGCTCGCCTCAACCGGCGCCTGAGGCGTGGTTTGCGCTGCCGCCTGTCCTGGCCGCGAGCGCAAGCGCTGGGCCGCCTGCAGAGAGGAACCATCCGCCATGGAGCGCATCCGGCCTGTGATGTGAGCGCTGCGCTCCAGCGTACCGCAATTTTCCCGTGTTGCGGACAATAGCTTCCCTGCGCCTGCGCATCAGTTCAGCGTATCCGTCTCGCCCCAGGGGCGTGGCATGTAACGGCTCAGCGGCCCCCATTGGGCAGCCTCGGCGTGGCTCAGCCCAATGTCATTCAATGTATGCGCATCCATGGCAACGCTCTGCGACTGCCCGCGCTGCGGGCCAAAGGCGAGCGCCAGCGATGTGACCAGCGCGCGGCTCGCGCGCGTCATCCTGCCAAGAAAGGGGCACTCGCCCGCCTGCGTCACTGTCTCGGGCTCGCGCAGCGGTTCGAGCGAGGTTGTCCTGAACGGCGTGGAATGAGTGTTGGCGGTGTGGTGCACGGCGAAACTCCCGTTCGGAGCGGCACACACAGCGACTGCGGGCTGCGGTCGCTGCGGCCTTCGCCGGGGGTTTTCGGCCGTTCCCGTGCTATCTTCTGTGAAACAGGTCACATAGGCGTCAGCTTTTCCTAGCAACGGAGAGAACAGGGGGACTTGGGAATGCGCAGCGCGCCGCATCTGGTGGTTCGGCTTCTATCGGTAAATCCGTTCTTCGCTGGGCTTGCTCACGACGCCCTGGTCAAGATCGCCGCAATTTGCCTGCCGAGGCACCTGGCACCGCACGAGGTCCTGTTCCTGAAGGGCGATCCCGGCGATGGCCTCTATGCCATCCGGCATGGCCGGATCCGAATTGGCACCACGGACGATGCCGGCCAGCAGCTGACGATGAACCTGCTGGGAGGCGGCGACGTCTTCGGGGAGATCGCCCTTCTCGACGGTCGCGCCCGCAGCGCCGACGCCATTGCGCTGGAAGACACCGAGATGTTCTTCGTGCCGCGGCGTGACTTCCTGAATCTGCTCGACAACGAGCCACTGATTGCAATCCGGCTGATCGAATTGCTCTGCGAGCGGCTGCGCGGCATGAGCGAGCGCATGGAGGACACGGCCTTCCTTCCAGCCGCATCACGGCTGGCGCGACGCATCGAAGTGCTCGTCACCKACTATGGCAGCGAGCTGCACATTTCCCAGGAGGAACTGGCGGCGCTGACCGGCGTCACCCGCGAAACCGTGAACCGCCAGCTGCAGCGCTGGAAACAGATCGGCATTCTCTCCCTTGGACGGGGCCGCCTCGTGATTCATAATGTCGACAGCTTTCGGCAGCTGGCGAAGTCCGGCGCGATCTGAATACCGAGCATGAGAGGCTTGCCATGCGCTTCCTCCGATTCTCGATTGCCGCTTGCGCCATTTGCGCATCGATCCCGCCCGCCGCCGCGCAACAACCTGCGGGCTGCACCCCGTCAGCGCGGACCGATCCGCCGAGAACCGTGTTCCGGTGCAGCGGTGGCCTGATCATTGAAGCGGAGGCCGCCACCCGCTTCCAGGTCCAATCGCCACAGCCCGGCCGCGCGATTCAATCAATCGCATTGGATGGCAAAGGCCTTCTGGTCGAGCTACCCCGTCGCCGCGGGCCCCTCCAGATCCTGACGCCCCACGCCATCGCCTCGGTCCGCGGCACGATCTATGCCGTCGACGTAACGACCTCGAAGACATCGGTGTTCGTCGCCGAAGGGCGCGTGCGTGTCACGCGCCGCGATGGCACGGACCCCGTCGAACTCAATCCCGGCGATGGCGTTGACGTCTCCCAGGAAAAGCGACTTGACGTGCACCGCTGGTCCCGCGAGCGCGCCGCAGGGCTGCTTGCTCGGTTCGGGCGGTGACCTCGACGCGCAGTGTCCGCCTGCCCGCGTCGATCACCATCCTCTGCCTCGTGATCGCCGCGCTCTGGTCCGGATTTCTGGGGCGAATGCATCTCGCGGGCGAGCGCAATCCTCTCGACCGAGTCGAGGCGGCGCTCGCCGACATGCGCCTGCTTATTGCCGGTCGACGCTCACCCCCAGGCGAAATCGTCATCATCGCCATCGATGATGAAACCGTGGCTCAGCAACGCGGCTACCCGCTCCAGCGCTCCACTTTGGCTCGGATGATCCTCGCCATTGGAACCGCGGCCCCACGCACCCTTGCACTCGACCTGCTGCTCGTCGACCCGACCTCGCCCGAGACAGATGAGGCGCTTGCCCAGGCTCTCGAACGAACGCCTTCACTCGTCGCCGCGGCCGGCAGCTTCGGCCGGGACGAGGAAGGAAGCTCGCAATTACCGGCACCGAAACAGATGCTCTGGCCGCTGTCGCCGTTCGACCGGTTGGCAGCCGTCGGTCTCGTCAATATTTCATCCGACGCAAGCGGCACCCCGCGGCATGTGCCGCTGCTTTTCCGGACCGACCGCGGGGTCATGCCATCATTCGTCCTAAGTGTGGCGGCAGGCTTCAAGGGCGAGGCTCCTGTGTTCGGCGTCGATACCGTGCGCCTGGCAGGCAGCCCGGTGAAGCTCGACCTCGGATTCCATCTTCCGCTCCGGTTCTACGGCCCGCGAGGCAGCTTCGAAACGATCAGTGCAACCGGCCTGCTTGCGGGCACCGTGCCCGTAGAGCGCCTGCGGGGCCGTATCGTCATTGTCGGCGTCACCGCCACGGCTATCGGCGACACCTTCAGCACCGCCTTCGATCCCGTGACGCCGGGCGTGGAGGTCCTGGCGACCGGCATCGCTCATTTGATCGCCGGCACCGGACTGGTCCGGGATCACGAGGTGCGGTTGCTCGACGCAGGCGTGGCACTCGTGCTGGCCACCGGCTCCGTCTTCTTCATCGCCTCTGCTCCGCTCGGCATCGGCGTCGGCGCAGCGGTCTTCGGTCTCGCTGCCTGGCTGCTGGCCACCACGGCGCTCTTCGCCGCAGGCTATTGGCTCAGTTCGGCGCTCCCGCTGGCGTCAGTCATTCCACCTGTCGTCCTCGCAGTGGTTTTACGGCAGACATGGGACCGCCGCCAGGCCACGGATATCGCCCGTTCCGAAGCCGCTTTACGGCAGTTTCAGCCGCCATTGCTCGCAGATCGCATTGCACGGGACCCGGGGTTCCTGCGCGAGCCGGTGCAACAGACGGTTGCGATCCTGTTCGTGGACCTCTCGGGCTTCACGCGGCTGAGCGAGCAGGCCGGCCTCACGCGAACACGCGAATTTCTCAAGGCGTTTCACACGCTCATCGAAAACGAGGTGACCGCGCATGACGGGCTCGTCATCTCCTTCATGGGCGACGGTGCAATGATCGCGTTCGGCATTCCAGATCCGCACGCCGATGATGCCGGCCACGCTCTCTCCACGGCCTGGGCACTGCTCAAGGATATGCGCGAGTGGGCCACCGGCGAAGAGGTATCGATTGGCCATCCGGATCTTCGTGTCGGTGTCCATTTCGGCCCGGTCATCGTCTCTCGTCTCGGGCACGAAGCGCATCAGCACATCACTGCGACCGGGGACAGCGTCAATGTCGCGAGCCGCTTGATGGAAGTCGCAAAGGAGCAAGGCGCCGCGCTTGCCGTTTCAGCAGAGCTCCTCGTCGCATCCGGCGACATCCGGAAGCGCCACCGCGAACCCGACAGCATTCGCACAGTCGAGATTCGCGGCAGGCGCCAACGCATCTCCGTCGCGCTCTGGGGCGCCTGACAGCATCTGTGATCCAGATCACAGAACGCATCCGCCTTTCCGGGAAGGGTTCGGCGACAATCCCACACAGGGGAAAGGCCATGGCCAAGTACAGGGCGATTCTTCCGCAGGTCCTGGCGCGAGAATTCCTCACGGACGGCGGACTGGAAACGACACTCGCCTTTCGTGACGGGCTTGAATTGCCATTCTTCGCCGCTTTCCCGCTGGTGCGCAGCGAAGAAGGCCGAGCCCGCCTCAAGGCCTATTTCCTGCCCTATCTCACGCTCGCCGCCGAGTACGGCAAGGGCTTCATTCTGGATACGCCGACCTGGCGCGCCAATCCCGATTGGGCCCGCAAGCTGGACTACTCGCGCACCATGATCGAGGAGGTTCAGAGAGCCTCGGTTCAGCTGGCGATGGAGCTGCGTCCTCACTACGAAACCAGCGATTCAAGGATCGTGATCAACGGCGTGATCGGGCCGCGTGGGGATGGCTATCGGATCGATACGCGCATGAGCGCGCGGCAAGCGCAGCTCTACCATCAGGATCAGGTCAAGACCTTTGCCCGCACCGAAGCGGACATGGTGAGCGCCATCACGATGACCTACAGCAACGAGGCGATCGGCATCGCCGCCGCTGCGCAGGCTCACCGAATGCCCGCCGTCATCTCCTTCACCCTGGAGACCGACGGCAGGCTCCCGAGCGGAGAGCCCCTGGGCCATGCGATCGAGCGCGTCGATGAGGCAACCGAGGCCTATCCCCTCCATTACATGATCAACTGCGCGCATCCCCTGCATTTCGAGCGGGTCATCTCCGGCAGCGCACCCTGGCTCGACAGGATCGGGGGCTTGAGGGCGAACGCCTCGACCTTGAGCCACACCGAACTCGACATGGCAACCGAACTCGATGCTGGGGATCCCCTCGACCTCGCCCATCGCTATCGCAGCCTGCGCAAGCAACTCAAGAACGCGCGTGTCCTCGGAGGCTGTTGCGGCACCGGCCTGCGCCATGTCAGGGCGATCTGCTATGCCTGCCTGTAGCGCGACGGGAGATTGCGCCGCTGCCGCGGCTGCTCATGCCGCATCAGCGGCCTATGACACCATCTGGCTGGCGACACGAGACAGGTCAGCCGCAGCGCCCGTCTCCCGCAAGGCGCGCGACACAGTCCCGGACAGATCGTCAAAGCGTGCGAGAGCCTCCAGACGCGCCTCGACCTCGGGGTCGAGGCCCTGCGGCCTGAGGTGATCCCGGAGGGACGCCAGGCAGCGGTGCTCCAGCACGGGAGAGTTCAGCCGCCTTGCCTTCTCCACCGCCGAGCGCAGTGCCGCCTCCGCATCCTGCTGCTGCGCCCGCACGCCCCTGGCCATGATGCCGGCCTGGATCCGATCCAGCTCCGGCTCCAGCCACAGCGAACCGCTTCGCGACATCAACGCGATCGCCCGGTCGCAGGAGGCTTGCGCCTCCGCCAACTGCCCGAGTTGAAGCTGAGCTTCGGCGAGATTGGCGAGATAGCCGGAGAGGGACAATACGTAACCGACGCGTTCGAATGCCGCGATCGCCCTCTGCATGGTTGCCGCGCCGCGCGCGAGATCACCCTTCTGGCAGAGCCCCCAGCCCAGAAACGCCGCGCCATGGGCCCGGAAGCCTGCGAGCCCGTGCTGCTCCGACAAGGCCACCAGCCGCCCTGCCTCCTGCATCAGCTCATTGGTCGCCTTCGAAAGCCCGAAGACCCAGCCACCGACATAGGACATCGGAATCGCCGCGGAATGAGGATGCCGCAAGGCGTCTGCGGAGCGAAGCGCATCGATGCCTATGCGCAGGGACTCGCCGACATTGCCGAGGCAGAAATGAGCGAGGCTCAGCAGTGATCTGGTGTGAATCTCGGTGTTCTGGCCGAACATGAATGTACTGGCCTCGTCGCGATCACGCTCTCCGATGAGCAGGGAGTGCTCGAGATGCTCGATCGCCTCGTCGGCCTTGCCCTGGCCGAGCCGCACCATGCCGATCAGACGGTGCCCGATGGCTCGGCCGGAGCCATAGTCCGCGCGCTCGGATCGATCGAGGAAGTTCTGGGCCAGCGACGCGGCTTCGGGCACATCGCCGCTGCAATTGGCGAAAGTGAACTTTCCGAACAGGAACGGAAACATCAATGCCGAGGGCTCGTCTTCGCTGCAAAGCTCCAACCCGCGCTTGCAGCATTGCAGCAAACCTGACGATGTCGGCCCCTGCGCGGCGGTGATGGAGCCGACCAGCGCCGCCTGAAGGCCGCGCTCGAGCGTCGTCCGCGCCATGTCCTCCGGCAATTTGTCGAGCAGAGACAAGCCGTGGCGAATATGCCCGATCGCCTCGATATGGGCAGAACGCTGTCCGGCGCTCGCCCCAGCCCTCAGCCAGGCCTTGACTGCCTCCTGGTAGCGGCCCGCCTCGGTGAGATGGTGCGCAGTGACCTCAGGCAAGGGGATATCGACGCCGTCCCCCTGATCGAGCAGGCCCAGAATGCGATCATGGATCGCGCGCCGTTCGGTGGCGAGCATCGATTCATGAGCCATGCGCTGAAGTAATGAATGCCGAAACTCGTAGCGGATTTCCCCGCCTATGCGCTTGGGCAGGAGAATCTCGGCGTCGACCAGCGCCTCGACAGGCGCGATCACCTCCCTGATGCCCTTCTCCAGGACGTGGGCGAGGAATACCGGGGTGAAGGAACGACCGATACACGCCGCGGCCTGTACGACGGGTCGGGCACCCGGACGCCGATCGAGCCGCTCGGACATGAGTTCCGCGAGGAGAAGCGGGACATTCGACGGTTTGCGGATGGGATGAGGCGTCTGGATGTGTTCGTCGATCAAGGAGAGCACGAACTGCTCGACAAAGAGCGGAACGCCCTCGGCGGCAGCGACCGCCTGCGCGATCTTTTCGGGAGGCAGCTCCTCCGAACCCGGAATCGCGTGCGCCAGTGCGAGACTCTGCTCCCCCGACAACGGCTCCAACGTCACGACTTCGTCGGGCTCCGGCAATCCCTCGGCGCGCGGGAACGGCCGTGCGGTGGCCACGACCATCAGTGCCTCATCGCCCCCGGCTACGAGGAGTTCCCGCAAGAGCTCCGCCGAGGACGGGTCGAGCCAATGCGCATCCTCGATCACCACAAGGGTCGGCTGTCGGCGGGCCGTGCGCACGATGACCGAGATGACGAACTCATACTGCTTGCGCTTGAACATTGTCGGGGCCGGGGCAAACTGCTCGCGGATGCCGGTTGCAGCCAAACCGATCAGGCTTGCCAGTATTTCGTTGTTCTCCGGCGTGTTGAGGCCGATTTCGTCCAGGACGGCGCCGATCTTCGCGCCGCGCACCTTGTTGTCGTCCTCGAACTTGAGACCAGCCCGTGCCCAGAGAAAGCTCGCGACCGGGTAGAGCGGCGTACTCGCGAACAGCTCATGGCAATAGGTCATGTAAATCGCTGCATCGGAGAGCGCCGGATGACCGCAGATCTCCGTGATGACCTTCGTCTTTCCGACTCCTGCATCCGCGGCCACGAGAACGAACTGCGCCCGCCTGTCGCTCGTTGCGCTGGTCCAGCGCGCAAGGATGCTCTGGAGATGGCTTTCCCGGCCGACAGCGATCGGAACACTGCTCGCGACCCTGCCTCGGCGCCGCGCCGTTCCCAATCGCTCACGAGCAATCTCGAAGACTTCGATCTCACGCGAAAGGCCCCGGATGGCTCTTGGGCCGAGGGCCCTGACTTCAAACAGCCCGGCGGTGAGGTCGGTGACCTCCCGGGTCGCCACGACCGTCCCAGGCGCGGCCTCAGCCTGCAGTCGCGCCGCGAGATTGATGGCCTCGCCCACCGCACCGAGTTCGCTGGAGCCGCTGCTGACGCGGGCCGGAGCCATCACGACGAGGCCCGTGTGAACGCCGATACGCGCTGCGATATCCGGAACGGTGCCATCCTCGATGCTCGTGTTCAGCGTCTTGATCCGCTCCATCAGCTCGAGGGAGGCACGGACGGCCCGTTCCGCGTCGTTCTCGCGGGCCGTGGGATAGCCGAAGAAGATGAGGACACCGTCGCCCGTGTAACTCGCAACGAAGCCGCCATAGCGCTCCATGGTCGTCAGGGTCAGTTGCTGGTAGCGGCGCTGAACGAGACGGAGCTCTTCCGGATCAAGCTGCTCCGACAACTGGGTGTAACCGACGAGGTCGACGAAGACGATCGTGACGTAGCGCCTCTCCGACACAAGTTTTCGAGGCTCGGCTTCGCTCATCGTCATCGCACAGGCTCCTGTGTCGCGAAAGTCGGCGCTCGGCTACTGTCTCGTCAGTTTGAATATGGCCGCATATGCGCATAGAGTGAAGTCATTACCTAGCTGTCTCTAGTTTTTCCGCCAGTATACGGGGGGCGACCGTTCATGCCTGCCTCAAGAATATCGCGTCTTTTCTCCCGAACATCAGCCGAAGCCAGTCCCGGCGCACCACAGACGATCAAAACGGTCGTCATTTGCGCCCATCTTCGGCCTGGTCGCGACAAACGGCGCTCGACGCATTTCATGCAACCTATCGCAGGTCTGCATATTGCTGCACTGATCGATGCAAAGCGATTTGATGTCGTGCTTTATCATGAAGACTGGCACGGCCCATTCGACCCTGCACATTGCAACAAGTACGACCTCGTATTCCTCACGGGGCTTCAGCCCGACTTCGATCGACTGCGGCAACTCTCCTATCATTTCAGACGCAGTGGAGCGACGGTCGTTGCCGGCGGGAGCGTATGCACGCTTTTCCCGGAATTCGCTCAGCAGTTCTTCGATGTCGTCTGCGCCGGCGGCGTCGATTGCGTCAGAGATGTCGTTAACGATTATTTGGCCGGCTCGCTCCGACCAATCTACCGCTCTCCGATTGCACAAATCTCCGACTACACGGTCGATTATAGCCTTTTGCGCAAAAGCGGCATCAATCCGAGCACGCATCTTGCGGAGACCTCACGCGGATGCAGCTTCAAATGCAGCTTTTGCGTCATCCCCTCGGAAGTCGGGGCGCATGTTCGCCATGGGCTAGCCAGCTTCAAGGCGTCGCTCGAAAGCGCGCTGCAATCGAGCCCCCGCTTGAGCATGCGCAGCTGGTATCCGATGGTCATGCTGCTGGACAATAATTTCTCGGATGACCGGGCCCATATGCTGGCCATCTGCGAGTTCCTGCGCGACCATCCCAAGGTGCGGGGCTGGGGCGCGCTGGTCACCCAGAACGTCGTCCAGGACCGCGCGCTCATCGAGACCTTCGCCGCCTCCAAATGCGTCGGGCTGTTCGTCGGGATTGAATCGCTCGATGCGAGCTTTCTGCGCCGCTACAACAAGACCCAGAACCTCAGCCGGCGCCAGAATGTCATCGATGACGTCGCCTTCGCCGAGGGGCACGGCATTGCCGTCGGTTACGGCTATCTCTTCGACCCTCGCTACCAGACGGCTGCGGAGATGCAGCAGGCCATGGAAGCCATCGCCGACAACCCGCTGATGCCGATGCCGACCTATCTCAGCGTCGTTGCTCCTCTCGCCGGAACCCAGCTCTTCTGGGAGGATCTGGAGAGCGGGCGCCTGGCTCCCAATCTTCGCTTCCGGGACCTGGACGGCGAGACGATCTGCTACGCGCAGCTTGCCGAACCGGCTCAGCCGATCGTCGCCTTTCTCGAACGGATCTTCCGGCGTCCCTGGACCGTGGTCGGGCGCATGCGCATCCTGCTCAAGACCTTGCGGAGGCTCCGCCACAGCCGTTCGTTCAACCCGATGCGATGGTACATCATCGCCTCGGCGAGCTTTCATTGCTTTACCTGGTCAAAGTCCTCGCCGGCGCGACCGCGCACCTATCTGGCTGGGAGCGATACGCTCGACCCGCAATATGGCGAACATCCGGACGATCTGTCGCCGGAGGATCGCGTCCGCTATTTCGAGCCGATCGCGCTCACCGATGGCGACGGCAAGCCGAGCCTCTGGCTCATTCCCTATGCCGAAGCCCGCCGGAAACCCAAGGCGACGGCACGACCTCTGCCGGTTTCGCCTCCCCTGGACACCGGCATCGTCGCCATGCGGCCGGAGAAATAGCGCAGCATTCCAGGCTCACTTGCCTTTCGGCTTTGGGCTGGCCCTGCCCCTCGGGGCTGGAGAGCGCGGTCGTGGAACCTTGGGCGAACCTTCCTCTTCCGTAGGCCCGCCATCCTTCGGCATCGTACCGAGCTTCTGGCTGGCGCTCTTGGGCGCATCGACATAGGCCCTGCCGATGAGTCCCTGCAATTCAGGCAGACTGTATTTGGCGATGTGCGCGAGCGTCGCCGTCCGGAGCTTGGTGCTGTCTCCGGCAGCCTCCGCCTGGGCAGCCTGGAGACCGTCCAGAAACCTGTTGAGCTCGTCCCGGGAGGCACGCAAAGGAGGCGGCGGGGACTTTGGCTTGCGTGTTTTCACGGCCATGACGCACCTCGCCAAGCTACTGCATGATGTTGAGGATCTGCGCGCGGATCTGCGGGCTCAGCATCAGATCCATATGCTCGAGACTGTCCCGGTCAATGTCTCCGGTCACGGTGCGCACATTGGCCGCGGGGGTCGAGACCAGACGCGCGGACCAGGCCGGGATCACGCCATCTCCCGGGCAACAGGAGTGATCGACAATGGGTGACGGATCGGAGTTCGGGTCGAAGGCGGGGTCGATCCAGTCCCATGTCTGCTCAAGGATCGTCTCGTCGACGGTTCTTCCACTGCGCTGCTGGACGCCGCGGATATTGTAGAACTTGCTCTTCGTGGCCGCCCCGAGCGGCAGCGCCACATTCTCATAGACCGTGTTGCCCCGGCCCAGGGCGGCATGGCTGAAGCCCCAGTTCACGGGGTAGCGCACCTGGGTTCCGTTCTTCCCGGGGTTGTAAGGATCGGCGATCGCGCCGGTATCGCGGTCCCTGACCGGATATCGCGACAGCGGATAGTTCGGATCGGCAGCCAACGCCGCCTGGTCACGCTGGAAGGTCGCCTGGTCCAGGTAGAGAAGCGTGTATGGCCCCGGCAACGACGAGATCAACTGGGTCAGATTGCGCGGGTCGTAGGACCATGAGAGCCTGTCCAGGTCGGGGTCGCCCTTGAAATAGCGGTTCAGTTGCCCGGCATAGCCGTAGAAGGGCGACCCGACGCTGATCGCCCGCCTGACCGCTGCGACATGCGAGCCGCCCTGGTTCAGGACCAGCTTGACGACCATGCCGCCGAAGCTGTGCCCGATCAGCGTCACATCGGCGAAGGGATCGGTGCCGCATTCCTCGCGGACCCGTTGACGGAACTTCGGCACGAAGCTCTTCAGGAAGAAGCGCGCCACGAGCTCGGGATCGCGCCGCCAGTCCCAGCCAAAGACGAACCAATCGAATTTCCTGGCTGTGCACCAGCTCAGGAAATCGTCGTAGGGGGTAAGCACCGGAGGAAACCGGACGCAGCCATCGGCGATCACGAAATGCCGGCCCGCATCGTCATCGCCCTTCATCTTGAGCAGCAGCGCGCCCCCGGTCAGGATGGGGCAATCCAGCCAGATCAGATTGTAGAAATAGGGCGTATTGCCCTGGGTCGTGGTCGCCCATTTGATGCTGGATCCCATGCCTCCCGGGAACAGGATGACCGTCTTGCGCCGCGCCGGTCTGTGCTGCCTGTAGCGCGCGATGAACTGCGAAATCTGCTCGTCGAGTTGCGCGAGCTGCTGCTTGTCACGATCAGCGACGTAGCTCATTTCGCCTCCGGTCGAGAACGCTCTCACATTCTGCGGGTAAGGCAGGCTTGCTCATCCAAGCGACAGGCCGGCAGGGATGGGGCAACAACGACGCGACCATCCCAAACCGCAATGACAGCATCTCTCAAACGACTGACGCAGGCAATGCTGTAGTGACGCTACGAGATGCTTCCCTCAGATCTGCGTCAGGAACTCAAATCCGAACCAAGACGAAGAATGGGCGCACCGTCCGGGCGCATTCCGGCCCGAGGACATGTCTGACCGTGTTCCTGCGCCCTCTCGGCGCTCGCCACCGGCAAGCCGCCAGCGAGCCGGAGCGGGGATACGGCCGCGGCCGGCTCGCATCGGTCACAACTTCACCGCCCGCAGCCGCGCGGCATTGGCGATCACGCTGACCGAGGACAACGCCATCGCGGCCGCTGCGATGATCGGCGACAACAGCAAGCCGAAGATCGGATAGAGCACGCCTGCCGCCACCGGCACCCCGAACGCGTTGTAGACGAAGGCGAAGAACAGGTTCTGTCGGATATTGCGCATCGTGGCCTCAGACAGACGCCGGGCACGCACGATCCCGGTCATGTCGCCCTGGAGCAATGTGACGCCGGCACTCTCGATGGCGACATCGGTCCCGGAGCCCATCGCGATGCCGACATCGGCTGCAGCCAGAGCCGGCGCGTCATTGACGCCGTCGCCCGCCATCGCGACCACGCGCCCCTCCCGCTTGAGCTTCGCCACGACCGCGCTCTTGTCCTCTGGGAGAACCTCGGCCTCGACCTCGGTGATGCCGAGCCTGCGGGCCACGGCTTGCGCCGTGGTACGGTTGTCGCCGGTGAGCATGACGACGCGTATCCCCTCGGACCGCAGCGCCGACAGAGCCTCCGGCGTCGAAGCCTTGACCGGGTCGGCAATGGCGATCACGCCAGCGGGCTTGCCGTCCACGCCCATGAAAATCGCCGTCGCACCGTCCCTGCGCAGGTCGTCCGCGATCTGGACGAGGCCCGACACATCGACGCCGTGCTCGGCCAGGAAGCGATCATTGCCGAGCACGATCCGCTGGCCCTCGACCGTTCCCAACGCTCCCTTGCCGGTCGGGGAATCGAAGTCCGTCACGGCCGCCGTCGTAACGCCCTTGGCTTCGGCAGATGCAACGATCGCAACCGCCAGGGGATGCTCGCTCGGCCGCTCCACGCTGGCGGCAAGGCGCAGAATGTCGGCCTCGGAAAATCCCGAAGCCGGCCGGATCGCGGTGACCGCCGGCCGCCCCTCGGTGAGCGTGCCGGTCTTGTCGACGACAAGCGTGTCGATCTTCTCCATCTGCTCAAGCGCCTCGGCATTCTTGATCAGCACGCCGGCCCGGGCCCCTCGCCCGACACCGACCATGATCGACATCGGCGTCGCAAGGCCGAGCGCACAGGGGCAGGCGATGATCAGGACCGAGACCGCAGCCACCAGCCCGAAGGCAAGGCGCGGCTCCGGCCCCCAGATGGCCCAGGCGGCAAAGGCGAGCAGGGCAATGGCGATGACGGCCGGCACGAAATAGCCAGAGACCTGGTCGGCCAGGCGCTGGATCGGCGCGCGGCTGCGCTGGGCTTCCGAGACCAGCAACACGATCCGCGACAGCATGGTGTCGCGCCCGATCTTCTGCGCTTCGATGACGAGGCCGCCGGACTGGTTCATCGTGCCGCCGATCACGGCGTCGCCGACAGTCTTGGTCACGGGCATGGATTCGCCAGTGACCATGGATTCGTCGACAGCGCTGCGGCCATCGACCACTGCGCCGTCCACGGGCACTTTCTCGCCAGGGCGAACCCGCAGACGATCCCCCAATTGCACCGTATCGAGCTGGATCTCCTCCTCGGAGCCGTCGGCATTCAGACGCCGGGCCGTCTTGGGAGCAAGATCGAGAAGGGCGCGAATGGCGCCGCCCGTGCTTTCCCGCGCGCGCAGCTCGAGCACCTGCCCGAGCAAGACCAGCACCGTGATGACAGCCGCGGCCTCGAAATAAACTGCGACCGAGCCGTCATGCCCGCGGAAGGCCGGCGGGAAGATCCCGGGCATCAACGTCGCCACGACGCTGTAGACCCAGGCAACGCCCGTTCCCATCGCAATCAGCGTGAACATGTTGAGGTTGCGGCTGACCAGCGAATGCCAGCCGCGCTCGAAGAACGGCCAGCCAGCCCACAGCACCACCGGCGTCGCCAGGGCGAGCTGGATCCAGTTGGAGAGGTGACGCGGAATCAGGTGGTCAAGGTCGAGCAGATGCCCACCCATTTCCAGGATCGCGACCGGGAGGGCGAGAACGAGGCCGATCCAGAAGCGCCGGCTCATGTCGACCAGCTCGGCATTGGGCTGTGCTTCAGCAGTCATCAGAACCGGTTCGAGCGCCATGCCGCAGATCGGGCAGGAACCCGGCCCGATCTGCCTGATCTCGGGATGCATCGGGCAGGTGTAGGTCGCCCCCTCCGGCGCGGTATCGGTTGCCGCGGCTAGCTCTGGATCGACGTAACGAGCCGGGTCAGCCTCGAATTTCGACTGGCAGCCAGAGGAGCAGAAATAATAGGGCCGCCCTCCGTGCTGCGCGCGGTGTGTCGTCTCGTGGGGATCGACCGCCATCCCGCAGACCGGATCCTTGACCTGCCCCTCATTCGTCTTCCCGGCATCCTGGTGCCCGACATGGGCACCATGTCCGTGGTTACCATGGTGGGCGGCATGGCCCACATGGGCCTCGTGACCACCGTGAGACGTCTCCTTCGGGGCATTCGCCATGATATTCCTTTGCACAATCCGGCCGCGATAGCGGCGGCATCGTGCAACCTTCCATTGTGGGAAGGTCAAGCCTGCCCCTCACCGCTCCGCAGCATGCGCCTCGCAGAATTCAGCCAAGCTCCGGAAGGTCCAGGCTGGGCGCGGCATATCCTTCGGTGGCAGCGTTGCGCCTCCGCCCCCCTTGTCGTGACGGCGGTCGATCCAGGCACTGCTGATCCCCATTGCGCTGGCCGGCACGTGGTCGTGGAACAGGCTTTGCGCCACGTGGAGGATCTTGCCCTTGTCCTCGCCGACATGGGCCAGCATGTACTCGAAATTGGCGAGCGATGGCTTGTAGGAGCCGATATCCTGCGCGGTGAACCGGAGGTCGAACTCCGTGCCGAGCAAGGCCGCACTGCGGCCAAGGCTCGCGCGGTCGACATTGGAGAGCACGACAAGGCGATAGTGCCTGGCCAGATATTGCAGAGCCTCGCGACTATCGGGGAAGGCCGGCCAGTTCCCGACCGAAGCACCGAATTCCCGGGCCGCCAGCTGATCAGGCGGCGTGCCGAAATGCCTGGCGAGGTCGCCATGCACGCGCTCCAGAATCTCGGGATAAAGCAGCCGCGGCTGTTCAGCCTCCCACTGGCTTTCGAGCCGGGCAAACTCGGCGAGCAGGTCTTCGTCACGGACGACAATCCCCCTGGCGTTCAGCCAAGGCTGCAATTGCGCCAGCAGACCGGACTCCCAGTCGATCAGGGTGCCGTAAACATCGAAGGTCAGGGTGGTGAAATCACGCAGCTTCATGGGCCGTCTCCATCATCTCTCTGGTGACGGTCATAGACCGGCGGCGATTCCCGCTCTTGTCCCGATTTCCAAACCTTTGGGCTCAATCTCCACGTCGCAATGCCGCGGGAGTGGTCGAGCGCCGACGACGCAGGCTTCGCGTCAGCGCACTTTGATCGCTGAACCCGACTGCAAGCGCGATCTCGGCAAGCGGACGCCGGGTTTCACGGATCAGTTGTTCGGCTTCCCGCAGGCGCAGATCGGCGAGATAGCGCCCCGGCGACATACCGATCCAACGCTGGAACAGCGCATGCAAGCCACTGACCGACACGCCGGCGGCGACTGCCAGCTGCTGGACGGTCAGCGTCGCATCATAGCCATGACCGAGCAGCGAGACCGCACGCTCCAGCGCTGGCGGCCAATGCAGCCGATCGCCGGACCGTTCCGCCACCGCCTCGAGCAACATGCCGCCGAGCCGATCAAGCAGGTCCGATCGGCGCGCAGGCGCCGCCGCATCATGGGCGATGTAATGCGCGAGATGCCGCAATCCGGCGTCGAGGGGGTGAAATGGCTGCCCCTCCGCCTGGTGGACGAGGCGATCCGGCAGGCCAAAGAAGCCCGCTCCGGTCGGAACATCGAGCACGACGAAATGGCCATGATGCGGGGTCGTGAAACGGTGGCGCGCCTGCGAGGCGACGATCACGAAGCTGCTGTCATCGACGATGCCATCCTGCCCCGCGATGCGCATCTGCATGGTGCCATCGACGGGCACGACAATCTGATGCCAGTCGTGCGCGTGCTCCGTTTCATGTGGCGGATAGGATCGTAGCGACAGGATCGGGCGCATCCGCAGCCTCCCCATTCGAAGTTCTGTGCCCGAAGTTCGACACCCCGGGGAAGCGCCGGCATGAGCACGGCAAAATGGGCAGAGAAGGGCCGCTTCGCAAGCATCATTCGACGGAAAACCGAAGCAAATGAGCCAGTCCTGGGGCGCTATTCCCTGGCTCGCCTGCGATGAGTTCATGGACCTTGCGGCGGCAATCGCTCATACCAGAGCCGAAAGTCCACAGCGGTGGATGATGAAATCGCCCCATGCTCAACCTCAACGACCTTCATCTCTTCGTCCAGGCCGTCGACAGCGGCGGCTTCGCGTCGGCGTCACGCCGCCTCGGCATGCCCAAATCGACGATCAGCAAGCGCGTCGCCGTGCTTGAAGCCAGTCTCGCCACACGGTTGATTCACCGGACATCGCGCAGCTTCACGCTGACTGAACTCGGGCGGGACTTCTACGAGCACGCGCGCGCCTCGCTGATCGAGGCGGAAGCCGCCGAGAGCATCGTCCGCCGGCGCCAGGCCGAGCCCAGCGGCACCGTGCGGGTCACGACATCGGTCCCGACAGCGCAGCTCTACCTGGCGGAACGCCTACCGGCGCTTGTGGCAGCCTATCCGAAGCTGACGGTGCAGCTTCATGCCACCGATCGCTTCGTCGACCTGGCCCAGGAGGGATTTGACATCGCGGTGCGCAGCCATTTCGCGCCACTGCCGGATTCGGGGCTCGTGCAGTTGCAGGTCGCCACGGTGACCATCATACTGGTGGCGTCTCCGGGCTATCTCAGCCAGCGGAGCGCTCCTGCCGTGCCAGGCGATCTCAGTGTGCATGACGGGCTCCTGGTCTCCCCCTCCGCCAAGATCTGGCGACTGCACGACAGCGCAGGCCAGGAGGTGCTCGCCGCGCCCTTCGGGCGCTTCATCGCCGACGAAACGCAGATATTGCTCGGAGCTGCCAAGGCCGGGCTTGGGATCGCATGCCTGCCGGAGGTCGCCTGCCGAAGGGCCATCGATGCCGGCGAAATCATGCGCGTCCTGCCGGACTGGACAGCCGGCACGGTCACGACCTMGATCCTGACGACACATCGGCGCGGGCAGCTCCCCGGCGTCCGCGCGGTCGTCTCGTTTCTGGCAAAGGGGCTGCGCGCTTAGCGTCGGGCGAGCCGACAAGGGAATAATCCCGCCCTCGGAAACAGTTTTCCTAAGCGAAGCATCGGTCACGATGCTATTCATCTCCGGCGCTCACCCCGAATCAGCCCGCCTGACGAAAATAGTTCGATGAGGATCCTCGCCCCGGCCGCCAGGTCTTCGCTGCCCCAGCTCCGCGACGAGCGGCTCGCCGACGGGTGGACAGGCCGGTGACGGAGAAAAGCCAGACCGGCTCTGTCGCAGCCCTCGGTGCGATCGTCACCGGTGCCCTGATCCTGCAGATCGCAAGCACGATCATTCACACGGTCGTACCCCTGCGCCTGGCGGTCGAAAAGCAGCCTCCTCTCCTCATCGGCATCGTCGGTTCCGCCTATTCGCTCGGCTTCCTGCTCGGCTGTTTCGCTATCCCCTCGCTGATCCGGCGGATCGGCCATATCCGTGGCTTTGCGGTCTTTGCCGCGGTGCAATCGGTGCTTGCGCTGAGCTTTCCGGCCATGCCGGTGGAATGGTGGGGCGTCTCGCGCTTCATCATGGGCGTGGCCGCAGCCGGGCACGGCATCTGCATCGAAAGCTGGATCAGCGGACAGGCGCCTTCGAGCCATCGCGGCCGGATTTTCGGCGCCTACCAGATCCTCAATCGCCTCGCACTGATCGGCTCGCAGATCGGGATCGGCTATGTCGCCATCGAATCCCACGACATCTTCCTGATCGCGAGCGCCGCTTTTTCGCTGGCGCTCATCCCGGTCGGGCTGACGCGCACGAGAGCCCCGGAATCGCACGAGCTCGTCTCGGTCAAGCTGAAGACGCTCTGGCTCCAGGCCCCGGCTGCCGTCGTCGGTTGTCTTTACGTCGGATTGATGGGCGGGGTGCTGACCAATGTCGCCCCGGCCTATGGCATCCTCATCGGTCTCGACCAGCAATCGGCCATCCTGCTGACCGCCTCGATCCAGATCGGCGCGCTGATCCTGCAATGGCCGATCGGCCTGATGGCCGACCGGATCGACAGCCGCATCATCATGCTGGGCGCGGCAACGATCGTGACGCTCGCTGCCGCAGCGCTCGGCGCCGTGCTCTTCGCCAATGCTCCGCACGCCAAGCTCTGGTCCTACACCCTCTTCGCGCTGATCGGGGGCTGCAGCGTTGCGCTCTACACCGTCGCGGTCACGCATGCCTATCTCAGGCTGGGGCAGGATCAGGCGGTCGGCCTTTCGGCCGGGCTGCTCTTCCTCTGGGGAACGGGCGCAGCCATCGGCCCGATCGTCGCCACCGGGTTCATGCAAGTGTTCGGGCCGCAGGCGTTGCTGGCCTATATCGGCCTGCTATCGGCCGGCCTCGTCGGCTATCTCGCTGTGCGGCTGTTGAAAAAGCCGCCGGCGGCAAGCCTCGGCTCCGAGCGCAGCACACGGCCACCGTCCATGCCGGATATCGGGCCGAGACCGCGATAGGCAGCTCTTACAAAGCGACAGACAGCTCTCGCAAAGCGGCCCGCCTGTGCCAGGCGGGCCCTGTTCATATCATACGCCGAGCGGGCTCGGTGTGCCGGCGCCAGGCTCAGTAGCCGAGCGCCATGCCGTCCTTGCGCTGATCGGAGCCGCCGAGCAGGACGCCCCGCGCCTCGTCGATCCAGATGGCCTGGCAGCCGCCGGTCGGCTCGGGCAGCACCGAGACATCATGGCCGCGCGCGGCGAGATCGGCGCGGATCTCGGGGCCGATCGTCGACTCGACCGTGAGCTTGCCCTCGGCGACGAAGCTGCGCGGGCGGTCGGCCGCCTGCTGCGGGTCGTCGCCACGATCGAGCATCGAAGACAGGACATGCGCGTGGCCGGTCGCCTGATACTGGCCGCCCATCACGCCATAGGTCATCTGGGTGCGGCCATCCTTGGTCAGCAGCGCCGGGATGATGGTGTGGAGCGGGCGCTTGCGCGGCGCGATCGCGTTGGGATGGCCCTCGATCAACCGGAAGCCGGCGCCACGGTTCTGCAGCATCACACCGGATTCAGGCGCATAGATGCCGCTGCCGAAGGCCCAGAACAACGAATTGATGAAGGAGACGGCGTTACGATCGCGATCGACCACGGTGAGATAGACCGTGTCGCGATGCACCGGCATGTCGTCGTCGACGGCGGGCTGCGCCCGCTTCATGTCGATCCGGTCGCGCAGGCGGCCGATGAAGGCATCCGACAGAACCTGCTGCACATCGACAGGCGCAAAGGCCGGATCGGCAACGAGCAGGTCGCGCTGGTGATAGGCAGCCTTCGTCGCCTCCGCCAGCAGATGGATACGATCGGCCTCGCTGACGCGCCCCTCGGCGAGATCGAAACCCTCGAGGATGCGGGCGATGATCAGTGCCGTCAGCCCCTGGCCGTTCGGCGGGCACTCGTGCAGGCGATAGCCACGATATTCGGCTGAAATCGGCTCGACATAGTCGGAGGTCTGGCCGACGAAGTCATCCGCGACATGCAGAGCGCCGTTGCGATTGAGGACGGAAACGATCTCGTCCGCCACTGGCCCGCGATAGAAGGCGTCGCGTCCGTGCTGGCCGAGCCGGCGCAGCGTCCGCCCGAGCGCGGGATGGGTCATGCGATCGCCGACGCGGGGGGCTTCGCCGCCCGGCAAATAGACAGCGGCCGCACCTTCATATTTACGCAGGCGATTGGCGTAGATCGCCCAGTCATGGGCGACGCGCGGGGTCACCAGGAAGCCGTCCTCCGCCGCCTTGATGGCGGGCTGCAGCACTTCCTCCAGGCTGAGGCGGCCATGGTCGGCCGAGAGCCGGCACCAGGCATCGGCCGCGCCTGGAACCGTCACGGCATGGGGTGAGTTATCGGCAATCGAGGTCATGCCCTGCTCGCGGAACCAAGCCAGCGTCGCCGCCGCGGGTGCACGCCCGGAGCCATTGAGCGCGATCGGCGCCTTGCCGGGCTGAGCGTAGATCGCGAAACAGTCACCGCCGATGCCGGTCATATGGGGGTCGATGACGCCCTGCATCGCCACGGCGGCGATCGCCGCATCGATCGCATTACCGCCCGCCTTCAGGATGCCAAGCGCCGCCAATGTGGCCGCGGGGTGGGAGGTCGCCGCCATCCCGTTCTCTGCCACCGCCAGCGAACGCCCCGGTCTGGTGAAATCCCGCGTCCCGAACATGGTCGTCTCTTCCCTTTGTCGTCAGCTCAAACCGGCTGCTGCTGCGCGGTCGCATATCATGATCGCGGCGCGATGTGTCCTGAGGATCGACGCAGGGCAGGCAGGATCGAGGGGCCCCTTGACCGCGCGGGCCACAGCCGCCGCCTTCCCCGCTCCGGTAGCGATCAGGATGATCCGGCCCGCCTCCAGAATCGTCCCGATCCCCATGGTGATGCCGAATTCCGGCACCGTTTCGCTTCCGTCGAAGGGCCCCTGGTTCGCTTCCTGAGTCGAGGCCGCGAGCGCGACCTGGCGCGTACGCGAGGTAAAATCCGAACCGGGTTCGTTGAAGGCGATATGGCCGTTGGAGCCGATGCCCAGCAGCTGCAGGTCGATGCCGCCGGCCGCCGCGATAGCGGCTTCATAGGCTGCCGCCTCACGAGCGAGATCGAACGCATTGCCGTCTGGCATGAAGGTGCGGGAGCGATCGGCATCGACCTTGTCGAACAGCGTCTCATTCATGAAACGCGGGAACGAGGCCGGGTGCTGCGGCGGCACGCCGACATAATCGTCGAGATTGAAGCTTGTGCTCGCGGCAAAGGAGACCCGCCCGGCGCGATAGGCCGCAACCAACTCGCCGTAGACCGGGCGCATCGTCTCGCCTGTCGCCAGGCCAAGCACGGTCGAAGGCCGCGACAAGAGTTCCGCCACGATCCTGTTCGCGACATCCGCGGCAACGGTAGCGGCATCGTCGAGCACGACGAGGCCGGGGGCAGTGACATGGGCGTTCATGCTGTCTCGGTCGCCTTCCCGACGGGGAGAGCGAAGTCGCTCTGGAGGCTGGTCAGGCCGAACAGGCTGTCATGGATTCGTGACAGCGCCGTGCCGACGGCTCCGACAAGCGTCGCGCGGCTGCCAAGCGCGCTCGGCTCGATCCGCAGGGCTCCCCCGAGATGCCGGGCTACGAGCGTACGCAGTCGCGAGATCAGTTCTTCGCGCACGCCAATGCTGCCGCCGAGCACAATCAGTTCAGGGTCKACCACGGCGCGGATCGCCATCATGCCCTGGACCATGACGCGCGCCGTCTCGTCGAGTGTCGCGATGGCGGCCTCTTCGCCCTGGGCGAGCTGCGCGAAGACACCGCGCACATCCTGCGCCATGCGACCGCCAAAGCCGCGGTAACGCTGAAGGATGGCTACGCTGCCGATCGCGGTCTCAAAGGGGCCATGGAACTGGCCGCGCGAGTCGAAAGGATCGCCGCCAACCGGCAGAAAGGCGATTTCGCCAGCAGCCCCGCTGGCGCCGCGGGCAAGTCGCCCATCCAGAACAAGGCCCATGCCGATGCCGGTGCCCATCGCGATGAAGGCGAAGTTGCGGACGTCCTTGCAGCAGCCCTGCCATTGCTCGCCCATCGCTGCGAGATTGACGTCATTCTMGATCACCACGGCACAGCCGAGACGGCGCTCGAGCTCGTCCGCCACCCGGATGCGGTCGAAGCCGGGGATGTTGGGCGCGATCTCGATCTTGCCCGAGCGTGGATCGACGACGCCCGGACTGCCCATGGCGGCGCAGCGCAGGCCGCCCGGAGCGAGGCCGGCCTTGCGCGCCAGCCGCTCAGCCAGCGCGCCGATCTGTTCTACCACCGCAAGGCCGCCGCGCGAATCCGTCGGCTCCATCTCTTCCGCGACGATCGTACCGACCACATTGGCAAGCGCGGCGTGGATCTTGGTGCCCCCGAGATCCACGCCGAGCACGAAAGCGGCGTCCTGCTGGATCTCGTAGGTCACGGCACTTCGTCCCACCGCGCCCTGCGTCTGCCCACGCACACGCAGCCAGCCGCTATCCTCCAGCGCGCGCACGACCTCGGAGGTCGTCTGCTTCGACAGGCCGGTGATGCGGGCCAGCTCGGCACGTGAAATCGGGCCGCGATGCAGCACGGCCTCAATCACCGAGCGCACCGACATCTGGCGCGCAACCGGCGTGGAGTAAGCCTCTGCGCGAGGCGGTTCATCCGTCAATTCGTCAACCATGCGAACTAATAACGGATCGTTCTTGCCAATTGTCAATCTCGCACATGCAAGATGCAACTAAATCCTCTTGCCGAGCGGCATTGTTCGTCAGGTGTCTTTACAAACTCGAGAGCACGTGCATGCATTCCCGTCAGCATCACGCTCAAGACGGCGCCGCCTCGGCGGCAGCTGGTGACGAGACGGCTCGGGAGGCTGGATCATGCGAAATTCTAGACCATTGGTTTTTGCCGCTGCGCTCGCAGCCAGTCTGGCAGGCGCTGCAGTTGCCGCTTCAGCCCAGGGCACCAATCTGCGGGTCGGCATCCAGGACGACCCCGATGCGCTCGACCCGGCGACGAGCGGGACCTATGCCGGCCGCTTCGTCTTCGCGGCCATGTGCGACAAGCTCGTCGATATTGCGCCTGACCTGACGATCGCACCGCAACTCGCCCAGAGCTGGGAATGGGCGCCGGATCAGAAGGCGATCACCTTCAAGCTCCGCCCAGGCGTGAAGTTCCACGACGGCACCAGCTTCGATGCGGAGGCCGTGAAGTTCAACATCGAGCGCATGCTGACGATGAAGGACTCTCGCCGGAAGGCCGAGCTTTCAGCGGTGGCTGGCGTCGAGGTCGTGGCCCCCGATCAGGTGCGCCTGACGCTCAAGGAGCCTTTCGCCCCCCTGCTCTCCGTGCTCAGCGACCGCGCCGGCATGATGGTCTCGCCTGCGGCCGGTGCGAAGGACGACTTCGCCAACGCGCCTGTCTGTGCGGGACCCTACAAGTTCGTCGAGCGCAAGGCGCGCGACCTGATCAAGCTGACGAAGTTCGCAGATTACTGGGACGCCGCCAATTACGGCTATGACAGCGTGGCCTATTATTACGTGCCGGATTCAACCGTTCGCCTGTCGCGCGTTCGGGCCGGCGATCTCGATCTCGTCGAGCGCGTCGCACCGACCGATCTCAAGACCGTGCGTGACGACAAGAGCCTCAAGCTGCACGGCGCGCCCGGTCTCGCCGTCTCGCATCTGATGGTCAATCTCGGCAATGGCGAGAAGGCCAACGGCCCCCTGGCGAAGGATGCCCGGCTGCGCAAGGCCTTCGAGCTCTCGCTCGATCGCGCCATCATCAACCGCGTTGCCTTCAACGGTGAATACACCGCCGACAACCAGATGATCCCGCCCTCGGACCCGTTCCATTCGAAGGCGCATCCGGTTCCGGCCCGTGACGTCGCCGCGGCCAAGGCCCTGATGGCGCAGGCCGGAGTGACCAGCGTGCCGGTCGAGATCACCTTCGAGAACGCCCTCACGGATGCGCGCGTCGCACAGATCGTGCAATCCATGGCCAAGGAGGCGGGCTTCGACGTCAAGCTTCTGCCGCTCGAAACGGCGAGTGCGATCCAGCGCTATCTCGCGGGCAATTTCGAGGTCTATATCGGCAACTGGAGCGGGCGCGGCGATCCGGATCCGACCCTCTACGCCTTCTTCTCCTGCGCCGGCGGGCAGAATTTCAACAAATACTGCAACCGCGATCTCGAAACCGTCCTGAACAACGCCCGTGCCGAGGGTGACGCCGGCAAGCGCAAGGCGCTCTATGAGAAGGCCACCGGCCTTTATCTCGCCGACCTGCCCAGCATCCCGCTTTATCATCCGAACTGGTTCTTCGCGGCGCGCGCCAATGTCGGCGGCCTCAGCGTGTATCCCGACGGGTTGCTGCGGCTGAAGGGCGTCAAGCCGGCGCCGTGAGGCACGTGCCGGCGGCCGAGAGGGGCGCGGAATGATCAACTTCCTGGCGGGGCGTCTGGCCGTCGCGGTGCCGACGCTGCTGCTGGTCTCGATCCTGGTATTCGGGCTGCAGAAACTGTTGCCCGGCGACCCCGCGCTCGCACTCGCCGGCGAGGATCGCAGCCCCGAGATCATCGCGTACCTCCGCGCCAAGTACCAGTTCGACCAGCCCCTGCCGGTGCAATACTGGAGCTGGCTGAGCGCCTTCGTGCAGGGCGATTTCGGTCTCTCGATCCGAACCCGACTGCCGATCGGCACGATGATCGCAGAGAAACTGCCGGTCACGATCGAACTCGCGACGCTCTCGATGCTGATCGCGGTCGCGATCGGAATCCCGGCCGGAATCATCGCCGCCCTGTGGCGCGGTTCGGTGCTCGACCACGCCGTCAGCCTGTTCGGCCTCGCCGGCCTCTCGATCCCGAGCTTCTGGCTCGGGATCATGCTGATCCTGCTGTTCTCGGTCTCGCTCGGCTGGCTGCCGTCAGGCGGCTACGTCCCCTTCTTCGAAAGTCCGCTCGGCAACCTGAAGACCATGGCCATGCCGAGCCTCGTGCTCGGCGCCGCCTCCGGCGCCATCATCATGCGCCATACCCGCAGCTCGATGTTGACCGTGCTGAAGCAGGATTTCGTCCGCACGGCGCGCGCCAAAGGCCTCAGCGAACATGTCGTCGTGGTCCGCCATGCGCTGCGCAACGGACTGATCCCGGTCGTCACCCTTGGCACGCTGCAATTCGGGCAGCTCCTCTCCGGCGCCGTGCTGACGGAACAGGTCTTCGGTATTCCCGGCTTCGGCAAGATGATCGTCGACGGCGTCTTCAGCCGCGACTACGCCGTGGTCCAGGCCGTGGTGATGTGTGCGGCCGGTTTCTTCCTGCTGATGAGCCTTCTCGCCGACATCGCCTATGCGGCGCTCAATCCGAAGCTGCGCGGATGAGCCAGGTCGAGATCATTGGGCCCTCTGTCCCGGTGCGGACCCGTACGGGGTGGGAGCGCCTGCTGCGCGAGCCTTCGGCGCTGATCGGCGGTGGCATCGTGCTCGTCTTCGCGCTGATGGCCGTCTTCGCCCCCTGGGTCGCCCCCTACGATCCCAATGCCTCGGACTGGTCGGCGATCCGGCTCGGCCCGACACTCGCCCACCCCTTCGGCACCGACGATCTGGGCCGGGACGTCCTGTCGCGCATCATCTTCGGCGCGAGGGCCTCGCTCGCGGCCGGCTTCCTCTCGGTGGCGATCGCACTGGTCTTCGGCGTGCCCTTCGGCCTGATCGCCGGATATTTCGGCGGTGTCGTCGACATCGTGATCTCGCGCCTGACCGACGCGCTGCTCGCCTGTCCGTTCCTGGTTCTGGCGATCGCGCTTGCCGCCTTCCTCGGCCCAAGCCTGCAGAACGCCATGATCGCCATCGGCATCTCGGCGATGCCGATCTTCGTGCGGCTCGCGCGCGGGCAGACCCTGATCGTGCGGGAAGAAGACTATGTCAGCGCGGTGGTCTCGCTCGGCGCGTCGCATCGCAAGGTCATCATCTCGCATATCCTGCCCAACATCATGCCGCCGCTCGTCGTGCAGGCAACGCTGACCACGGCGATCGCTGTGCTGGCGGAGGCGAGCCTCGCCTTTCTCGGCCTTGGCCAGGCGCCCCCCGACCCATCCTGGGGCAGCATGCTCGACGCCGCGCGGCAATTCCTGGTGGAGGCCCCCTGGATGGCGATCTGGCCCGGGCTCGCGATCGTCGTCGTCGTGATCGGCTTCAACCTGCTTGGCGATGCGCTCAATGACGTTCTCAACCCGCGCGACTGATCACGAGGTGGCCATGCCCGATCACTCCCTGCTTCCCACCCTGCGGATCGGCTTCGTCGGCTCCGGCTTCATCGCGCATTTCCATCTGACGGCGCTGATGGGAGTCCGCAATGTCGCGGTCACCGGGGTCTACTCGCCGCGCGCGGAACGCCGCGCGGCCCTCGCGGCGCGGGCGAACGAACTCGATCTTGGCCCCTGCAAGGCGTTCGCCAGCCTCGAGGCCATGCTGACCTCCGGCGAGATCGACGCGATCTGGCTGCTGAGCCCGAACCACACGCGCGTCGAGACGATGCGCGAGATCCACGCGGCGGTAACGTCCGGCCGGTCCCGCCTGCGCGCCATCGCCTGCGAGAAGCCTCTGGGCCGGACACTGCGCGAGGCGCGCGAGATGCTGAGGCTGGCCGAGGATGCCAGGCTGCTGCACGGCTATCTCGAGAACCAGCTGTTCTCGACGGCGGTGCAGCGCGGGCGCGAGATCATCTGGCGTCGCGCCGTGCCCGGCGCCGGTCGGCCCTATATCGCGCGCGCCGCCGAAGAACATAGCGGCCCGCACGAACCCTGGTTCTGGCAGGGCGAGAAGCAGGGCGGCGGCGTGCTCTCGGACATGATGTGCCACAGCGTCGAGGTCGCCCGCCATCTGCTGACCGCGCCGGGCGAGCCCCGCGATGCGCTGACCCTGGTCTCCGCCAATGCCACCGTCGCGACGCTGAAATGGAACCGGCCGGCCTATGTCAAGCAGCTCAAGGCTGGGATGGGCCCTGAGGTCGACTATGCCAAGCGGCCGTCGGAGGATTTTGCACGCGGGCTGATCACGCTGCGGGACCCCGACGGCAACGAGCTGATGATCGAGGCGACGACGTCATGGGCCTATGTCGGCCCCGGCCTCAGGATCACGCTCGAACTGCTCGGGCCGGAATATGCGATGGAGTTCAGCTCGCTGAACACGGGACTGAAGATCTTCATCTCGCGCGCGGTCAGCGGCGCAAGCGGCGAGGACCTGGTCGAGAAGCAGAATGCCGAGCACGGCCTGATGCCCGTGCTGGAGGACGAAGCCGGCGTCTATGGCTACACGCTGGAGAACCGGCATTTCGTCGAGGCGTTCCGGCGCGGCACCATGCCGGAGGAGACCTTTGCCGACGGCGTCGCCGTCGTGCACATGCTGATGGCGCTCTATCGCTCGGCGGAACTCGGCCGGACCGTGAACTTCGCCGATGAGGATCTGGACGAGTACGTCCCCGTCGTCGCGCGGCCGGCGACCTGAGATCAGCGCTGCCGCCCGGGAGAACCGGGCGGCAGCACATTTGGACCAAAGCCTTGGATCAGGCCTTGTAGTAGTCGTCGATCAGCTTCTGCTCGGCAGCGGCAGCCTCCTTCAGGGCCGCGAGCGGATCCTGGTTCTGCAGCAGCACCCGGTCGAGCATGTCCTGGAAGATCTGGCCCTGAGCCTCTTCCGCCACGAAATCGGTGGCATGGGCGTATTTGAGGCCAGCCAGCATCGGGCCGGAAAGCGGATCGGCCAGGTTCTTGGCGCTCAGTGCGACCTCGGGCTTGGCCGGCAGCTCGCCGGTCTTCTCGAACCAGAGCTGCATCGCGTCATTGGTGGTGATGAAGGCGAGGAACTTGAGCGCTGCATCGCGCTTGGCTCCGGTCGCGCTCGACGCCAGGCCATTGACCCAATAGGAGGCGTAGTTGCTGGCAATGCCGTTATGGGTCGGCATTTCCGAGACGCCCCAGTCGAAGCCACGCGCGCTCTTGAAGGTGCCGAGGCGGAACGAACCGTCGACATGCTGCGCCGCCTTGCCGGCCTTGAAGGCCGCCTGGCTCTCGGAGAGGAAGCCCGCCGCAGCGACCTTATGCTTGCGCTGCAGATCGGTATACCAGCCGAAGGAGGCGGCCCCCGCGTCGTTGGCATAGGTCACGGTGCGGCCATCGTCCGAGTAGGGCTTGCCGCCGAACTGGCGCAGCAGGATCTCGCGCCACCAATGGTAGTCCTGCGACGGGATGCCGATGGTCGCGCCGGCCGTGGTGATGTTGCCACGCGAGTCGCGCTCGGTGACGGCCAGCGCGTTCTTCAGCATGTCGTCAAGCGTCACCGGCGGCTTGCCACCAGATGCGCCCGGCTTGCTCAGCAGCGTCTTGTTGTAGAACAGGCCGAGGCTGCGGACGGCGGTCGGAAGCGCCCAGTATCCCTCGTTCGTCCGCATCATCCGGACGAACTCGAAATAGTTCTTGTCGATATCGGCGACGTTGAAATGCTCGGCCGGCAGCGGCTGGATCAGCTTCGACTTGGCGTATTCGCGCATCCAGCCGAAGAAGAGCTGCAGGACATCGGGTCCCTCGCCCGCCGGCACGGCAGCCGCCGTCTTGGTCCGGTACTGGGCGTAGGGGAAGTGCGTGTGCTTGACCTTGATGCCCGGATTGGCAGCCTCGAACTGCTGGATGAGCGCATCCATCGCCTCGACGCGTTCCTTGAAGAAGTACTGCCAGTACTCGATCTGCACGGTCTGGGCACGCAGCACACTCGGCGCCGCCACGGTCAGGCCGGCGGCCGCGGCCCCGGTCGCGAAGCTGCGCCGGCTGAGGCGGAAGCCCTGGTTGTCTGTCGTCATGGTCTACTCTCCCTTGTTGTCCCTGGTGAAGGATGGCAGGCGTGGAACAGGCGGGCGCCGGCCCGCATCTGTGGCTGGAGACTGAAATGCGGCGACTGGACCTCGATGGCGCAACGCTGTTTGCGCTGACCGATGCCGCGCCAGCGCCGGCTGCTTCGCGCTATGCGTTTCCCGAAGCCGATTTCGCGGCGCATCCTGAATTGACGGCGCGCTGGTTCCCCGGCGGGATGTTCCACACGCGCTTCGGCGTCTTCGCGCTGCTCTGCCGCGATGGCCGCATCCTCATGGTCGATGCCGGCCTCGGCCCCGGCCCCAGTCCCTATTTCGACGGGCTCGGCGGCCGGCTGCCAGAGGAGTTCAAGGCCGCTGGGCTCGATCCGAACGCAGTCTCGCTCGTGGTCTTCAGCCATTTCCATCTCGACCATGTCGGCTGGGCACTCGACGAGACCGGCGCTCTCCGCTTCAGCCAGGCGCGCTATCTCGCGCCGGCAGCCGAGATCGCGCACTGGCAGGCTCAGGGCGAGGAAGCCGCCCTGCCGCACCATGTCGCGGCCTTCCGGCGCAGCATCGCGCCCATCGTCGAGAGCCGTCGGCTCGAGGCCGCAGAGGCTGGACTGCCGATCTTCGACAGCGGCAAAATCACCGCCTCGCTCCTGCCGGCTCCCGGACATACCGCCGGCCATCATGCGATCCTGATAGAAGGTGCGGGCCGCCCCGTCCTGATCGCCGGAGACAGCTGGCACAACCCGGCCCAGATCGCGGTTCCCGAGTGGTGCCATCGTGCCGATCGCGACCAGGATCAGGCGCGGCAGAGCCGCCGCGCCGTGGCGGAACATGCAGCCAGAACCGGGGCGATCGTTGCCGCCGGGCATTTCATCGAGTCCGAGGCCTTCGGCCAGATCGTACAGGACGCCGCGACGGGCGCCCTCGCCTACCAACCGCTCCACCAATAGGCTGGCCGGTTCGATCTCGATTGCGGGACAAGCCGGCACCATGGCCTCAGCTCCCCGCCGCCAGATCCCGCCTGCCATTGGCCGGACGGGTTTTTCCTAGCTCCGATGCTCTCGCCGCACGCGCCGGTTTCGGCAGTTTTGCCGCACGCGGATGCGGCGTCAGGCCACTGAACAACGGCAAGGTCGCGCCGCCGAGAGCCGGCGAATTGCGGCCAGCGCGCCCGGTCAGCAAGCGCGGCTGCTGTCGGCCCTTGCGCTGGCTGACGGAGGCCGGCAGCGGCGCGATGGCCTGCATCAGCGCAGCCAGGACCCGCTCCGGCACCTGCCCACCAATCACGATAGTCTCGGGATCGAGCAGGTTCTCGATGTTGGCGATGGCGATGCGCAAATGGCGCGCGGCCTCGGCGATCCAGCATGCGACGATCGCCTCGTGACCGTCGAAGAGACGCTCAACGGCACAGTTGTCCGCATCCCCGACGCCGGCCTCACCCAGCATCCGACGCAACGCATGCAGCGAAGCACGCGCCTCCAGCGTCACAAGCCCACCCCGATCAGGCTCGTGGCCGACGATCATGCGGCCAATCTCGCCGGCATTGCCGAAGGCGCCGGTCACCGGTTGTCCCTCGACGAAGAGGCCGCCACCGATGCCTTCGGCAAGGTAGAGATAGACGAAGCTGCGCAGATCGCGCGCAACTCCATGCAGATGCTCGCCGATTGCCGCAGCCGTCGCGTCGTTGCCGACGATGACGGGCAGGTTCAGCCCCGCAGAGAAGGCTTCGCGAAACGGAAGCCGCGACCAGGCCGCCATGGCTAGCGGGTCCTGCTCGCTCTCCGCGACATCACCGAACGGGCCCGGCAATGCGATGCCGACGCCCCAGAGCCGGGCGCGCGCAATGCGGCCTTGCTCGACCAACTCGGCAACCAGCGAAATCAGGCTCGGGAGGGCGAGATCGGGGCGCCCCGTATCGCAATCGATGCTGCGCTCGGCCCGGACATGGGCGCCGAGATCGACGAGGATACCGGTCATGCGGCCAGGCTCGACCTGCACACCGACGGCAAAGCCGCCATCGAGCGCCAGCGCGAGATCGATTGGCGGCTGGCCGCGCGCCGAAGCGCGGCGGCCGACGATGCTCACCAGTCCTTCGCGACACAGCTCGTCAGTCACGGTCGAGACGGTCTGGGCCGAGAGCCCGGTCGCCGCGGCGATCTCCGCGCGCGAGGCTGCACCGGAACGCCTMAACGCCTCGATCACCACGCGGCGATGATGGCCGCGGCGATCGAACGGGGCGAGACCGGATACGCTCATGAGCGGCGCGAACCTTCCGATTGAAATGCAGAGCCTGTGGGCCTGGCGCGAAGCAGGGCTTGCATCATGTCGCCGGCTTCGTATTAAATCAACGGACTTGATTTAATCGGACGACACACAGCGGGGACGCCGGAACGGGGATGCGACGAATGCGGGGCTACGCGGGATTGACGATCGAGACGAAGCAGGCACTCACGGCCTGGGCGTTCCTTGCCGTGCCGATCGCATTCTTCGCGGTGATCCGATTCTATCCGGCACTGGAATCGTTCGGCATCGCCTTCATGCAGTGGAACCTGCTCTCGAAACCGGTCTTCATCGGGCTCGACAATTTCCGGAAGATGATGGGCGATCCGGTGTTCTGGCTCGCCTTCAAGAACACGTTCATCTACCTCATGGTCGGCACGCCGCTCAGCCTGCTCCTGTCCTTCGTCATCGCCTATTATCTCGATCAGGTCCGCTTCGCGCATGGCCTGATCCGGGCCTGCTATTTCATCCCGCACCTGACGACGACAGTCGCGATGGCCTGGGTCTGGCGCTGGTTCTACCAGCCGCCACCGATCGGGCTGCTCAACAACATGCTGAACGCGGTCGGGCTCGATGCGCAGCCCTTCCTGCGCTCGACGACGCAGGCGCTCTATGCAGTGCTGACGCCGGCGATCTGGGCCGGGCTCGGCTTCCAGATCGTGCTGTTCATGGCGGGCTTGCGTGCCATTCCGTCGAGCTATTACGAGGCGGCGCGGATCGACGGCGCGGGCAAATGGATGATCCTGCGCCAGATCACCCTGCCCCTGCTCAAGCCCACCATCGTCTTCCTGGTGGTGATCTCGTCGATCGGCTTCCTGCGCATCTTCGACACGGTCTACAACATGACCGACAACGGCGCCGGCGGACCTCTGAACAGCACCAAGCCTCTGGTGCTCTACATCTATGAGACCGCCTTCCGTTCATATCAGATGGGCTATGCGGCGGCGCAGACATTGGTGCTGTTCGTGATCCTTCTGACGGTCAGCCTCCTCCAACTCTGGCTGATGCGGGAGAAATCATGAGCACGGCAACCTCCGCCGCGTCCCCGATGCCGAACTGGCGGCTGCAACTCGCCGCTCGTCCCGGCCAGGTGCTCGCCTGGACGCTCCTCGCCATGGGCGCCATCGCGATGATGATGCCGCTGCTCTACATGGTCGCAACCTCGCTGAAGCTCTCCAACGAGGTCTATGAACTCAACATCATCCCGCGCGAACCGACCTTCGAGAACTACGTTTATATCTTCAAGAACACGCGCTTCGGCCTGTGGTTCGTCAACTCGCTGGTGACGAGCCTCCTCGTCACCCTGTCCGTGCTCTTCTTCGATTCGCTGATCGGCTACACGCTCGCCAAGTTCAAGTTCCGCGGCCGCGAGGTGGTGTTCATCGCCATCCTGACGACGCTGATGATCCCGACCGAGATGCTGGTAGTGCCCTGGTATCTGATGGCCAAGAATTTCGGCTGGCTGAACAGCTATTGGGGCATCATGTTTCCCGGACTGATGACCGGCTTCGGCGTCTTCCTGATGCGGCAGTTCTTCGCCGGCGTGCCCGACGACTACATCCATGCCGCGCGTATCGATGGGCTCGGCGAATTCGCGATCTGGTGGAAGGTGGCTTTGCCGCTGGTGACGCCGGCGCTGTCGGCCCTGGCGATCTTCACCTTCCTCGGCAATTGGACCGCCTTCCTCTGGCCGCTGATCGCCACAAATGACCGTGCGCTCTACACACTGCCGGTCGGCCTTGCCTCGTTCTCCGGCGAGTTCCTGACCGATTGGGAGCTKATCATGGCCGGTGCCACCATCGCGACGCTGCCGACGCTCGTCGTCTTCGTCATCTTCCAGCGCTACATCATCCGCGGCGTCGTGCTCGCGGGCCTGAAAGGCTGATTCTCGCATGAACGCGCTTACGCCCGACGCCCCTTCCGGCAGCGACGACCGTTTTCCGGCGCCGGTCTATGCCCGCACCGTGCTGGCGCCGGGCTTTGCCCATAGCCAGATGCATCATCTCGCCCATCTCCTGCGCCTGCACCGCGCCCATGGCGTCATGCTGGCCGAGCAGAGCCTGCTGACCCGCCCCGAGGCGGCGGCGATCTTTGGCGCTCTCGACATCGTGGAACGTGAACTCACCGGAGCCGAACCCGCCGCTTATACCGGCGAGCATGAGGACCTGTTCTTCTTCATCGAGACCAAGCTCGCGGCGCTGATAGGCAAGGACATCGCCGGGCGCCTGCATACCGGGCGCTCGCGCAACGATATCGACCACACCCTGTTCAAGCTCGCGCTGCGCGAGCGGCTCGACACGCTCGGCCTGCAGCTGCTCGACCTGATCACAACGCTGATCCGGCGCTCGCGCGAGGAGGCCGGCACGCTGATCCTCGCCTATACACACGGCCAGCCGGCCCAGCCTTCGACCTATGGCCACTATCTCGGCGCAGTGATCGAGGTGTTGCTGCGCGACGTGACCCGGCTKATGCAGGCGCGCGAGGTCGTCGACCTCAGCACGATGGGCGCAGCTGCCATCACCACGACAGGCTTCCCGCTCGACCGCGCCCGCGTCGCAGACCTGCTCGGCTTCCCCGATTTCCTGCGGAACTCCTATGGCTGCATCGCCTCGAGCGACTATACCGCCGGCGTCTATTCGGCCCTGCGGGTGCTGGCGCTGAATCTCGGCCGTTTCGCGCAGGACCTCGCCTTCTGGACCTCGTTCGAGGTCGGGCAACTGCGCTTCTCCGACGGCTTCGTGCAGATCTCCTCGATCATGCCGCAGAAGCGCAATCCGGTTCCCGTCGAGCATCTGCGCCTGATGGCTTCGCTCACCGGGGGCAAATGCGACGCGGTGCTGCTCGCCTTGCACAATACGCCCTTCACCGACATGAACGACAATGAGCACGAGGTCCATGGTCAGGGCTACGAAGCCTTCGTCATGGCCGAACGCGCGCTCAGCCTTCTCGGCGGGGTCTTCGCATCCGCCAAGGTCGACGAGACGCGGGCGCGGGCGAATATCGAGGCGTCCTACGCCACGATCACCGAGCTCGCCGACACGCTGGTGCGCCGCGAAAAACTGCCCTTCGCCATCACGCATCATGTCGCCGCCGCGATGGCAAAGCACCTGCAGGCGACCCGGCAGACCCTTGGCACGGTGCCCTATGCCGAGTTCGTCGCCTTGTTCCGCAAGGTCACCGACCGCGACCCGGTGTTGACCGAGGCCGAATTCCGCGAGGCCGTGACGCCCGAGTATTTCGTCTCGGTGCGGACCCTCCCAGGCGGACCGGCCCCTGCCGCGATCGCCGAAAGCCTCTCCCTCTACGAGGCACAGGCTGCAGAGGCGCGGGAGCTGATTGCCCGTCACGCTGCGCGGGACGCCGCAGCGGGCAAGACGCTGTCCGGCGCCATTGCCTCATTCTCCGCGCCGAAGGGACTTTGAGCCGATGGCCAGCGTTTCGCTCAGCAAGGTCGTCAAGCGCTATGGCGATGTCGGCATTGTCCACGGCATCGACCTCGAGATCGCCGATGGCGAGTTCATCGTCGTGGTCGGTCCTTCAGGCTGCGGCAAGTCGACAACACTCAGGATGATCGCCGGGCTCGAGAGCCTCAGCGACGGCACGATCTCGATCGGCGGCCGCGTCGTGAACACGCTGGAGCCCAAGGACCGGAACATCGCGATGGTGTTCCAGAACTATGCGCTCTACCCGCATATGACGGTGCACCGGAACATCGCCTTCGGCCTCTACGCTGCAAAACTGCCGAAGGCCGAGATCGACCGCAAGGTACGCGAAGCGGCCGCGCTGCTTGGGCTGACCGACCTGCTCGAACGCCGGCCTAATGCGCTCTCCGGCGGCCAACGCCAGCGCGTCGCCATGGGCCGCGCCATCGTGCGCGATCCCACCGTCTTCCTGTTCGACGAACCGCTCTCCAATCTCGACGCCCAGCTGCGCGGCCAGATGCGCACCGAGATCAAGCGGCTGCACCAGTCGATCGGCACCACGATCGTCTATGTGACGCATGACCAGATCGAGGCGATGACTCTCGCTGACAGAATCGTGATCATGCGCGACGGACGGATCGAGCAGGTCGGCACGCCGCTCGACGTGTTTCACACCCCTGCGAGCGCCTTTGTTGCCGGTTTCATCGGCACGCCGACGATGAACCTGCTGGAGGTCTCCGTGGTCCAGCAGAACGGGATGCCCGCGCTGGCGTTGGAGCCCGGTGGCGCGGCGCTCACTCTCGCCCCTGACGCGGGCGCGCGCCTCGGCGACCGCAGCACGGTTTTGATGGGCCTGCGGCCCGACAATCTCACGGTCGAGCCGCTCGATGCACCCGACCTCACCTCCGCGGGGCGGCAGAAGCTCAATGCCACGGTGGTCGTAGCCGAACCCCTCGGCGTCACGACGCAGGTCATCGTCAAGCTCGCCGGCCGCGAAGTGGTCGGCATGGCTGATGGCCGCTTCGTACCTGCCGCCGGAGCGGCAGTGAAACTCGCATGCGATCTCGACCGGCTACACCTGTTCGATGCGGAGACGCGGCTGCGCCTTTCCTAGSTGTTTGATCCCGGGCTTTGATGGTGCAGTCTTTTCGCGTGAGTGGAAGGAGGCGCTATGGGCCAGGTTCACCATGGGAGCGCCACGACGACAGAGGCGGTTCGTCGAGCGATACAGCATAGTCAAGAGAGCCTGAGGGCTCTGGCGAAGCGCTACGGCATCAACCAGAAGACGGTGGCCAAGTGGAAGAGACGGAGCTCGACGGCGGATCTCAAGACCGGTCCATGCGAGCCTCGATCGACCGTGCTGTCGATCGAGGAGGAGGCGGTGATCGTCGCCTTCCGCCGGCATACTCTGCTGCCGCTCGACGATTGCCTCTATGCTCTGCAGGCGACGATCCCGCATCTGACGCGCTCATCATTGCACCGCTGCCTGCAGCGTCATGGCATCAGCCGGTTGCCGGAGGTGGCAGGAGACAAGGAGCCGAARAGGCGCTTCAAGTCCTACCCGATCGGCTACGTCCATATCGACATCGCCGAGGTACAGACTGCCGAGGGCAAGCTCTACCTCTACGTGGCCATTGATCGCACGAGCAAATTCGCCTTCGTCCAGGTGGTCAGGAAGACCGGCCGGACCTCGGCTTCTGCCTTCCTGGTGGCTCTGATCGACGCGGTACCGTACCGGGTCCACACCGTTCTCACGGACAACGTCCTATGTCGGGAAGCAGCTTTGGGCTTTGGCCAACAGGTCTCATCGCGCCGGCAGATCGCCGACGTCAGCAGTAAGCTGATCCAGATGGTTTCCACCGTCAACGGGATCGCTCCCAGCCATAGCAAACACAGGATCCAG